>NZ_SJPV01000008.1:0-82173 GCF_007860135.1 Novipirellula artificiosorum
TCAGTGACCTTAGACGTTCATCAACCGACTGAGATTCTAAAACCGAAGCACTCATGCACCCCCAAATAGAGAATCCCGCCACTCACCGCCAGATCAACTCGCTCTCACCACAACTTCCGCGAATGCTTACGAGGTAAATCTTGTAAGTCTTTTTCAATCAATAACTTAAAAACCGGACGAACTCTGCGCGAGCAGGGGTGGGCGGATACCTATACACTGCAGCAGTCACAACTTAAAACCGTACGACCTCACTGGTCGGAGGTTGTCGTTTGTCGTCGCGTGCTGGCAAGTGAGCATTTCCGCCCGCTGTGTGCGTTATTGTTACACGTCTAGCTCTTCCGTTCGCTGTTCGTTCCGATCGACTTTGCAAATCGAAAGTGGTTTTGATGCCAGGTCGTGGATCGATAATTCCAATAGGGTCAAGCAGCGCAACTTGTACCGACTCAAAAGTGGATTGGAAGGGAACCAACGAGTCCACGTGAATTCCATCGCGGAACAATATTTGCGGATGTTCTTTCGAGAGTTTTGAACGCGAGCGGGAGAGACGTCGATGGCGCTATCGCAAAAACCTCGTTTTCTGAATTTATCAACGCCGCTGGGGGACGACGTCCTGTTTCTGACTTCGTTTTCTGGTAACGAGGAGATGTCTCGGCTGTTCACGTACCAGTTGCAGATGATCTCGGACGACAATTCGATTGCGGCCAAGGACATCGTTGGATCGAATGTGACGTTCAGTGTCGAGTTGGCCGATGGTTCCCGGCGACATTTTAACGGGTTCGTGAACCGTTTCATTGCAGGCGACGAGGATCGAGAGCACCGTCGTAACTACCGGGCCGAAGTGGTGCCGTGGCTTTGGTTCCTGACCCGCACGGCCGACTGTCGCATCTTTCAAAACAAAACGGTTCCCGAAATCATCGAGCAGATCTTGGGAGACCTCGGGTTCAGCGATTTTGAATTGCAGATTTCGCTTCAACACAAGAGCTGGGACTATTGCGTTCAGTTTCGTGAAACGGACTTCAACTTCATTTCGCGACTGATGGAACAGGAAGGCATCTTCTACTTTTTTAAGCATGCCGATGGTAAGCACACCCTGGTGATGACCGATCACAAAGGTGCCTACATCGATTGCCCTGAAAATCAGGTCGACCTACCCGGTGACTTCAGCGCGATCGCAGTCAAGGATCATCTCCACAGTTGGGAACATCACTACGAGTTTCGTCCCGGCAAATGGGCTCAGACCGACTTCGATTTCAAGAAGCCCAGTACCAGTTTGATGACGCACACGGACACGATCGTCGACCTGCCCGGCGTAGACAAGTACGAGGTTTACGACTATCCCGGTGAATATGTCGAGAGAAGCGATGGCGAAATGGAAACAAGACTCCGGATGGAGGAAGAGGAAGCCCACCATGACGTCGTGTACGGAACCAGTGGTTGCAAAACCTTTACAATCGGAGGCCGTTTTCGTGTTGGCAAGCACCACAACGAGGATGAAGAAGGGAAGTCCTACGTGATCACCGAGATCCGACATGTCGGGACGGAATCTCTTGGCTACGAGACGGGATCCAATTCGGCGGAAACGGACTACTCGAACTCTTTCGCCTGTATCCCGGATGCGGTCGTGTTCCGTCCCGAACGCCGTACCGCCAAACCGATGATTTCCGGTGTGCAGACGGCGATCGTGGTGGGTCCGTCAGGCGAGGAAATCTACACCGACGAATATGGGCGAGTGAAGGTGCAATTCCACTGGGACCGAGAAGGAAAGAACGACGAGAACAGCAGTTGCTGGATTCGCGTTGCGCAAAACTGGGCCGGAGAGAACTGGGGGGTGCTGTTCAATCCTCGCATTGGCCAAGAGGTGGTGGTCGACTTTATCCAAGGCGATCCTGACCGTCCGATTATCACCGGTCGTGTTTACAACGCCGAGCAGATGCCACCCTACGATTTGCCCAGCGAACAGACCAAGAGCACGATCAAAACACGCAGCTCCAAAGAAGGCAGTCCCGATAACTTCAACGAGATCCGATTTGAAGACAAGAAGGGCGAAGAGGAGTTATACATTCACGCTGAGAAAGACCGAAATACCATCGTCGAAAATAATGATACCCTCAACGTAGGCGTCGATCAGACGATTGAAATTGGCAACAACCAGAGCTTAAAGGTCGGTGGGCAAAACGCTCAAGAAGGAACGCAAACGATTGAGGTATTGAAGGACCAGATGACGACCATTTCAAGAGGAGATCGTAGTACGAAGGTCGAAATGGGAAACGATTTCCTTGAACTCAAAATGGGCGATTGCAAGGTCCTGATGGATTTGGGGAAATCGGAGACCGAGGCGATGCAGTCGATTGAGTTGAAGGTTGGCAGCAGCAGCGTCAAGGTCGATCAAATGGGGGTGGAAATCAAAGGGATGATGGTCAGTATTGAAGGAGACCTCATCACCGACATTAAGGGATTGGTCACGAAAGTCCAAGGAGAGGCCGTTCTGCAAGCAAAGGGTGGCGTCACGATGATCAATTGAAACGGATGAGGTGTTTTGACGAGACCGTCTCCGACAGGTGACATCACATGGAGCAACGAGAGAGTGACATGACGATTACACTAGAAGTCGTGAAGGGACCAGGAGCGGGCAGGAAGATCTTTCTGCAATCCGGTGGACAAACCACCGTCGGTCGTACCGACGAGGCTGACTACAGCTTCGCTAACAATGAAGAGATGTCGGGGCGTCACTTTGCGGTGGTTTGCCAATGGCCTCACTGGTTTTTGGATGATTTGGACAGCAGCAACGGGACGATGCTCAACGGCGAACGAATCACGCACGCCGAGCTAAAGCACGGCGACGAAGTTGCGGCGGGCCAGAACGTCTTTCATGTCATCCTCAGCGGGCAGGATAGCCGGATCCACACCACCATGGACGTGGAAGCGTCCTCGGAGGGTGAAGCTGCGATTGAGGTCTCTGACGCCAATTCGGAGCTCGAACCCATCATCGCGGTTCGCGATGAGCCAAGTGGGTTTGTCGCTGCGACAGCGAAACCGATCTGCGATCAGATGAAAGAACTGGACGAGGCCGCTGCGACATTGCTCCAGCCCGACCATTCACCGAAACAGTACCTCGAGGTACTCGAACAAAACGAGCAATTCACCGACGCCATCCGGTTTCTGGCCAACGCGTTGCCGAGACGCGATGCGGTCGCTTGGGCTGCCGATTGTATCGTCAAGGCAAACCAGGGCAAACTTGCTGACGCCGATGCGCGAGCCATGGAGGTGATCCAAGCTTGGGTGGCAGATCCCAGCGAAGCCAATCGGCGTGCAGCGCAAAGCGCGGCGGAGGCAGCGGAGCTCAAGACGCCTACGAGCTGGGCTGCAATGGGTGCGTTTTGGAGCGAGGGGAGCATGGGGCCACCGGAGGTACCGGCCATTCCGCCCGCCTCACACTTGACGGCGCACGCCGTTTCCAGTTCGGCGATCCTGGCCGCGGTCGAGAAAGAACCCGAGAAAGCGAGTGAGAAGTATCACGCGTTCATTCAGCTGGGAATCGAAAAAGGGAGTTAGGTGATGGGAATGCCAGCCGCACGCGTCGCGGACATGCATGTCTGCCCGATGGTTACGGGTGTGGTTCCACATGTCGGAGGGCCCATCCTGCCGCCAGGCGGAATTCCCGTGTTGATTGGCGGAATGCCTGCGGCTCGGGTGGGGGACATGGCCACTTGTGTCGGACCACCCGATGTCATTGTCTTGGGCTCCTTTACCGTTCTGATCTGCGGTCAACCAGCCGCGCGGCTCGGCGATCTGACCGCACATGGCGGAACGATTGTCATGGGCTACCCGACCGTCTTGATTGGTTGATGAAAGCGACGCGGGCAGGTCCATGGTCCTTCCGACTGGAAAGAAGCTGGCTCGCCGATGCCAGCTAAACCAAAAGAGCGGATTGATGCAGTTGATCAAGCACTTGATCAAGGATCGCCTTGCAAGCGGCGTTCACCTCGACCGAGCTGTTCCCTTCGACATTCGGGGCGAGCTTGCCTTCTTTCGCCAACTCAAAAACACATGCAACCAACTCCTGTTTCGTCTTGGTTCCATCGATCAATGGAACGATGGATCGGATCATCGGATCTGGGTTGAACATGATTGATCTTCCGAGTGTGCAGCGATTCAAGATGTCTTGGTTGCGTCTGGCAACCGGGTTGCGCGGACGATTGAAACACAGAGCCACAGAGGAACACAGAGCCGATTCTCCGTGCTGTCCTTGTGCCCTCCGTGTTCTCTGTGGTTTATCCTCTCTCCTTCGGACATTGGATAACGCGTCGGAGTGACCAGTCGCTAAGCCGTTTCGGTTATCGGTCGGGTCCCTGACTGCCTCCAGGTGGCCTGCTGCTGTAACCTTGGGGCGTTCCGCCAATGCTTGGAGGATGCGGTGAGGTTTGGTATGCTGCGGCTCGTGAAAACGAGCTCGGATTGGCCGAGTCAACGCAGGTACCAAGGACAGAACCCACGGGTGAACGCGTGCCGGAATCGGCCCCATGGCTCGCTTCGCTTGGCGACGTTTTCTCCCCACCGCGTTGCCCGAAATGTTCGGCCTCAAGGACCTCCGAATATTTTTCATACCCTCCGCTCAACCCGCTACCATCCGGAGATGCCCATGACACTACGACGCTTGGTGGTAGCTTTGGCGTTGTTTACGATGGCCATTGGCTTCCTAATGGCGATGGTAGTTGTACTGTGGTGGGAACGGCCTGCGGGCAGCACGCTCGTTAGAGCCGGGGGCGTGTTTTTTTTCGGCAACCTGACGGCTGCATCGACGTTAGCTGCTCTTTATGTCTTGGATACGCCGGCCGATCAAAAGGGCTTTGGCATTCGTAACCTCGCACCGGCGGGATGGGGCTTGGTGGCAGTCACTGGCAACGTAATGGCAGCTGCTGCCATTAAACCACCACCTGATTTCGAGCTGCTGTTTTTCTACCCCAGACTTGCAGCGTTTTTTTTTGGTCTGCCGGTCTTCCTGGTTGGTTGGTTCCTGCTTTCTCGCTTCGGTTTCCGGATTTGGCGAAACAACAAGAGTTGATCAACCTTTGTCCGTTTTTGCCGCCTGCTGCCCATCAGGATCGTCATTGTCGTCGAGCTACCCCAAGGGGTCGCGAGATTCCATGACAACCAGGTCAGCCTTTGCGTTCTTAAGGACGCTGGCGATGGGTTGCGGCTCGGTGGGCATCGTGAGAGAGCGTGTTTTACGAGTTTTGTTGTCAAAGAAGCGGCAGACGGAGTTGAATTTGCCGAGGTCAAGTGCGAGAATTTTTTATATATTTTCAGTCCTTGTGTGTGGTGGATGGCAAAAATGTGGCAGGCGGCCAGCCGCTGCTCCGATCACGGGTCCGAGTCGCCATTTTCATGACGAAAGACTCCCACCCATCAACCTCGGACTTACCTGGATTCTTTCGTCGTCATTTTCCTTGCCATCATTAATGCTTGTCGTCCGGAGACACAAATGGCAGACCGCTCCGATGTGCACGCTTGGAACTACGTCACACAAAGTGGTGCTCAAATAACCGTTCACTCTCCACGCTCTTCGTATGTGAAGATGGCCATGTGGGGAATGTTGGGAGCCTGTCTATGCTTACTTGCCTTGGCCTTGACCCTAATCTTATGGGCTGCAATGCAAATCGGTAAGGCAGAAGCGGATTCAGCCACGAACCCCACCGAGCAGCAAGGCGAAGTAGCTGGTGAGGCGGTTGTGTGCGTATTCGTGGGAATACTTGGGCTCTCGACCGCATACGCCGGTGTGGGCTGTTTCCGAATCGCACGTAGGAACATCGCAGAGTCCGCCGAAGCGGCATTTCGAGTCGGTCAACGTGCCCCCGTTGTCTATCTGCGTTCATTTGCGCAGGACAACATGAAACAGGAATTGCAAACAACAGATCAAATCCTCCACCCAGTTCAGGCCCGTGTCAGCGCCACCTATGAGGAGCGTTTCGCCAAGCACCTGCGTAAGATCGGTCCAATGGTCGCGATTGGTAAACCCGGTGAGAAACTTCCGCCAACCGGTGCAGCGCGAATGTACGTGGAAAACGCGCATTGGCAGGAGCTTGTTGTGGACTTGCTCCATAGGGCGCGCGTTGTCGTAATCCAAGCCGGAAGCACGCCGGGCATCCAGTGGGAATTCAGCACTGCCATCGAACGACTCGCACCCAGCCAATTGCTCGTTTTTTTGCCATCTCAACTCAGCCTTGCCAAGCACCCGAGGGCGGAAGCCTATCGTCAATTCCGCGATTGGGCGTCTCGCGATCTCCCAACAGAACTACCGGAAACAATCGATGATGCCGCCGTGATTCGGTTCTTAGACACTCCGCCTTGGCAACCCGAACCACTTTCGCGTCGAGGGATTCGCGTGCGGGAAGGGGCGATGGATCGCTGTCTGCGTCGATTAGTCCGTGATCGGTACTTGCGCCCTCGAGGTGGTGGTTTACTCCGACTCGTCATTTACGTTTTGCTGGGGCTACTTGCACTGTTTCTGATTGTAGGCATCATTGGCGCAATCTTCTTACCGTAGACGACTGACCGTCGCCGCCGGTTGGTCGTCACCGTTATCCGACTGAAAGCTGCACGCCGTTCTTCAGGGTAATGGGCTGTTCCACGACCGGCACACTCGGTTTGTTGAGCTTGCACAAAGCCACGAAGCAAAGCAAGTCGCCACCGAAACGGAGGAAGAATCAACTCGGAAGACTCGTTCGGAGAACGCGCGCCGAGCGAGCTGGCCGTTAACAACCCTTTCTCTCGCTCCCGGTGCGCGTAGCGTATGCCAAGCAAATGTTAGATCGTCGAATTTTCATCCTTACCCTGTTCGTGCTCGCGGGATGTTCTGGCCCCGAAGGAGATGCATTGACCGAGTCCTACATCCCACCCAACCTAAATTCGCTTGCAGAAGTTGATGTCGCGGACGTTGCATACAACGACCAACCCATTGTGATCGAAGGACTTGTTTCCCCGAGCAGCCAGGGTGCCTCGGTACGCGACGATGATGGGTTCGATGTGCACATGTTCTCGCTTGCGGCCTGGAAGGAATCGAATGGCTCAATCATCGAGGATGAGTTGCTGGTGCTTCATCCCGTTGCTCAAGATCATGACTGGGGGCCCGATTTTCCGGCGTTTTCCGTCCACCGGCTGAAGCTACTTTTATCGAAAGAGCGGAATCGATCTATCCTCATCTCATCGGAAACAATCGATTCTTCTCCGCAGTTCCAGAGTATTGCGCAGAAATTGCTACAGCCAATCGTTGTTGAAACCGAGCAACTTGGGGACCTGATTCTTGACCGCTCGCTGGATTGGTTTGATGATGGAGACCTATTCTGGGGACATGCGATCATGGTAAGCGGAGACGTTGAGAACGGACCTGACGACGCTGGGATTCATGGTTGACAGGACTTCGAGAACCGGCGAACCACGACCGGCACACTGGGCTTGCTGAGCTTGCACAAAGCCACCAGGCAAAACAAGTAGCCGCCGAAATGGAAGAAGAATCCGCCAAAACCGAGCCACGTTGCGGTGTCACCATACCACGCGGCGTCCGCGATCCGCTGCTGTGCCAACCGGCCCATGACGGTTGCGGTTGGTAGTACATAGAGGGCTAGCCCTGTGACAGCCGCCCATCTCCACGTAAAACGATTGTTGGTAGGATCGCGATTGACGAGTCCGCGGTAAGCGATCGCTAGTAGGCCAGCCCAGGCAACGGTCAGAACGGCGATCGATATCGGTCCGGCCATTGTTGCCTCCACTCCTGCGTACGCCATCCAAGCCCCCGTCATTGCAACCAATGCCGATACGCCGCTTCCGCAAAGCGTGAACAAGAGGAAACCGCCAAGCATCCACGCAAGGCGTGTTCGCCAAGCAGAAACTGGTTTGTTTTTTCCAAATTCAGATTCCAGGTCCGCAGTGATGCCCAGACGATACGCACCAACAGCAAACGCTTCGCGTTCGCTCAGGCCTGTTCCTTGAAGACGTTCGATCGACTCACGAAGATGCGATTCAACTTCCAGGATGCCATCGGCTTCAATGGAACTATCTGGGCGGAATGTCCGCTTCCAGTCATCAATCGCCTGTTCTAGCTCAAACATGTCTTCGCTCCCCAAAAAGATACAAGTGTTTCGTGCACCGCAAGCCATTGCGTCCGTTCTGCTTCGATCCCACGCGTCCCTGATTTGCTAAGCCGGTAGTACTTTCGCTTTCGCCCGTTTTCGCCAATCTTCCAAGATGAAAGGATGAGCTTTTCCTTCTCCATTCGATGCAAAACGGGGTACAACATTCCTTCGGACCACTCCAAATGGCCGTCGGACTGTTCACGCACTTGGTCAATGATCGCGTATCCATAACTCTCGCCCCTCGACAGTATCGCCAAGACCAAAGGTCTCGTTGATGCTGCGATGAGTTCTTTTGATGCCATCTGATCCTCCTCCAGTAAATGCCTAACACTACTAGGTAATGTAGCATCGTGTCGCTATGCTTGGCAACTGCCAGCGTCCCAAAAAAATGAAGGTCGTTGATCTTTCGCAGGTGATTTTCTTTCGCCCAACCGACATTGATCGCCTAGCAAAGCGATAACCAGATGACAACTAACACAAGCTCGCGAGTATCAGTGCCATGCATCGGAGAGGCGAAGTCGCGCTCGTCGAAAATAGAAAATCTCTCGTCGCCGCCCCGTGACCGCTAGCATTCGTCGTGTCAAGAATTGCGCAGTCGATGGTTTCGCGGTCGATCTTGAGACACAGAGCAGCAGAGAACCACAGAGGCAGCAGGCTGGTTTCTCGTTTTCCTCTGTGAGCACCGTGCCTCCGTGTTTTCGTTTTTCATCGGTCGCATGTGTGAGGTTCTTGGCGTTCGGTTACTTTTTTGAATCGCTCCGGTTTCCTGCGGCGGTGTTTGTGGTTGTCTCGGCCTACTTGACCAACTTGGCCTTTTATGAACCGCTAGGATTGGCCGCAATGATGGTGACCTTCCTTGAAGAGACAAGGGACATGGAGCCGGATCCGGTGTGGGACGAGCGTCTGACTGCGGCCAGCAGCAAGTTCACCGAACTCAAGGATCGGGCAGTCGAAAGCATGTCCGAGTGGAACGATCGAGGCAACCGCGATCAAAGTGGCGCTGATGAAAACCAATGACGTCGCGGCATCCCGTTTGTTAGGCTTGGCATGCTCTGATTCGGGACTCAACGCGTTACGAGACCTGCCCTCTTGGCTCCGCTTCTCGAGTCGCACAGGGCTCACCCGCTAGGTCGATCGTGAACTCGACGGTCGTCGGTCCTCCCGGTTTGGAATCGATCTTCACTGATCCGCCGATCAGATGGGATCGTGATTTCATCGTTCGAACTCCATAGCGGTCAGCCGGCACTTCGTCGGGGGCGAAGCCGACTCCATTGTCGGTGATGGCTAACGAAAACTCGTTTCCTCGTTTGGAAGCAGCGACCGTGATCTTGGTCGCTTTGCCATGTCGCAGTGCATTTCGGATCGCTTCGACCGAGATTCGGTAAGCGGTGGTGGCGACGGCCATTGGGAGTTGGGTCGATCGATGATCGATTTGCCAATCGATGGCTGGTCGCTGGCCCGATGGATCATCGATCACGCGGTCAATGGTGCCGCGCGCTGCATCGCTCCAAGAACTGCGGTCGAGTTCCACGGGGTAGGCGGCGTTTAGGATCTGCCGCCCTGTTTGCATCGCTTCGTCGATCCAATCGGCGACTTGGGCGAGTCGCTTGTGGTCGTGGAGCTCTTTTGATTCGGCGGGTAGATCCTTGGCAGCGGTGTCAAGCAGACGATGCAAACCGGCTGAGGCGGCGAACAGAAGCGGTAGGAGCGAGTCATGGATTTCGTGGCCGATCGCTGCACGCTCGGTCTCAATCAGCTGAGTCAGCTGATCAGAAAGGGCCGAAGGTGATCGAGACGACTCCCCCATCGAGATCAACCAAACCAGCCTTTCTTGTCAAAGCTCGCCATGGCCTTTTCCTCATTGTCCTGAATATCAAATAGCTTGTTCAGCTTGGTGATTTTAAAGACTTCCATCACATTTGGCGAAACCTCGCAGAATTTGAGGTTCACCCCTTGAGCTTTGCATCCTTTGTTCAACATCACCAGCTTGGTGATCATGGCCGACGACATAAATGAGACGCCACGGAAGACGAGTAACATCTTCTTATGAATCGCTTGCGGGATCATCTCTTGCAATTCGCGTCCTACTTGCTCGATTCGTTGTGAGTCCAGGATCTTGCTGTCTGTAAAACCGACCACAAGGATTTCATTGTTCGTTTGAGACGTGACAGCCGACATGGGGTGCTTTCAGGAGTTTCTTAGAAGGAATCAGCAGGGACCTGCCCCGCCCAGGGGGCACCATTAGGTTATCACCCCGATCCCCGAAAGGCAATTATCTTTACGGCGCCAAACGGAGGATCTGAGAAATCGGTCATCAGCCCAAATCAAAATGGTCAAGCTGATCGACGAGCGCATCGAGTGCGTCTGGAGGCTGTTGTGGCCGAGCTTCTTTCGGTTGCTGCTTCGATCCCTCGTTCGACGTTTCGCGATAACCGCCCGCTGGGCCTCCGTTGGTGTGGCGCAATGGTAGAACGGAGGCCGTTGTGTGTTGCGGTGGACTCGTACGTACAGTGATCGGCGGAGTGGAGCGATCCGTTTGGCTCGGTTCGGTGCGGCGCTCCCTTGCCGCGGTCGATTGCCCTTCCCGATCGGCGATCAGCGAAAAAGTACGAACCTGTTTTTCATTCAATAATTCCTGCATAGCGTTCCGAATGGCTTGCGGAGAGCCAAATTGTCGAAGGTCGAACGCATAGAGGCGGCGAGAGCGGTTTGCGGTTGGCTTAGCGGTTTGCTCGTCGTGGGGGTGCGGAAAGCGAGCACCGCGGAGGCCCAACTCGGCAAACGCTTCACATAGTGCGGACGGCGATTGCCAATCGAGAATGGCAACGTCCCCTTGAATCAACTCGAGCGACAAGTGGTCGGTGGAATCGGGCGCAATCTGTTCAGGACGCCCGATCAGCATCAGATCAATCCCAGCGGCTCCCAGCAGTTCGCCAACGATTCGGTCGACGGATTGCAAGCTGCTGCAGTTTTTGGACGCAGCGGGATCGGTTGGCTCGAAGTCCGCCGTGCTACTTGGAGGCGGTGATTGGACCATCACCACGGTGAGTCGAGTTGCCATATTGTCTCCGAAGGTGTTCCAAAATGTCGTAGCACTCGAACCAGCATTCACGTAGATTGGCTGCGGTGGTACTGGTTCGGGTTGCAAGGTGATTGCGGATCGTTTTCTTGACCTGGTCCGAGAGTCCGCTGAGACGTTGGTCGGTCAGTGCTTCCATCTGATCGGGTGACAGCGTCGTGTTACGGAGTGATTGAAAACCTTGAATCGGGCGGTGGCTGGTTGCCAAGACATGCACCGCTTTCGCTTGAGCATACCAGCGAACTCTTAGAACGTCGTACCAGGCTAATTGCTCCACGCCGTCGATAACCAATAAATCGCTCCTGCCCAAGTGTTTTAGCTCGCTGAAAACCAAGGCCCGGTTTGTGGACGCGTGGCGATAACGCGTCGAGTCACGTTGCCAAGGGGAGAGCGAGTGCAGTTGGACCTCGCGGACTTGACCGAACCGACGATTCAACAGTGGAGCCAACGACCGAATCAGGGTTGATTTTCCCGTGCCGTGTGGACCTTGAATCAGCGAGAAACGGTAGTTCGCGATCTGTTCGGCAAGTTGCAACAGTGCTTCGTCGCGATCCGAGCCGTTGAAGAATTGGTACGCGATCGCACCGGGGCGTACGAAGCGAGTGGCAAACGGATTCGACGCATCCGTTGCAATCATCCGCTCGACGGGTTGGATTTCGAATTCTTAAACGAGGCCCGTCGAATCATCCGCGTTCGATGAGCAAGTCCTGCCCGAACGGCCAATCGCCGCGGTTTCATTCCGAGGCTTTTCGACTTGTTGTATTCCGAAGTGACGCTGGCCAGCTTCGCGTTGTCGATGTCGTCGGATTGCATTTGAGCGACCTGACGACTTGAAACCAAATGAAGGGGATGTTCGCTAACGATTTCCCGTCCCCCTTCAAGGAACAGTCGCAGCCGGATGCACCAACAGATCCGAACCAAATGGCCGTGATAGCTGAGTGGCGTGCAGGGCAATTTGCAGGAAATGGATTGCGAGTCGGCAATCCCGGTTTGCCTGAGTTGGTCTTCGTCGAGCCGATGGAAATGATGGACGTGAAGGTCTTCGTCCCCTTTGCCCTCGGTGTGCCAAAGCACCGATAGTTCCAAGCCTTGCAGTTGGTCGATCGGCACGCGGCTGATTCGCCAATGCACCGTCAAACTTTCGCCTGCTTGATAGACACCATCGACCCTACACAGCGACACGCTCACCGCGGGCTGCGATTCAGCGGCACCCCGGGCGGATGAACGATGACGGGAAAACTTCGGCAGAACGATGGCCAAGGACGGGATTCTCCAGAAACGATGATCTTCCAGCGGATGGCATTGTGAGAACCGACAAAAGAATGCATGACGTTCTCAGGGAGATCAATGCCCAATTGTTGTTCCCAAGGGGTCTGTGGGTCAACCGCAACATCACGCGTATTGCAAATTACTTGGGTGAATGCTTCGTGTTTTTCGACCCGAACATCCGTCCCCTGGCGGTAAAAGGACTCTTCCTCACAACTTAAAACTATTTTGAATCTTCTTAGCCGCAAACGTCCCATTTGGCAAACATACACCCGGTAGGTCTCGCCCGGGATCAGCGGATGGTCGCTGATTTCGACGATCGTGGATCCCACGCCGGCAATTCGCCGAAGCTGCCCAAGGAACGAGCGAAACGACCAATAGCCAATGCCACCCAAGGGAAGGAGCAAGAAGGTTAAAATGTAGCGGGGGCGATCGTAATAAAAGCCCGCAACGACGACGGCCAACAAAACGAACCACACCGTGCTCCAAAGCAGTGCCAGCAGTGAGGGGCCGAGAATTCCACCTTCATCCGCGGTTTTCATCGCCAAGCGATAGGTCAACCGTTCCCCGGGACTGTCGGTCAGTGATCGACCTTGCGGGACACTTGGCAGTTTCGATTCACTGTCGGACCCTGGGCCAATGATCTCGATTCCCGGCGGACGGCTCAACAAGACCGAGCGATGCTCGTGGCTCGTCGAGATCGCGCTCAACCGATACAACAACCCGCCCGCCCCCGTGGCAATGGCCGCAATCGACAAAACCCCAAAAACCCAAAAACTCAATGAGCTCGAAAGGGTCTCGGACGAAACCTCGGGGGCACGCTCCGGTACGAACCAGGCGATCAGGACGATCGAGATGCCGAACACTCCAACCAGAAACAGCGAAGCGTAAAACAACGCTTCGCCTGCAATCCCACCAAGCGAATGACCGATTTGCCGTTTTCCCCGTTTCTTGGTCCACGGTTTGGGGATCCGAAGTCGAGGGAAGTGAGGCATGGATCAGCAGCTTTCCAGCACCGTGGCTAAACCGATGCGGTCTTGTGACCGGGGCGATAGAAACCGAGCGATTCGAGCGATGCGTAGACTTCCTCGAGCGTCTTCTCGCCAAAGTTACTGATGCCCAGCAACTTTCTCGGCGTTGCATTTAGCAAATCGCGAACCGTCAAGATTCCGGTTTCTTCCAAACAATTCGTCGTACGAACCGAAAGCCCCATTTCGGCAATACTCAAATCCAGTCGCTCGCGGCGAAGACGAGCTTCCTCTTCCGCATGGCTCAGTGGAATGCGTGTCATTGTCTACAACTCCCTTAATTCAACAATCGTGTCCCGTCGGAAAAGACTGGCTCGAAGTGAAGCCAGCGGTGTCTGCTGGGCGATGATGGTAGGCAATTGCGGTTCAATTGGCAAACGTTGGCGGAAAAAAACGCGAGCTTTTTTATTGGGTGATGCTAGCAAGAGAGAGAGGTGGCATCGCCTGGTTAGGGACGGGCGAACACGTTGGGCAGTTCCAAAGGTTCCGAGTTCAGCGCTTCCGGGAAATCCAACTGTCCATCCGCCGCAGCGGGGGGGTTGGATGCCGTCGAATCGCTGGCTTGACGCGTCCGGCCGAGTCGATCTTGATCCAAGATTGAATCTCGGGGCGTTGGCTCGGGAAGCCACTGCGACTCGAGGTTCCGCCCCGCATTCGGCGAGGCGGAAATCTCGCTCGCTGACGGTTCGGTCTCGATAAAGCCAAGGTCGCTGGCCAACGGATTGGCAGCGGCAAAGAACAAACCTGGGGTTACCGGAGCCAGGGTTGCAACCGCGTCGGGGCGGCAGCAGGCTCGTTGGCTGCGGCAGCATCGCTGGCAGGTTTCGTTCGACTGCCAAAACATCAGTTCGTCGAGACAAGATCGTGTCGAAACGAAGATCCGGTCCCCAGGTTGCAATTGGTAATTGGTCGTGGTGTCACCGAGTTGAGTGATCTCGCGGTAGCAAACCGGCAACGTCACGCGACACGAACAAGGCGTCGTGGGACGGGCGAGCAAGATCTTGCAGGGGGCCGCATCGCTGGTCAATCCACCGGCGGCTAAGATCCCGTCCAGAACGGTTTCAAAGCCCGATAGCGGATAGCTTCCGGGTGAATTGACTTCGCCAAGTACGTAGTAGTGGTGGACCGGTTCGAGCAACCGAATGTTGATCTGCGTTTCTTCTTCGGCGGAATCTGTAATCGTTCGTTCCACCAATTGCTCGGCTTCCTCGAGCGTCAATCCTGCGACGACACATCGGCCAAATCCGCCCAGATCAATGCTGCCGTCGGCCATCACATGTTGGTCGGCAGGCAAACGCACCTCGCTGCCCAAATGAACCGGTTCAACCAATAGCACATCGCCCGGTTCCAGGTAGTGCACTGGGATCACCGAGCGGTTTAGTTCTCGAGGCAATTCGGCCGCCGTCGGTGAACCATCGAGAACCCGTTCCGCTTGTTCGGTTAGAAAGCTGCCTTTGGGGTAGAGAGACAACCCCAGCGTGCTGCATCCAACAGCCGGAAGTAAGCAGATGCTGGTAGCGAGAAGAAGGATGCGATGGTTCAATACGTTCTCGCTCAAGGAAGTCAAAGCCGATTCAATCGTTTCATTGAGCGTTATCGTCACGCGTTGATGGGTTTTGTGGTAACAAATGGGGCGACATGCATTGTCGGCACGACCGGAAAGGTCTTCCTTTGTTTCGTAATCGATTCACTCCCATTCGGGTTCGATGCCACCCGCCAGGCTCAACCCGAGCAAATCTCGCAGGATATACCGAACGGCTTCGTCGCGAAGCGTTGCCAAGGGTTTGAGGCTCAGGCGAGGATTGGACACTGGACCGCGCGCATCGACGTAGATCGTCCGATTGCTGAGGAGTCGATTGATGCGAATCAACAAGGCCAAGGGGCTAACGAAATCCAGAGCGACAAGTTGCAAATACGCATCCGCCAATTGATTGGCTTCGAAGTTACCCGTCGAGATAACCGCGTCAACTTCCATCCGCCCGCTGGCGAGTTGTACAAAGCCGTCGGCCCAAACTCTCAGATGTGGGCTGGCCAATGCGAACTCCTTGATGCGCGCTCGGCCACCGCTGACCGTACCATTGAGCCGACCCTCGTCGATCCGAATGCCCGAGAGTGGAATGGCGCCGAGGAACCTCTGGGCATCGCGAAGCCCAGGGATCGCGGCTGCTTGACTGCCATCGAGTTCCGTTTCAAAGGAGCCGCGTAGATCGGAGAGTCCGGCAATGCTTTTTCCACCGAGAACGAGTGAGCCCCGAATTTGCCCCTGTGCCATGGTGGAGACGCCACCTCCGGCTTCCGCAATCAATTCATTGAAATCAACACGGTCAAACCCAAGCTCGGTTTGCATGTCGAAACGTCCTGGTCGATAGGCGGAATCAAACGTTGCTTTTCCTCGCACTCGACCGCGTGCAAGGGTGCCGTCGATGGATATCAATCCGACCTCCCAGCGGCCGCTGGGAACCGTGTAGGATGCAATGACTCCGCTGTGCACGTTCCCCAGCATCAGCCCCTTAAACGATGCGTCACTCGTTTGCACCGCACCCCGAGCTCGCAGTTGTTCGCCGCCGGTTACGCGAAGGTTACCCGATAGAGTGCCGTCGATCGATTCGGCCAACGACTTGGAGATCAACTGCATGGCCTGTGAGGCATCGATCGCGGCGACACGAAGTTCCAATCGTCCATTGCCAACGGGGCCTGCCTGCGATTTCCAATCCCAGCGACCGGTCGCTTCGATTCGTCCGCCAGCGTACGTTCCGGAAATACGATCGATCCAAACGATCTGGTCACGTAGCCGAGCCGATATCTCCAATCCGTTGGTCAGCTGCACCGGTCCTAACGCGACGTTGTCCAGACGCAGCTGCAGATCCGCTTCGACCTGCTCGGACGAAACGCTCTGTAGCGGCGCCGTGAGATTTGCCTCAGCGGTGAGGCGACCCTTGAGCCGATCGTACCGCGAATCGGGTAACACACTCGCCGGTAACACCTCGACGATTTGATCAAGCTGGATCGAGTTCGCGGAAACCCTCGCGTTGATGGGATTTCGCATCAGGTCTTGCCAGGTGGTCTTCTCCGTAATCGCCGCCGTCGTGATCACGGTCACATCGCCTCCGAATAAATCTCCTTCGGCAGAGAGCTGTAGTTTCTGGTCTCGATTGACAACCGACATTCGCAGGTCTCCGACTTCGGCCCCGCCAATCTTGATTGACGATACCGCAATCTCCAGCATGCCGTCTTGCTTCGCAGGCAGGTCCCATTGGCCGGCGGGAACGGTCCAACGAATCTCTCCTGATGAAATCCCCGTGATTGAAACCTTGGCGAGCGAGAGAAGATTGGCGTTGAAGACAGGCGATAATTCGCTCCATTGCAAATCGAGCTGATGGGTGCCTAAGGCAGCCAAGGCAAGCGTCGCCTTTCCAGTGACTTCGCCACCGAAGACGCACGCGGCAAGTTTCGACAGGGACCATTGCTGATCGCGAAGCGAATAGTCGGCCTCGATCGATTCGATCACGCGTTCCGGGACCTCCGCCGTGTTGGGTATGGTCGCCGGTTGCAAACGGAAATGCTGGTGGTCAAAGCTAAATTCATGTTCGAGCAAACCTAGGCTGACGCCGACGACCTCCAAGCGTGGCGAAGCAACACGCCCTGATGCATCCCACTGCCGCCGGGACAAGGTGCCACTTGCGCGAGCATCGATGTCGAGGGTTCCTTTGGCCAACCGATCCTGGTCGAAACCAAACAAGTTCGACAAAACCCCAAGCGGCAAATCGTTTGACCGGATCGCTGCGCTGAACCGCTGCTGCTCGTTCAATTCAACTTGGGCTCGCACGGTCGCCGTCAACTCGGCGACCTCAGGCGAAGTCAATTGCATGCGATCGGCCGTCAGTATCCCACGGTCCACGGAGATAGCCCCCGTCGAGAGGTTCAGAGGCATCGACCCGCCGCGCGAGAGACCGTTGATTTCCAGGTTCGCTGTGGTGGTCCAAGCAGCGATGTTTTGCAATTGATTGAGGGGTGCGCGAAAATGGAGGCTGCCCGTTGCCAAACCCGATAGTTGTTTTTGAGCGTCTGTTGACGCCAGCTGTGTTGGGGCAATTTGAACCTCGGATGAAGTGCGAGACGCAGCGAGAACCAGATCGTGAAGCGGAAGGATGGGGATCTCACTTGTGGTGATCGACACTTCGATCGATCCGAGCGGAGACAACTGCAAGTTGGCCTGGCCCGTGACTTCTCCCTTCGCGGTGATCGGGCGTTTGCTCGACCCGTCAACCAAGCGTCCTCGCAGGTTCTCGATCGACATCACCCCGTTGGACAAGTCGAGGGTTGACCGGAAATCGTCAATCACCAATTTTTCGAGACGCAGCTGGTCCGACCGGATCATGCCTTCGATCCGGTAGCTCTTTGCGTCGGTTAACGCGGTCCAAGGGACGGAGACCGTCAAGTCGACCGACACCTTGCCTTGCATCTCGATGGGAACACCGAGGCCCAGCCGATGGAGCCGCAGGTTCATCGTCTGGACGTCGACCTGGTCGAAATGCCATTCGGTCGTCCAATAACGGTTGTTTGCTTGAGCGGCCGCGATCGGCGTCGTGACCAGCGGAAGCACGACCCACCCAAGAACGATCGCAACCACCTTCGCTGGTGTCGATGTTGATAGCAAATGCTGCCAATGGGAGGGGGCCTTTGTCATGTTCGCTCGAATGGGAGAAAAGGGTCGATAAGATCTTCGATCGGAAGGAAAGCGAAAAGAAAGGATGGAAAAGTGGCGATTTCTCAAGCGAATAGGACAACCGCAGCGGTAAACTGAGGTTAGCGGGGCAAAAACGAGGCCATTTGCTCAGGATCCTTGGTGTTTTTGTTGGCACGCTTGTCAAAACGATAGCGTTTTTCGACTCAATAAGGGCGGAATTCTTGGCTTCGGGCTTGGGGGAAAAATGCTGCCAAGCTATACATAAGGACCAATGGCAGGTGCCGGTTGTAGGCACATCCGTTGATTCATTCCGTTGAGATGGCCTCGATTGAGCTGCAATTTGCCATCGAAAAAATCGTCGTGCGGGTCTCGCGCGGCCAGAAAGCGAAGCAACCAGGAGTTGGATTCCGTTTTGCTGGCCAGCTGCGTCCCCCACTCCCATCCAAACCACAAATCACACCCCTACAAAATCATTTATGAGATCAGATCATTGGAATTTCCTAGCCAATTTGCTAGGAACCCCAGGCGGACCCGCTCCCCGCGAAGAAAGCGAGCCGGCAAAAAGCGAACAGCGTGCGAAGGCCGAATCGGGTGACAAGCCAGAAACGAAGCAAGCGGACGATTCGAAGCCGGAAGACAATCGACGCGAAGACAAGAAATCCGCGAAGCGGGATGAACGCAAGCAGCCTGAAACGCTGACGAAAACGGAACCAGAACCCACCAGCGATGCGGTCGCCGAAGAAGCCGCCAGTGTCGATGATGTCATTGAAGCCCTGCAGTCGGTCACTCCGCCACAGGTGATTCCTGGATTTGGGCCGCCGAAGAAGACCGAAGCGGCAAAACCGACCGAGAGCCGCTCGGCAGGTCGAAGTCCGGCATCCGCACCCGTTCGCCGCGAAACGCCAGCCAAGGCTGAAGTCGCGCCCGTCGAGATGGCTGCAGACTCGGACAACGAGAACGACAACGATGAGCTGTCGCAAGCCTGGGGAGGTTTGGCGAGCCAATTGGGGATTCAGGAGGATCCCTCGTCATCGAGTCCGCCGCCAAAGCCTACCAAAGAGGCGTCGCGGGAGTCGCGGTCGCCAGAGAGTCGCAAGCCAAAACGAGAAGAGGACAACCGAACGCGAGCCCCTCGGCCGGCTGTTGGTTTCGGTACGGGGCTTGGGATCGATCTCGGGCCGGAACCGATCGACGAGAACCCTGCAGACGAAGTTGCCAGCAAAGAAAGTGTCAATAAGGAAGTTGACAGTAAAAAAGTGGTCAGTGATTTCGCAGCCGATCTTGCCGGTGCCGATCGTGACACGGATGAGCTTGGTTGGCAGCCTCCCCGTCCCCGTCGTGATTCGGCTCGCGAGGACTCGCCACGACGCAAAGAGCCATCGCGTCGCGAACGGTCGTCACGCGAACCTGCGGATGAAATCCTGGCGAAGCCCAAGGCGTTTGCAGACGATCGCGAAGCCGATGAGGATTCGACCGCAGAGAAGGGTGGGTCGGCACGACGTCGTGGACGCCGCCGTGGTGTCCGTCAACGGATGAGCGAAGACGCGATTGACAGTGGCGGCGACGATTCGGGGAAATCGCCCCGTGGTCGTTCGAGTTCCCGAACCGAACCGGCGCGATCGGAGCTATCGAGCCGGGATGCTGATGAGGATGCGCCTCGTCGTCGTTCACGCAAGTCGAGTTTTGTGACCGATCTTGACGATCAGGCCGATGATGAATTACCCGAAGATCTGTTCGGTGACGACCTCGATACAGAGGACGTCGATACGGACGACGTCGAGGTTAGCGGAGACAGCCGTGATGATCAGGAGGAAGAAGCACCTCGTTCTCGCTCCCGACGTCGTGGGCGCCGCGGTGGCCGCCGAAGCCGTGGTCGTGATAGCGAAACCAAGACCAGCGAAGAGTCAACCAGTCGTCGTGGGATGACAGAGTCGGACGATTTGGAGAGCACATCCGAGTTTGACGATGATCATGAAGACGACGAAGAAGTGGAAGTGATTCGTCGTGGTCGACGACGAGGTCGCCCGCAGCGAGATCAGGACTCGTCAACCGAGGACAATGCGGAACGCGAATCTCAGGGTCGCGGACGAGGGCGTGGACGACAGAGCGAAGCCGACAGCGACGACCCCGTAGCGCCGCGTCCCAATGTGCCCACATGGCTCGAAACGGTCACGTTGCTTGTCGATTCGAACGTGGAAAACCACAAGAAGACACCGGCTCGTGGCGGCGGTGGGCGAGGCCGCGGTAAACGCCGGTAAAGGCGATAGGCGGGCTAATTTGGTGTTTGGAGCGTTTGCGAAGGTGTGACGTTGGCTCACGCCGGCGTTTCGCTCCTCCTCATTCCTTTACCTGATCGATCCCTTATGTCGGCTCAAGACCAAACGCTCGACCAATACCACGAGCTGATGCAGATCAACGTGGTCTCGCATCTGCTCCGCAGCGCCCGCGAAACCGGCTTGTTGGACGAGCTAAAGAACGGGCAGCGGACCCTCGAGCAACTATGCGAATCGTTGTCACTGCTGGTTCAGCCAACATCACTGTTGCTCGATGCATTGATCGCGATTGGTATCGTTCAGAAATATGGTAACGATCATGCATTGTCTCCTGCGGCTCAGTTGCTGTGTAGCTATGACGTTGATTTAGGGGACGCTCGTTGGGGCCAACTGGCCGACCAAGTCCGCGGCCGTCGAAAGCGATCCGATGCCGATTCGATTCGCTATTTTGAACAGATCGCAGCGACCCAATGGATTCACACTCCCGCTGCGATTCAGGCGGCAGAGATCTTGAATCTGGGCGGAGAAGGCGAGGAGCTTGGGCTGAGCATTTTGGATCTCGGCTGTGGGTCAGCGGTTTGGAGTTGCGCGATGGTACATCGCGACGTGGAGGCGACGATCACGGCGGTGGACCTTCCCGGCCCACTGGCTGCTGCAATCAGCATGGCAGCGTCGATCGATGTCACCGATCGCTTTTCTGTGATCGAAAGTGACCCGTTGGAGGTCGATGGACTTGAACCGGTCTATGACATCGTGCTGCTAGCACAGCGGCTGTTTGGCTTGGGCGAAGAGGGGCAGATACGGTTGTTGGAAAAAGCGGTCTCGGCAATCCGGCCCGGTGGCCGGTTGGTCGTCATCGATCTGTTCCGAGGACCTACGAAGCCAAGCTTGGCGGAAAGTGTTGAGGCGTTGAAGCTGGAACTCGATACCCCTGCGGGCGGAATGAAGACGCTCAAGGAAGCCGAAGCGATGCTTGGCTCGGCGGGTTTGGGGCAAATTCAGTTTTCATTTCTTGTGGCAAGCCGCATTCATCTGGGGATGATGGTAGCAGTCCGGTAGCTACGTTTGCTGTTCCTTGCCAAACCATGATGCACGAAATCAATACGTCGGCAAGTCTCTCGCCTACAAGCGTTGCAGTTCGTTCAGTAGAAGCCGAGCGGAGCTGGCATTCTGCCGATCTCCTGTTTGCTGGGAAATCATCAGAGCCGTTTTCGATATCTCAAAGGCCTCGTGAACGAGTCCATTTTCGGCGAGGGCCTGAGCATGGACCAGCAGCGTGGATGGATCCTTGCCGCCGGTGAACTTGTAGGCCTGGGTCGACAACCGCAGCGCCTGTTTGGCATCCTCCGGCGTTATGTCGAGGGGGTTCAGCAGCGTAACGGCCAAACCCGCAAGCGCCGCGGACGACTCGGGGTCTCGCCTAAGGGCTTTGCGGTACAGGGTTTCGGCTTGATCGACCTTTTGTTCAAGCAAAAGAACGCGAGCCAACGCAACGTAGGGTGACGCAAATTCGGGGTCCAGTCGCGAGGCCTGGATCAGGTGTTCTTTACCCTCGTTGGTCTTTCCCATTTGGACGGAAAGGACGCCCAACGCGTGGTAAGCGGGAGCGCTATCAGGGACCGCCTTGATGGCGCTTCGATACGCTTCGGCGGCCTTTGAAAACTCGCCCGTTCTTTCGAGAATCGACCCGTGTAACACATGGGCCCGTCCATTATCGGGGTTGGCGTCAAGGATGATCGCGATTTGATCTTTCGCTTGCTGGATTTTGTTGAGTCGAAGGTACACGTCCCCCAGGCACAGCCGAGCTTCAGCGTATTCCGGGTTTTCCGCCAGCGCTCTTTCAAAAGCTTGAATCGCAAGTTCGTACTCTCCATCAAAAATGCATGATTTCCCCTCTTTCACCAGGGCGTATTCGTCAATGAAGTTCTGCGAGATCTGAGCGATGGCGTCGTCCGACGTATTGACGAACTCAGGGATGTTCGCGGCCATTTGGTCCGAAGTGAAATGGGACAGGACGACCGGAGGAGTGGTTCGGCCCGCTTCATCGAAATGCGTTAAGAACAATTGCGTGTAGGGCGAAAGCGTTTTCGACGAAAAAACCATCCACTTACCATTGGGCGACCAACTGTGCCAAGAATTCATTCGATTCGTATTGCAGTTCAGTCGTCGGGCCTCGCCGCCTTCGGCGGGAATCAGGAACAGCTCGCTATCCGGTTGCAGCAGCATAAAACTCTTTGCTTGACAAAAGACGATCCATTTGCCGTCAGGCGAGTACTTGGGAAAGTAGTTGCTCATCTCATTGTTGGAAGCGCCCAACAGCGGCTTCGGTGTGCCTCCCTTGCCATCATTGAAAGGAATTCGCCAAAGGTCGAACTGGAATTCCTCCTTGTGGTCGATGAAATCACGCACATCTTCCCGCTTGATCAGGCCATGTCCTTTCTTGGTTACCTTCAGTTCGCAAGATTCGTGCCGAGCAAAAACGATATGCTTGCCGTCTGGGCTCCAGGCCGGATTGCTTTGCACGAAGTTTGGGTCATCGGCGCCCGGCAAAGCATGGAACGTTTTGTTCTGAAGGTCATAAAACGCCAAAATTCCGCGGACGGGAAAAAAGAGTTGGCTAAATTCCAAGTCGTCCAAGGGCGCAAAGACCGAAGCATCCTTGACGGTGCTGATCACGTATCGACCATCGGGTGAAACCTGTGAAAGTAGCCCTAGCGTTTCCTCGTCCGCCTCGGGCTTGTAGTCGCTCCAGGTGATGATTTTGGGGTCATCGAAGGTCATCTCCTGCGACACGGGGCTCAGAACATAGGATCCCTTATCACTGCCGTAGTCCACGTCCATCCCTAGGGTCTTGCCGTCGCTTGAAAACGAATGGCAATTGCCGCATAGAGGCATCTTGTCCAACACGACCGGCGGCTGCTCGCAGTTGGCAATGGATCCGAATCGCCAGCGGATATGCGCGCCGGGATCTTTCACAGCCTCAGCAAACGGCAAGTTGACTTCTCGGTAGAAGATCGGTGCGCCAACTTCGTCACGGGACGTGCTGATCGAAACATGGTCTTCTGAAAGCGTGTTTTCCGGGTCCTTGCTGTCGATACCGTAGACGGCGACGTGTGCCTTCGCGTCAAGAGATCGCTGTTTGATTTCGTTCCAGGCATCTTCTGGCGGAGTCCATTCGCAGGTGTTGGCGGTGAATTGCATGGGGGCGCCATCGGCAAATTCAATCAGGATCTTCCAACGGTCAACCTGGTCCGTCTTGTCGCGCCAAACAAATCGTGTCGGGGCGATCTCCGCAGGAAACAGGCTGCCGTCGAAGGGGCATTGGATTTTCAGTGCCGGCGGTTGTGCCTTGCCAAGGGTGGTGGATGTTGCGGTTGGTTGCAGGGTCGCATCGATCGTCGGCGAGGAAGCAAACCACCAAGCCGATACGCCGCCAACCCCCGCCAAAAGCAGTCCGATCGCGACCAGCCAAATAATCGGGACAGACGAACGACTGGATTCTTCACGGGACGATTTTCGCTGTTTTTGAGTCTTGCGCTGCTTGGACCGTTTCGGACTCATCTCATTCTCGGCTCTTCTGGAAACCCTCTAGCGTAGTTGTCTCAGGCGTTGCGGGCCACCTCGGAATCCAAATGGCAAGGTAAGTGGAGTGACTTTGAAAATTCCGTTTCACCTGATGATCTGGCTCCCTTCTCCCCACCCGATTTTGAGGTCGTCCGGTTTTTAAGTTGTGACGAACACAGTGTTTCGGTATCCAACTACCCCTGCCCGCGCAGCGCTCGTTGTACCGCGCATCTCGGGTGCTGTCTAATACATCTGCGGGGTAGGTGACGAGATTTCGCTCTGGACTTTCGACAAACCGCTGCGAATGATTGCTGCCTTGCGGTTCGCGCTGGTGCTGCGAACATGGGCAAGCCTGTTGCACGGAGGTGCGGTTCATGGGTGCGGTGGCTCTCGGACTCCTCGGTCAAAAAACCGGCTCATCCGACGGAAGCGCGCGGAACCCAGACTCAAGGTTTTTTGGAGGTATGGCTCCGGTGTCCAATGATCTCTTAGAAAAGAGTCCCCGACGGTCGGTCGTCCGCCGGGAACCGGTAGCACCCTTGGCGCACCGTCGACCGGGATATCCCTTGTCAAGTTGCACCTCTGCAGAGCTCGACTCCGTTTCTCCCGGCAACTGCACGATAACAAGTGAAAATAGCTCCTGCCAGCAATGATGGGACACCGGAGAGATGCCTCGAAAACCTCCTGCGCACGCTTCCGCCGGATGAGCCAAAAAAATATCACCGGATTAGGAGGTCGTGCAGTTTTTAAGTTGTGACTGCTGAATTGTTTAGGTATCCAACCACCCCTGCCCGCGCAGCGGGAGGGGTCGAGCGCAGCGAGGGGGAGGGCCGGTATAGAAACCGTGCTGGAATTTCATGTTGTCATCGCAGCCCGTTTTCCCTCTCCCTCGCTTAGGCTCGACCTCTCCCAGAGGGAGAGGTAAATCTTGTAAGTCTTTTTCAATCAACAACTTAAAAACTGCACGACCTCTTAGGATGAGGGGGTGGCAGCAGCGTGATCGAGCCCAAGAGTCGGTCCGCAAACCGTGAGCAGATAACGCATTTCCCTGCGATCTGGCGATCGCGAGGGGAGCCAGAATCCATGAGCACGACTTGCGTAGGTACCGATGCCCCAGCGTGGACGGATCTAGCCTGAACGGCCTCCGTGGGTGGGAAGCCGCGCCCAAGGTGGGGTTCAACTGAATCGAGCTGATCGCCTTTGTTTGCTTCCTGTCTTGGTGGTTCGCTTCCCGCGATGGCGGTCATGTCGCCTCGCATGTTGGCCGAGGGGACGACTTCGCCCCAAATTCGAAAGAAAATGGCTGCGCCACGTTGACGAAACCGAGGTGTTGCTTCTACGATACGCGGCTCAAATCAACCGAAACCCCTCTCTATGGACCCCCAGAGATGGCTGTCCCCAAAAGAAAACACTCCAATAGCCGTACCGGTAAGCGCCGTAGCCACGACCGCGTCAAGCGACGCCAAGTGAGTTATTGCCCGCAGTGCAGTTCTGCCGTGCCGACTCACACGGTATGCCCAAAATGTGGGTATTACCAGGGTCGAACCGTGGTCGAGCAAGCTGACGAGTAGGCCAGGCTCGCTGCTGAATCTCAGCTTTGAAAAGAGGAGCCCGTTGTGGCACTTGATGTAAAATCCGCAGGCATTTTGTTTCCAGGGCAAGGTGCACAGGCTGTCGGTATGGGGAAATGGTTGTGCGAAACCTATCCTGCGGCACGCCGTCGTTTTGATGCTGCTTCGGAAGTTCTCGGTTACGACCTTGCGGCGCTCTGTTTTGAAGGTCCCGCCGAGAAGCTGAATGCGACCGAGTTTTGTCAGCCCGCCTTGTTTGTCGTTGGCGTTGCCGCCGCGGATGTCTTGACGGCGGAGCGGCCCGAATGGATCGACTCGATCAAAGCAGCTGCGGGCTTGAGTCTTGGCGAATACACCGCCGTCTGTTTTGCCGGCGGCATGAAGTTCGAAGACGCCGTCACCGTCGTGAAACGCCGTGGCGAGGCGATGCAGGCGGCGTCGGATGTGGTTCGTAGCGGCATGGCCAGCGTCGTTGGTTTGGACCTCGAAAAGGTGCAAGCGGTTTGCGATGAAGCTCGCGGCGAGGTTGACGTCCTACGTCCTGCGAACTTGCTCTGTCCCGGGAATATCGCAATTTCTGGTCATTTATCCGCGATCGATCGAGCGGAACCGATTGCCGAGCAAGCGGGAGCCATGAAGGTAATCCGGTTGACGGTGGCCGGTGCGTTTCACACCTCGTTGATGCAATCGGCTGTCGAAACCTTAGCGGAGGCGCTCGATGCGGTCGAAATCGAAAACACGCGAATCCCGGTCTACAGCAATGTCGATGGAAAACCGCACACCGATGCGGGGGAAATCAAAGATCTGCTGAGCCGCCAGGTGGTCAATCCTGTCCTTTGGGAGGCCTCGATTCGGCAGATGATGAACGATGGCATCGAAGGGTTCATCGAAGCGGGAACCGGCCGCATTCTGCAAGGCACCCTCAAGCGAATCAACCGCAGGACGCCGACCGAAGGCTTCGGCGACGGTTGATCCTCTCCCCTTTCTCGAACGACTGAAGACCAATGCAACTGACGATTTCCGTAGACCTGAAAGAACAAGTAGCCATCGTGACCGGAGCGTCGCAAGGTTTGGGGAAAGCCATCGCGGTTGCCCTTGGGCAGAATGGGGCAACGGTGGTTTGTTTGGCTCGGAACGCGGAAAAACTTGCAGCGACCGTTAGCGAAATCGAAGCGGCGGGTGGTTCCGCTGAAGCGGTTTCGGTGGATGTGACCGACCGAGCCGCAGCCGCCGCGGCGATCGAAGCAGCCCACAAAAAGCATGGCCGGCTCGATATCCTGGTCAACAACGCTGGGATCACAAGAGACAAGTTGATGCGTGGCATGTCCGATCAAGAATGGGACGACGTGATTGCGACCAACCTGACCAGTTGCTTTGTTTGTTGCCGGGCGGCCGCGGGCATCATGCGTAAGGCGAAATACGGTCGAATCATCAATATGGCCAGTATTTCGGGGCTGATCGGCAACCCAGGCCAAGCGAATTATTCGGCCAGCAAGGCTGGCATGATCGGCTTCACGCGAACGCTGAGCAAGGAATTGGTGAACCGCGGCGTCACCGTGAATGCGATCGCGCCCGGCTTTATCGCCAGCGAAATGACCAAAGAGCTTGGTGATGTGGTGCTCGCGGAGGTCAAGAAACGAATCCCAGCGAAACGTGTCGGCGAGCCCGAGGACGTTGCGGCTGCTGCGTTGTTCTTGGCATCCAAGGACGCGGGTTACATTTCTGGCCAAACGATCGTTGTCGACGGCGGCATGACCGGCTAGGTTTGCCAAATCGGACCGCTTACGAGATGTGAAGCTGGGAAAAGAATTGAGAAGCGAGGAAAAACACGAGACTTCCGCCCCAGAAGGGCCTTCGGTGTATTGACGGGATTTAGCTGTTTAACCTATTCTTTTCCGCGAAAGCGTTGGGTGTTGCCGGGCTCTTTATTGTACAGATCGCCGGCTTGATGGATTGAGTCTTGACCCAATCCTAACGCCATTCCCTTCCTCCCTAACATATTTGCTGACATTTCCCCCTGGAGTATAGCCCATGGCTAGCGTCGAAGAACGCGTTGTCGACATCGTTGCTGAACAACTTGGCGTCGACAAAGACAAGATCACACGCGAAACCTCGTTTGTGAATGATCTGGGTGCCGACTCGCTCGACACCGTTGAATTGGTAATGGAACTCGAGGAAGAGTTCGACATCAGTATTCCCGATGAGGCTGCTGAGAAGATCCAAAAGGTTGGTGAAGCCGTCGATTTCATCGAAAACTCCAAAGGCGAAGATGCGTAATCTCGGTTGAACTGCTTTAGGTATCACGACCGAGATCAATCGCTTCACCAACATTTTTAGTGTTGACGCTGTTGCCGCCCAAGAATTTTATCCTTTTTCTTCGCAGAGAACGGGTGATTTTTCGAAGGCGGCATTTGTTTTAGTTTCCCTTCGAGAACCCTTGCCGTTTCCAGGATCGGTTCTTGACCTCTCCTCTGCACCCTTTGTTTTACGTTTTTCTTGAAGGCTCTTTTCGATGCAAACGCGGTCGGCACGTCGTGTGGTTATTACTGGAATGGGGGTGGTTACGCCGCTTGGACTCGACGTCGCGAAGTTTTGGCAACGCTTGATTGCCGGTGAATCAGGCGTCCATCCTTTAACGATTCTCGATACCAGCCAATACAAGGTCCACTTCGGTGGTGATATTCCTGATTTCAACTTGAAGGGAATCGTCGAGCATCGAGAAGTCAAACGACTCGATCGCTTTACGCAGTTTGCCGTCCATGCGGGACATCAAGCGATCAATGATTCGAAGATCGATTTTGATTCGGTCGACCGGCTACGATGCGGGGTTGTGATTGGATCGGGCGTTGGAGGGCTGAGCGAAATCGAAGCTCAAATTGAGAAGATGATCAAGAAAGGGCCTGATCGAGTCAGCCCGTTCACCGTTCCGAAGATGATGCTCAATGCAGCCGGTGGGAACATCTCGATCACCTATGGATTGCGAGGCCCGAACTATGCGGTTGCCACCGCATGCGCGAGTGCGACCAACGCGATTGGTGAAGCGCTGCGCAGTATTCGTCTGGGGGAAACGGACCTGATGGTTACCGGGGGAAGTGAAGCCGCGATCACGCCGATGGGCTTGGCCGCTTTCCAGAATATGAAAGCGCTGTCTACCCGCAACGACGACCCTCAAGCAGCGAGCCGACCGTTTGATGCCGACCGTGACGGGTTTGTCATGGGGGAAGGCGCGGGGGTCCTCGTGCTCGAAGAGCTCCAACACGCTCAGGCTCGAGGCGCCAACATTTATGCGGAGTTGCTAGGCTACGGGACGACCAGCGACGCGGGACATATCACAGCCCCGGATCCCAACGGCACCGGCGCTTCGGCGGCGATGCAAGCGGCGATTGATGATGCGGGAATCGAACCGACCGTCGTTGACTACATCAACGCTCACGGCACGAGCACCCCGCTCGGGGATAAAGCGGAAACGCAAGCGATCAAGAAGGTGTTCGGAGATCACGCGTATCAGCTTGCCGTCAGTAGTACCAAGAGTGCGCTCGGGCACTCGCTCGGCGCAAGTGGTGGGATCGAAGCGGTCGTTACCTGTAAAATTATCGAGAATTCCCTGATCGCACCCACGATCAACTACCAAACGCCCGATCCAAGTTGCGATTTGAATTACACGCCGAACGAAGCTCAACCACGAGAAGTGAAGGTGGCGATGAGCAATAGTTTTGGCTTTGGTGGACATAACGCGTGTATCGTGATTGGCAAGTTTGCCTAGGCGGTTTGCTTTCGTCGACGCGACCGGGAACGCAGCCGCAGCCGGACAGGACGAGAAGGATATCGGGGCTCTTTTGTTGAACGAATCTTAGGCGAATCATGTCCACTCCCATTCTCGATCGCGCGGAATACATCGAGCAGGGGTATCTTTTTCAACTGTTGCGTGAGCGAATCGGCGAGCAAATGCCGATGCAGGAGTTGCTTGAACAGCTTCGCCTCGAATTGCTAACGACAACGAAGTTGCCGATGGCGATCGATTACCTGCTGACGGAATTAAAGCACTCAGGCATGATGGCTCCGGCCATGCTTCGGCTAAGCCATTACTTTACGTCGTTTCAAGCCTATTTAATCGAGGCGTCCGAGAGTGAAACGGGACGATTTGATACCGTCACCGCGTTGCAGGTACTGGAAGCGGACGCAAAGTATCGGGCTGCCGGTGCCACCGCAGCCGGAATGTTTTTGTACCAATTCGAGGCTCTTTGTCGAAACCGGCTGAACTACGATAAAGGGCTCACGGCGATGAGCAACGACCCGATCTACGACGACGCTTGGGCGAAGTGGATTTTGATACTGCGAGCCCAAGTCGGGTTGGTTGACTTGGCCGATTTGTTGTTCTTGGCAAGCGATGACTACAAACGGCGGCTGATCGATGCCGACGAGACACTCAAAGGTAAAGGCCCGTTTCTGTTCGGCGAAAAGGAAGGACGCATTGCGTTTGGCAATCGTCGCAAAGAACCGCTGTACCTTTTCGCAGCGATGCAGAGGCACTTGGGTTACCCAGCGGTTCCGCGACCGGTTCACGCCAATCGCGACCACGAGATCATTCCGCAGTTGGCTCGCCGGATCGAACGCTTAGACGCCCGGATCAAGCTGCTCGAAGAAGAGCAGCGATCCGGGATCGACATCACGAAGTTCTATGAAAGCAACAAGAGCAAACTCAAGTTGCCCGAATAGTTTTTTTTCGGAATCGACCGTTTCGCCGTAATCAAACGTTATCGAGCGGAAACCGGCTGGCTCAACTTTGCAGCGACACGCTCGAGCAAAGCCTTGCTCTTGCGAATGCCTTCGTATTCGTCGCCCCCCCCTTCGTATTCGATGCCAACGTAGCCGTGGTAGCCATGGCTCAGCACGATGCTCATCATCTTTTCGTAGTCAGTTTGATAGGCTTTTCCATCAATGTTCGCATGAACGACGAGGAAATCACCAGCGAAGTCATGAGTCTTTGCGCTAACGGCTTTCGCATACGGCATCATCAACTCAACGCCTTCGTAGTTGTCAAACCATTCCGGTGGATTGCGGTTGACGAAGAAGTTCCCAAAGTCGGGGAGCGTGCCGCAGTTGTCGAGGCCGACCATCTTGATGGTGTCCGACAACCATTTGCCGTTACTGCTTAAACCGCCGTGGTTTTCGACAATGACGCCGAGTCCCTGCGGAGCGGCGTATTCACTGAGTTTTCGCAGGCCATCCGCTGCAAGCTTTTGTTGTTCCTCGTAGCTTCCGCGGCTTGATGCGTTGACACGAATGCTGTGACAACCAAGGAACTTCGCCGCATCGACCCACTGGTAATGGTTCTCCACCGCTTGCTTGCGTTTGGCGTCATCGGGATCGCCTAAGGCGCCTTCGCCATCGACCATGATCAAGACGCTGTTGACCCCAAGGTCTTTGCATCGCGTTTTTAGTTCGGCGAGATACTTGTTGTCTTTTGCTTTGTCTTTGAAGAACTGGTTAACGTATTCCACCCCATCGATGCCAAACTCATTCTTTGAGATGCCTGGGAAATCCATGTTGGTGACTCCCGAGGATGCATCACGCAGCGTGCGATGGAGCGACCATTCGGCGAGCGAGATTTTAAAGGGGGCATCGTCCGATTCGTTGGCGAACAAACGAGATCCAAACAGTCCGGTTGCAGCAAACGCCGCACTGGATGCTTGCAGGAATTGACGACGATCGGAAGAGAACGGTGTTTTGGGCATTACGTATGGATCCTAAAGAGGGAAAGGATGGTGTTGCATGAACCCCATGATTGTAACTGCTAAGCCGGACGTTCTGTAAAGGCTGAACATCAACGGCTCAGCGATTCCTGTTTTCAGGTGCTTTGACGGCTTGCCCGGCTTCGGAATTGACGCGTCGATTTGATGTGTTGTCGAAGTCGGCTGCGGCATTGGTTTGCAAATTGTTTCACCTCCTCGGTTCGGTAGTCGGGATAGGTCCAGCGGTGATCGATCCACTGGCGATGCACATACGTTAGCGTCACTTCGGCAAAGATCCCGTCACGCAGGTAGATCCGGTGATCGCGGTCTTTCGTGGTTGCTAAGACCAGTTTGGCCTGTGTCACATACCCGCAATCCAGGTTTAAGGGGCGTGGTTCCGTGGCTTCGCTCGCCGATGCGTACTGTCGCTCGAGAGCATTGGTTTCCAATTTCCAGTCGGCCAATGGCGAGGGGTCGCACGGGCTGCCGAAGGCGACAATGGTTTTTTCTAAGCCGGCGCCCATTTCGGTTTCATAGTAGCCGCCTGCTTCAAAGGGCATCACGGTTGTGTTCACGACCGCCTCGCCCCAACGCCCGCAAAGCTGGTCAATGGCCCACTGTCGCGTTGCCTCGTAACGCGAAATCACCGCACAAATACGGATCACCGGTTCGACGGATTGGATTTTTGCCATCTGCTCACCTTGGTTCGTTGCTTACCACGCCTCCTCCGCACCGGACAACCGTCATGCGGGCTACAGCCCGATCCACAATTCTTGATACACTTGTCGGTTCAATCGACTCTCCTGTTTACCTTCTCGTGTTCGAAGTGAACTTGCAATGCACCCATGGATCGCTGATCGCACCACCACGTTTGATAGTAGCGGTATTCGAAAAGTCTTTGATTTGGCCGCCAAACTAAAGGATCCCGTGAATTTGTCGATTGGGCAACCCGATTTCGATGTTCCGGATTCGATCAAAGAGGCTGCGATCGAAGCGATTCGCGATGGTAAAAATGCGTATTCCCCCACCCAAGGGATCGCGGAATTGAGGGAAGCCATCCGTCAAGAGGTTGCCGCCAAGTATTCGCATGAAGATCGTGATGTTTTCGTGAGCAGCGGGACCAGTGGCGGGTTGATGTTGGCGATGTTGTCGATGGTGAATCCCGGCGATGAAGTCATTTTCTTGGACCCGTTCTTTGTCATGTACCCTGCGCTCGTACGAATGTGCGGCGGCGTTCCCGTCCCAGTCGATTCGTATCCCGATTTTGATCTCGACGTCGAAAAAATTGCTGCGGCTATCACTCCAAGAACCAAGATGATTCTGCTCAACAGTCCTGCCAATCCCACAGGCGTGACCGCGTCCGAAGCGGAATTGAAGGCCGTCGCCGCTTTAGCCGCTGACAAAAAAATCGCCCTCTTATCAGATGAGATCTACAGCCGGTTCTTCTATGACGGTGACTTTGTTTCGCCGGCTTCGTTCAATGATCAGACCATCGTGATCGATGGGTTCAGCAAGAGCCATGCGATGACCGGTTGGCGAGTGGGGTACGTGCACGGGCCGAGTGAGATCGTTCGAACGATGCTCAAAATCCAGCAATACTCGTTCGTCTGTGCACCACAACCGGCGCAGTGGGGAGCGCTCCGAGCGATGGAAGTGAGCCTTCGCGGCCACATGGATGACTACCGACGAAAACGTGATTTTATCGTCGAATCGCTCAGTGATTGTTACGAGATTGCACGACCCGGCGGTGCCTTTTATGTCTTTCCCAAAGCTCCCGGCGACAGCGGCGCAGCGTTTGTCGAACGAGCGATTGGCCAGGGTTTGCTGATCATCCCAGGTAACATTTTCAGCTCGCGTGACACCCATTTTCGGATCAGTTTCGCCGCCAGTGATGACCAACTGCGGCGGGGCGTCGAGATCCTGCGGTCGCTTGCAGGTGCCTCCGTTTAGGATTCACCCTTCGTGCGTTTTGTACCGAGGTCGGTCGTGGGGGCGGCTGCCGGTTCGATACCGGAATCCCGTACGATCACCAGGATGCTGCGGCACGACGGTTATTCGCCATCGTGACCGGTATTGCAGCGGAGTACATACTGCTGCGATCGTTCGGTGGCGTCCGCGCGAATCGCGGCAAGTAAAGCTCCAAGCGGCTCGGCTGGCGCCGGGCGAAGGGGCTGCGGCGTCAATTCCTTTTGAGTCCTAAGTGTGCTTTCGAGTGGGGCGACGTTCGGATTCGCAACAGCGTTCATGGGAGAGTCAGCCTTTGAAAGGGATGAATCGAAAATCTCGATGGATAACTGCACCAAGAATTGAGTGACAACTTGCCAGCAATCCCTGGGCACGCATCAGAACGCGTAACCTGGAACGATGGCCCGCACGAAAATGATCGCCACGGACGTGAGTTTGCTAGCGTTTGGCCCTCTGTTGACTTGCAATGCGATTGAAGCAGAATCTTCTCGGAACCGATGAATTTTACCCGCGGAGAAAAGTGAACAGTTGGAGAGTCTTTCTTGAAGCAAACGGGGCCCCCTTTTTACGCGGGCGACTGCCAAGCTTAGCGGGATCGAAGACGGGTGCGTCCTTTTTTCGTTGAGGTCGGTTTGCTAGATTAACTCGATGACAGAGACGCTGATTCAACTGCCGAGTGAATCGACCCTTGATCGAGCCGTGACGCTGCTTGGTGAAGGCCGACTCGTGGTCCTTCCCACCGAGACCGTTTATGGCTTGGCCGCCAATGCGTGGAATCGCGAGGCGGTGATGCGGATTTTCGCCGCAAAACAGCGGCCTGCGAATAATCCCTTGATCGTGCACGTTGCCTCCGTAGACCGGATTGGCGAAGCGGCAGCGTTGCCGGTTGACGGTTCGACGCGGCAACAATTTGATGCACTGAGCGATTTGTGGCCGGGGCCGTTGACGCTCGTTTTGCCACGCAGCGAAAAGGTTCCTCCTTGCGTGACCGCTGGCCGCGACACGGTGGCGGTCAGGGTCCCCTCGCATCCCGTCGCCACGCGACTGCTTGAGCGGTGTCCCTTTCCGATCGCAGCCCCGAGTGCGAACCGTTCCAACTACATCAGCCCGACGACGGCCGAGCATTGCGCCCGTGGATTAGCAGGCGAGGTCGAGCTGATCATCGACGGGGGCCCGTGTGATTGTGGTGTCGAGTCGACGATCGTCGCGCTTGATCGATCGGGAGCTCGCTTGTTGAGACCGGGCGCCGTCTCGGCCGAAGAGGTTGCCCGTCGACTCGATGTTCCGATCGAAAGATTGATTCGACAAACGCAGTTCGAACCTGGTGAAATCGAATCGCCGGGCATGCTGCGCGAGCACTACAGTCCGTCGACGCCACTTTTTCTGTTGGCCGGCAACCAAGCCGTTGATGTCTTGCCGCGAACAGGACGGATCGCCTTCTCACCTCTCGATACCGCAGAGGCGACTCAATACGATCGACTTGAAACGCTGAGTGATTCGGGTGACCTCAACGAAGTGGCTCGGCGGCTGTTCGCCGCGCTGAGGCGGTTGGACCTTTTGGGGCTCGACCAGATCCATGTGGATGTGTGTGAGCCGATTGGGATGGGACGTGCGATCATGGACCGGCTTTGTCGCGCGGCCGCGAAGCATCAGCCGTAATGCTGGGCTGGCAGTTCCCCGCTTTAACAACGGGGGGATTTATGCCGGTTGTTCTGGATCTGCGTTAACTGCGGGCTGTCGTGACCAGGAACTCCGTTCGCTTTCTCGAGCCTCTGCGGAACTTGGCCGCGTCGATCGCCGATAACAAACGTGGGAGTGTCTTCTTGCGCTCAATCTGTTTTTGACCGCGTTCTCGATCACTCAAAAGTAAACTGATGAATCGCCCGAACACTTCAAATGGCTCAAGCATGTCGAGCAGCGTGGACACCAAACAGGATGGGAACCAAAATCCGGTCGAAGATCAGCTTGATGCGTTGATCTCTCGAATCCATTCGCTCAGCGGTGAGCGTCCCGCCGAACCCCGTCGCGAGAAGCAGCCGCCACGAGCTGCGCGACCCACCACCGAACCAGCCGCTTCGGCGCCGCTTCAACAAGCGCCCCCTCCAACGCCACCGGTCTCCGCTCCCGTTGCCACCAAGTCTTCTGGGCAACCGATTGCCGCGGCGCCGCCAACAAATAGGGGGCAAGGCAATGCGGGAGCCGCTGCTGCCGCCGCGGGCTTTACGCCAAGTCGCGACGAATGTTGGCGTCCGGCCGAGCCCCGTGATTTGCAGTCGTGCCGTATCAATGAGTCGTTGCTTGAAGCGATCGTCTATCGCTACCTGCGAAATGTTGGCGAGTGCGAAGGTCGCAAAGTTGCTGATCAGGTCAAGCTGCCGTTCCGGTTGGTCGAGCCTCTGCTGAATCGACTCAAAATGGAGCAACGCGTCGCTTACAAAAGCTCGACGGCAACGAACGATTACGTCTATGTGTTGACCGAAACCGGCCGCGAAGTCGCCCGCAACCTCTCCTCCGATTGCACCTACTTTGGAGCGTGCCCGACCAGCTTGAATGAGTATGTGGAAAGCGTCCGCAAGCAAAGTATCGAGGGCCAGTATCCAAAGAAGCCCGACCTGGAACGTGCCTTTCACGACCTTCTAATCAATCCGGCGATGTTAATTCGTCTCGGCCCTGCCGTTGCAAGTGGCCGTGGGATGTTCTTGTTTGGTTTTCCAGGCAACGGCAAAACATCGATCGCGGAGCGCGTCACCGGTGCATTTGGAAAATACATTTGGATTCCCCGTGCCATCGAACTTGACGGAGCGGTGCTGCGGGTCTTTGACCCCATGAACCACGAACTGGCGATGCCGGAGGCGGGGAAGGGACTGCTTGACCGCGGAAGCTTCGATAAACGTTGGGTTCGAATCAAGCGACCGACGATTGTCGCCGGGGGTGAGTTGACCTTGGAGATGCTTGAGGTGCAGTCCAATGCGGAGAGCAACATCAGCGAATCGCCGCTGCAGTTGAAAAGCAACTGTGGTACGCTCGTGATTGATGACTTTGGCCGTCAAAAGATGAGCATTGACCAACTGCTCAACCGTTGGATTATCCCACTTGAAAAGCGATACGATTTTCTGAATATGGCCAATGGTAAGAAAATCCAAGTGCCGTTTGACCAACTGGTCATCTTTAGCACCAACTTGGAACCCAAGGATCTCGTAGACGATGCCTTCCTCAGACGGATTCCTTATAAGATCGAGGTTCCTGATCCGCCCGAAGCTGACTTTCGCACGTTATTTGAGATCATGTGCAAGGTGACCAAGATCCCCTACAACGCGGAAGCGATTGAGTATCTCATTCAAACGCACTACTTGCCAATCAATCGACCGTTTCGCAATTGTCAACCGAGAGACTTGTTACTTCAGGTTCGCAACTTTTGTTTGTACAACGACTTTGAAGTGGAGTTGAAAAACGAGTACTTTGACTTCGCTTGTGAGAATTACTTCTCGGTCATGGATTGATCGGGCGATCAATCGTCACCGAAATCGCCGTCCTCGTCGAACTCCTCAAGCTCATCGGCGGGAGTGGTTGGATCTTCCGGAGCGCGTTTCCGCAGCTTCCGCTGCAGCGAACGGCGATGGATTCCGAGACGACGAGCCGCTTCGCTGATGTTGCCGCCACATTCCGATAACACGCGGTGGATGTGTTCCCATTCGTTCCGCGCAAGTGACGGTGCGGGGAAGATGTTGATCCCCTCGGGAACGCTCGGTTCATCGCCTCGCACAAACGCCGATAAAATATCATCCGCGTCGGCAGGCTTGCTGAGAAAATTGACCGCACCGGCACGGACGGCATCAATGGAAGTCGGAATGCTGCCGAAACCTGACAACAGAATGATTCGGGTTTTGGGTTCCATTTGCAGCAATTTTCGAAGCAGCTCCAGCCCGCTCTTGCCTGGCATGCGAAGATCCAACACGGCCAAGGCAGTCGGCCGCTGTGAAAAAACCTCAACCGCTTCGTCGTAATCACCCGCGGTCTCGACCCGAAAACCTCGCTGCTGCATCGCTAGCGACAATCGCTCACGCAACACCAGCGTATCGTCGACCAAGAGGATGCTGTCGGCGCCAACGGTCGCGGCGTTGTAAACAGGAGGCATGTCGCCGTTCGATTCACTCATCTGCACAAATGTTTCCGAGAGGAGGATCGTCATCCGATCCTGCTGGTTAATAGCCGGGGAACCCCGCCAAGATTTGCCGGGCCAAATTGCGGCATGGACCACTGAGTAGGACAATTTACCGCATGAAGCCGTTTCAGACAGCCCTACGCCTGCGTCAAAATTTCCCTATGGAGACTCGTTTCAACGCTTCTGAACCCCCCATGTTAGCATAGCCCTCGTAAATTATGAGTCAGACGAGGTGATTTTTGCTGAATTGACGCGGCAGTTCCCCCTACCAAGCCGGCATGAAAGAAGCCGGGTTGGGGCCTCGAATCAGCGACCCCGAGGAGCGTCGTCGTCGGATTGGACCAGCGGTAAGCGGACCGTCGCCGTGGTGCCGTTGTCCGGAGCGGAATCAAAATGGAGCTCGCCACCGAGCTGGGAAATGACATTTCGTGTCAGAAACAACCCCAGCCCAATCCCGCGGCCGGGTTCCTTGGTCGTGAAAAAGGGATCGCCCGCCCGCTTGAGCACCTCTCCGGACATCCCCTTTCCCGTGTCCTGAACGGTCAACTCCAATTGATCGCCCAGGCGTCGTGCGTCCAACCGAACGCGACCGTCGCTGCCACTGGCGTCGAGTCCGTTGTGGATCAGGTTTCGGATCGCTTGCGCAACCGCCTCTCGAGGAACCCACAGCGGTTGCTCTTCAATCGGGGCCATCCGTTCGTCGTCGATATCAACGCGATGTGGATCTCGAATGCCCTCGAGTGTCGCATCGATCAGATCTCCAACGGTCGTTTGGTCCCATCGCGGGGCCATCGAATCGCCCGCTGCCGACCTCATTCGAGCAAGGATTTGTCGGCACATTTCTAATTGACCGTCAATCAATAGCAAATCGGTATCGACCGTTTTGGGTTTCTCGACGCCCTCGAGATGCCGAGACAATTCACGAACGATCACATCGATCGTCGACAGCGGCGTTGCCAACTCATGAGCCGCTCCAGCGGCCAGCGTTGTGAGTCCTTCCAAACGGTAGTTTGCGGCTCGGGCTGCCTGAGCTCGTCTCAGGTCTTCTTCGCGTCGCTGCAATTCTCCTGCGGTCCGGGTCACGTAATAGGTCACCACACCCGCGCAGGTCGCAAACGCAAACAGCAACGCGCTGATGCGTAAATCAAAACCGTTTTCCACTCGCTCGATGGTGATGCCGTCGACCGGCACTGAAAAACGCAGCAGGAACGTGTAGCCAGCGATCGCGAGTACCGGCATCAACCAGCTGGCACTCGGGCGAATCATCACACCGCCCACGGCAAGGTTGACGAAGTAAAAAAACGTAAACGGGTTGTCCGCCCCTCCGCTGAAATACAACATCAATGTCAGACTGATCAAATCAAGCAGCATCAACCCCAGTGCGACCGACTGTAACAGAGCCGGCTCGCCGTCCAATTCGGTGGAGGGTTCCGCAGCCTCGTCCGCCGGATTTCCATGTAAATCGGATCTGCGGTAATCCTGATGACGTAACCAGAGGAGGTAACCGAAATTGGTGATTGCGGTAAACCCCACCAGCAACAACAACGGTAACAGAGAGAATTGAATGTCGGTTAGAAAACTGGCGATCACAATCGTCAGCAACTGCCCCATCACCGCCATCCATCGCAGATGGAGAAGCCAGGTGGAGGAACCGAGTCGTGCTGGAGCGAACATCGGGATTGGAAGCGATTCACCAGACGTAGGCACTCTCAGTTACTACCTTCCCGTCGTGTTAACTCGTCACGAAGCTTCGCTGCCAATTCGTATTGCTCTTTTTCGACGGCGGCGTTGAGTTGTTCGTTGAGCGTCTGTCCCACCGCATACTCACTGCGGAGCGATTCACGCATTTCGACCAACCGAATGACCAATTCGTCGTCCTCGAAATGGTCTTCCGCTTCGTGCTCCGCAAAGAATAGACGAATCGTTTCGAGCCCTGCGTTAATCGCTTGAATCGCTTCTTCGGCCGTGTTGTCTTCCAATTCGCCAAGTGCTTGCGCTTGGGTGCGATGGAACAGGACGAAGGGACGGTACTGTTCGTGTGACCCCGTCCATTCTTCATCAGGGCTCATTTGGCTACTTAGATCCATCAGTCGGAGTGTATGGTCTGCATCCATCACGGCGCGGTGATAATACTGCAGCCGCAACCAGCAAATCCGACGATGATAAAACTGCATGAACTCGCGGTCCACTTCGTTACATTGCTCATCGGTCAAAACGGCATTGGGGTTTTCCAACAGGACGATTTGCAGGTGATCCAGAAACGTTTCACACTCCTTGAAAACCGATCCGTCCGGCCGACCCGTTGTTTCCAGTTGCAGAATCCCCATGTCGACGCGCATTTGAATCACGTCGCGCCCATCTTTGCCTTTGACGAGCCGGACGTTTAGATTCGAAGGGTCAAATTCCCATCGAGACAGATGATCGTCAAGGTGCATCGATCGCTTCATCGATCCGTTCAACTAGAGAAGACTGCAAGGTTCACACGCACGTGTGGTCGATCGGGGGGCCCGCTCAGGAGCATGCCCGAATCACCAGAGTATAACAGGCTGAGTTTGAAGTTGAACCATTCGAAGAATCGAATGGACCCAGCAGCGAGTAAATTTTCATTGCCGCCTGTCCAGCGTCCCCAAGCGTCACTCGTTTGGGCCGGGGCCACGGCGATTTTGCTTCTTCTGAGAGTTTTGTCGTTTATGGTCCAAACGCCTCAATTGGCTGCCGCGGGTCGGTTTTGTCGCCTTGCGAGGCTTCGGCGGTGATTGGCACTCCAACAACATGTCAGCGAGTTTTTTTCGCACATCGGCGACGTTTCGGCCGCGGTCGCGGTACTTTTCGCTGTGCAGAATCAATTCGCCGTCGCGATTGATGCGATTTTGATAGCGAGCCACAAATCGGCGACGCCATCCTCCGTCAAAATCGCCACAGCATGCGGGGGACCAGCGCAAGGTGACCTTGGAGTTCACTTTGTTGACGTTCTGCCCACCGGGCCCGCTACTTCGCGCGCTGGTCAAGGTGATTTCCGCAGCCGGAATCGTCAGTCGTGAATTGATGAAAAGGTCGCTCATGGTTTTGCTCGTAGAACGAGAGCCGGTGTGTCTCGTCCAGGTTCGGGGTGAAAACGTAAGGGCGAGGAAAGACGGTACTCAGAAAAAGGGAGTTTTTTTCCGTTCCGCGTGACCAGACTTGTCACGCCCCCGTGCGATGGTAGTTCTGTCGCCCGGCGGTTCGGTGCGACGCAAACGAACCCAAGACTCTTGCTTCAATCACGGAAGAAACCTCTCATGCCAAAGTTTTACGTTCAATGTGGACCAGTGGAAACCATTGTTGACGCCGATTCGCCTTGCTCGGCGGCGATGAATGCGCTGGACGGCGTGCTTCAGTCACATCTGTGGATTTATGACGACAACGGATTGACCCCGCAGGATTGCCGGATGCACTTGATGCTGGAAGCCTTGCTGCACTTCGCCCCCTCGGTACGTGTCAGCGAGCAAGGCTTCCACCGCGATGACGCGATTCAAATCGGTACGCCCGAAACCATCGATCGTTGGCATCGATTGATGGTCGGCATGAGACGGCTGTTTGTTGCCGCAGGATTGGCCACTCGCCCGATGGCTTCGACCGCCAGCTCGCAGGACGCCTCCTTTTCGCCGCCTCGAGTCCCCCGATAACTCGAGTTCCCCGATCGGTTGATTGCCGCTGCCGGCTGATTCGGAAGTTCCGACAAAGGCGTTTGCCCTTTACGTCGCCGTCGTCGATTTGTTAACGGCACGATGGTGAGTGACTGCGACGGTTGAGAGTTTCAACGAAACGCCGTGTGACGAAAGGATGGCGAAATGTCCGCTTTGACAGCCCTGTTGGTGTTTTTGGCTTCAGCGATTGTTCCATCGGGCTCTGCTCGTGAGCCTGAAACAACCCAACAACAAGTCGATTTGATCGAACTCAACCATTTTGTCGATTCAGATGGTCGAGAGGTTTTCCAGCAGGTCATCTTTTACGATTGGTCGAAAGCAAGTCGCCGTTTTCACGTTCGTGCCTGGCGATTGATCAAGGCCCCCGACCAATTGCCAATCCGCCAATTTTCCCCCCCGATGTACCACTGCTCCTGGTACGAGGACCGGGTCAAACGCAAAGTCAACGCACCCACGATGCGAGAAACATGGTCTCAACAGGATCCTGAGCGGGTCAATCGCAAGTTCTTGCCGGAAGATCAGCGGGTGCCACTGTGGCCACCCGCGGTCGCCGCAAAGAACGACGGTCCGGGGCATGAGGAATCGGCTTCACGAACCCAATAGGGCGGCGAGTTGCCGCTCAGAGACAGAGCCGTCTTGACGGTCGTTGCGATCGAGAAAGCCGTCCCGATGGATTCTCGATCAAGTCCTCTCGGTGCTACAGCGACCGAATCCGCAGCTTGCGGTACCAGGCCTCGGTCGGCGGCCCGCTGTGAATCTGCAGTCCAATCACACCGGTTTGCGGGATGCCGGGATCTGCTTCGGTGTAGTCGACCGTTTGAGTGCCGTTGATAAAGATCTGGATGCGTGGTCCTTCACAACGAACACGGATCTCGTTCCAGCCGTCTTGTTTGACAATCTTTTTCTCGAGTTCCGGCGACACCTCTACCAAAAATTTGCGGCGCCGTGATTCGTCGTACAGCGCTCCCCAGATCGGCTTGCCGCCCAATTCGCCCATGTCCGCTTGGTAGCCGGCGACTTCGGTATCCCCCGGAATTCGCTTAGTGCGGAACTGCACTCCCGCATTCTTCACGTCGCCAATCAACTTTGCTTCGAGACGTAATTCAAAGTCGCCAAAGGGACGCGTGGTGCACAGAAATTCGTTGTGGGGGATCTTCTCATCCAGGCGTCCTGCTACGATCGCCTCGTCCTCGACACGGAACCAATACGCATTGCCTTCCCAGCCGGCCAACGTCTCGCCATCGAACAGCGACATGGATTTGAGTGGGAAATCGTCTTCCGCGGTCGTGATCAGTGGGTTTAGGGCGACCACAGAAACGACGAAAAACCAAGCAAATCGCAACATCTTGCTAACTCCGGAAGTGGGGTGCCGGATCGTCCCGTTGTGAAACGCTCCATGAAGATCATAATCGGAAGCCGGTAACCTCCGCAAACCAGTCCTCCCTTTCACGCAATTCGACAGAATCGGCCATGCACCAACCTCTCAACAAATACAGCAGCAAAATCACTCAGCCCAAAAGCCAGGGAGCGTCGCAGGCGATGTTGTACGCCACCGGCATGACCCCCGAGGACATGGATAAGCCGCAGGTGGGTATTGCCAGCATGTGGTACGAAGGCAACAGCTGCAACATGCACCTGCTCGATTTGGCCGCAGAGGTCAAGAAAGGGGTCGAGGAAAAGGGGATGGTCGGGATGCGGTTCAACACGATCGGCGTCAGTGACGGGATCTCGATGGGAACCGACGGCATGAGCTATTCGCTTCAAAGCCGTGATCTGATTGCCGATTCGATCGAAACGATCATGGCGGCCCAGTGGTACGACGCACTGGTGGCTTTGCCAGGTTGCGACAAGAACATGCCAGGATGCTTGATGGCGATGGGGCGGCTGAACCGACCCTCGATCATGGTCTATGGCGGAACGATCAAACCAGGTCACTACAAAGACGAAAAACTAGATATCGTCAGTGCATTTCAGTGCTACGGCCAATTCATTGCGGGACAGATCAGCGAAGAAGAACGCAAGGAAATCGTCCGTCACAGCTGCCCCGGAGCAGGTGCTTGTGGCGGCATGTATACCGCCAACACGATGGCCAGTGCGATCGAAGCACTTGGTATGTCGCTGCCTTACTCTGCCAGTATTCCGGCGGAAGACGTTTGGAAGATGGAAGAGTGCCATCAAACCGGTCCGGCAATCTTGAAACTGTTGGAACTCGATCTCAAGCCACGCGACATCATGACGCGCACCGCTTTCGAAAACGCCATGGTCACCGTCATGGCACTCGGCGGCAGCACCAACGCCGTCTTGCACCTGATTGCAATGGCTCGCGCCGTAGACGTCCCGATCACGATTGACGACTTTCAAAGCGTCAGCGATCGTATCCCGTTCCTGGCGGACCTGAAACCAAGCGGCAAGTTCGTGCAGGAAGATTTGCATTCGGTTGGGGGCACGCCCGCCGTGATGAAGTATTTGCTCAGCGAAGGACTCCTCGACGGATCCTGCATGACAGTGACGGGGCAAACGTTAGCGGAAAACCTCGAACCGCTGCCGGGACTTAAGGAAGGCCAAACGGTCGTGCACACTGTTAGCGATCCGATCAAAAAGACGGGGCATATCCGGATCTTAAAAGGATCCTTGTCGCCCGAAGGTTCGGTGGCAAAAATCACCGGGAAAGAAGGGCTGCAATTCTCGGGGCCGGCACGTGTGTTCGACAGCGAAGAGGACATGTTGCACGCTTTGGAAGAAAAGAAGATCCAAAAGGGGGATGTGGTCGTGATTCGTTACGAAGGGCCCAAAGGCGGCCCCGGCATGCCAGAGATGCTCACGCCGACCAGTGCGATCATGGGTGCTGGACTTGGCGGTGATGTCGCCCTGTTGACCGATGGCCGGTTCAGCGGTGGTAGCCATGGTTTTATCGTTGGACATATCACGCCCGAAGCACAAATTGGCGGGCCGATTGGATTGGTCCAAGATGGCGATACGATCACGATCGATGCGGAAACCAATCGACTCGATGTGGACCTCAGTGACGTGGAACTCGAAAAACGACGGTCGTCTTGGACCGCACCTGCACTGAAGGCCACTCGGGGAACGTTATACAAGTACATCAAAACCGTCAAAAGCGCAAGCGAAGGTTGCGTGACTGACGAGTGAGCGATCTGCAAGACCGCTAACGTGTCGTGGGTCTCAAAAAAGCAGTGGCAGTTCGTGCGTGTCGACTCTGCTTTTTTATCGATCGTGCCCTGTTAGGATTGGGTCGCCATACATTTGCCGTAGCGCTTTGGCAACACGCTTGGCAATCCGTCTGCTTCCGCGTGGGTTGCTGTGAATGCCGTCGTCGCTGAGTTGCGAATTCGGCATCCACATCCCTGGCGGCGCGATCGGACTCATCACCACCACCTGCCGAAGCCAGGTGTCGGCTACCAATTCGACGTCATGCTCGTAAGCGATTTCTCGTTCTAGGCTGGCAAAGGGGTCGAGGATAAAACCGCGAGGAATCTCCATCAGAATGACCTCGGCATCATGGTTGTGACAGCTTTCGATCATCGCGACCAAGTTTGCTTTCGTGGTCGCCCGGCTGTGCCCTTTCAAAAAGTCGTGGCCACCGACTTCGATGACGACCACTTGCGGATCGTGTTCAAGGACGCGATCCATCTGCCCGAGTGCCTGTGAGGTGGCGATGCCCGAAAAGCCAAGGTTCACCACCGGAACGGACAGCATTTCTCCGAGTGGATCGGGGTAGCCATGATCCGGCAGCATGCCGTCCGTTAGGCTATCGCCGATGCACACGATCGGCCGCGATCGATCGAGTGATCGCACTCTTCCGCAATGGATCACTTGAATCCATTCCCCAAGCACCCATCCCCAAGCACACCAAAGCACCAGTATCGAGATGATTGCATGCTTTCTTAAGACGGGCGGTTGATCTCGCGTCGTGAATCGCAATCCCGTTAGAAGCAACAGAATGCATCCGAGCGTTAGGATTGCAGGTGTCCGCGGAACAAGTTTGACCACGAAGATCGCCAGGCAGGTCAACAGCGGAAGCCAGCCCGGACGATCTCGCATTGCCAGGATCGTGTACCAGCCAATCCAGAACGCGATCACCCAGGGCAAAACGCTTGGGAAAGCGAGCAACGAAAGCACGACGGTGACCGCGATCGCAAAAGTTCGAAAGAGGCCACGCAGCGAGGTTCGCGGTGCACGTTGTTCGGTCGTCATCCGATTGGTGCTTTCGGTAGATAGGGTGTTCCGACTAGAATAAGGACCCGCCTTTCCAACTCCAACCGATGTGGTTCCGATGAAAACGCCTCTCGCCCTAATCATTCTACTTGCTTTGATTCTGCAGGACTCGTTATCGATGGCGGCCGAGCAGCCCAATATTGTGGTTTTTTTGGTCGACGACATGGGGATGATGGACACGTCGCTTCCCTTCCTGACGGACGCAGAGGGTCAACCTCAACGTTATCCGCTCAATGACTACTACCGCACGCCTAACATGGAACGCTTGGCGCGGGGTGGAATTCGCTTCAATCAGTTTTACGCGATGAGTGTCTGCTCACCGACGCGTGTGTCCATCATGACGGGACAAAACGCAGCGAGACATCGAGTGACGAACTGGATCAATCCGTTGCAGGACAATGCGGGAAAGAATGGTGCTCCGGACTGGAACTGGGCAGGGCTGAAGAAAGGCGATGTGACGCTGCCGGGCATTTTGAGTCGTGGTGGCTACCGCACGATTCATGTCGGCAAAGCGCACTTTGGACCGGAACAACATGAAGGAGCCGAACCCCTTAATCTGGGATTCGATGTCAATGTTGCCGGCGCCGCTTTCGGGGCTCCCGGAAGCTACTATGGCGAGAAGGGTTACGGGCATGGCACAAAACGTGCGCATCACGCGGTGCCTCATTTGGACAAGTACCATGGCACGGACACGTTCTTGACCGAAGCGTTGACCCTCGAAGCAAAGCAACAGGTTGCGAAAGTCGTCGAGACCGGCCAACCGTTCTATTTGTACTTCTCCCACTATGCAGTTCACGCGCCTTTTGAATCGGATCCTCGGTTTGCCGATCACTACAAGGATTCGGGGAAGCCCGCTAACGCTCAAGCCTTTGCAACGCTCATCGAAGGCATGGACAAATCGCTCGGCGATATGCTTGACCAGTTCGACGAACTCGGGATCGCCGAAAACACGCTGGTTTTCTTTCTCGGTGATAACGGTTCCGATGCACCGCTCGGTCATCAGCACGCTGTCGCATGTGCGGAGCCGCTGCGAGGTAAAAAGGGAGCTCACTACGAAGGCGGGATGCGAGTTCCGCTGATCGCGGCTTGGGCCAAGCCGAATCCCGAGAACGGATGGCAAAACCGATTGCCCATCCCTGAAAACACGATTCAACCGCAAGTCGCATCCGTCGTCGATCTGATGCCCACGATCTTGGATGTCGCTGATCTCGACGCTCCCTCGGGCCACACGCTCGATGGCCATTCCTTGCAGACGCTGTTGTTGGGGCAACCCGACGAACAGCGCCAGGAACAGTTCCTCATGCATTACCCACACGGTCCTCATCGCAGTAACTATTTTACGACATGGCGCGATGGTGATTGGAAGGTGATTTACCATGCGTTGCCAGAAGACTCGACGACGACGGACGATCTGCGATCAAGTGGGATTCACTATGAACTGTTCAACCTCCGGGATGACCCGTTCGAGTCAACGAATCTCGCGGAATCAAAACCGCAAGAGCTGGAGCGGATGATGAAAGGATTGATCGGTGCACTGAAAGATCATCACGCGGTCTATCCCGTCGATGATCAAGGAACGGAATTGCGGCCCCAACTGCCCCACCACTAACCCTCTCGCTCGCTGCGCTTGACCTCTCCCAGAGGGAGAAGAAAATCACCCCTCCCGCGCGGGAGGGGTCGAGCGCAGCGAGGGGGAAGGCCCCGAACGCGCGGCCAACTTTTCGGATAGGTTCTTATTGTTCAAGTACTTAAAAACTACACGACCTCTAAAGAGTAAAGGCACACAGGCTTTCACATGTTTCGAACGATAATTGACGCGAGAGCTGACCGAGTGGCGACCTTTCGCTTGTTGTCCGTCGCGGTGGCTGCCGTGCTGATCGGCACAGGGCCGGGCCTTGCCAAGTCCGACGATCGCCCGAATGACGATCGCCCTAACATCGTCTTGATTCTTGTTGATGATATGGGCTATGGCGATCCCGGTTGTTTCAACCCCGAATCAAAAATTCCCACACCGAACATCGATTCTTTAGCCACTTCGGGGATGCGTTTCACGGACGCGCATGCTCCCGGGCCGCTTTGCCATATGTCGCGTTACGGATTGATGACTGGCATGTACCCGTTCCGTATCAACGTGAACCGCTGGCCAACGCAACCGCTGATTGAACCGGGGCAAATGACGGTTGCATCCCTGCTTGATTCGCAGGGTTATGAAACCGCGATGGTTGGGAAATGGCATGTGGGTTTCAAGGAAAACGGCTACGACCATCCGTTGCCGGGTGGCCCCGTCGATGTCGGTTTCGACTCGTTCTTTGGTATTCGCGCATCGACCGATATTCCTCCTTATTTCTATATTCGAGACAACCATGCGGTGGCGCCGCCGAGTGAGACGATTGCTGCAAACCGTAGCCCCGGTTGGTCGCCGATCCAGGGAGCGTTTTGGCGAGAAGGTGGCATCGCTCCTGGTTTGGAATTGGAAGATGTCTTGCCGCGTTTTACCGAAGAAGCGATCACGGTTATCGACAAACACCGTCAATCGCAGATCGGTCCAAACGCAGATCCTCTGATGCTTTATCTCGCTTTTCCAGCACCTCATACGCCCTGGTTGCCGTCGCCAGCGTTTCAGAACAAGAGTGGCGCAGGCATGTATGGCGATTTTCTTGTCATGGTCGATGCGATGATCGGGCGCGTGTTGGATAAGCTTGAGGAAGCCGGGATGAGTGACAACACGATGGTGATCTTTACCAGCGACAACGGCCCGGTGTGGTACGACGAAGATGTCAAGCGGCTTGGGCATGACAGCAGCGGTGGGTTGCGCGGCATGAAAGCGGATGCATGGGAATGTGGCCATCGAATGCCGATGATCGTTCGCTGGCCCGGCAAGGTGAAGCCAGGTAGCGTGTCGAATCAACTTGTTAGCTTCGTTGATTTTCTTGCGACGTTTGCCGACGTGACGGGGCAACAGCTTGAGGAAGGTGACGGTCCCGACAGCATGAGCTTCTTGCCGGCGCTATTGGGGAAGGCTTCGGTCGAGACGAAGATGCGTGACACCTTGGTGTTAAAGAGCGGCAGTGGTTTGATGATGGTTCGACAAGGCGACTGGAAGTTGATCGATGGACTCGGCTCGGGAGGATTTTCGAAACCGAGCAAGGTGAAGGCAGGCGAGGGTGATCCCACTGGCCAGCTGTACGATCTAAAGAACGATCTTGGCGAAACCACCAATTTGTTCCGCGATAAGCCAGAAGTGATTGATCGGCTCAAGCGAGAACTGGATCGCGTGGTGTCGTCGCATCCTTGACTTGCCGAAATGTCGTGAATGCATGGATGTTCCCTTTTCGAGGGGGACAACCACGATGAAAAAAATTTTAGCCCCAGTTGGAAAATGCAATCCAGTCATCGCCCCCGAAGGAGACTGCTGAAGTCGTAGCAACGGAGAAGACTTTCCCCTCCCATGCGGTTTGATTTCACATCGCCGCGTCGATGCGAAGTAGAGTCCATTACCGCGAAGCGGTTAGATTCCAGAGCCCAGGGTCGACGCGCAGCGGCGCACCCTGGGGCCACGGTGTCGAAAGTCGTTTATTACGCCGCAGGCGTTGTACAATGAGGCCAGCGCCGAGGGGTGTCATGTTGGGGCTCGATGCCGTTCATTGTACAACCTCTTCGATGCATGCCGCCTGACGCGGTCGGTGACCCAGGGTGCGCTCAGCGGCTTCGCCGCTGGCGCGGCCCAGGGCTTTGGAATACAACGCCGCTGGCGTAAAGGCACTCCTTAGAGTCAACGCCTACCGCGTCTTCTGCCGGGAATCGCAGCCGATTTCAGCGGGAGCTTGTTCTTTTGGCTCATCCGACGGAAGCGCGCGGACCCCAGACTCGAGGTTTTTTGGAGGTATGGCTCCGGTGTCCAATGATCTCTTAGAAAAGAGTCCCCGACGGACGGTCGTCCGCCGGGAACCGGTAGCACCCTTGGCGCACCGTCGACCGGGATATCCCTTGTCAAGTTGCACCTCTGCAGAGCTCGACTCCGTTTCTCCCGGCAACTGCACATAACAAGTAAAAATAGCTCCTGCCAGCAATGATTGGACACCGGAGAGATGCCTCGAAAACCTCCTGCGCACGCTTCCGCCGGATGCGCCGTTCTTTTCTTCTCGCCCAAAACAATGCGCTCAAATCCAAACTCAGCCACAACAAAGTGACGAGATAAGGGACGGTTTGCCAATGGCGAGATCCTATAAGTTCTGGTTGTGGCCTTATCTTAAGTGACCTGAATGTGGAGCGAATCTGATCGACTTGTGTTTGGCTCAAAGGTTGAATCACCGTTTGATACTGATGGCCATCATTGAAGCGAACGGTGGTTTTCGATGGGATCCAACGGTCAAAGAAGCGTTCGAACTCGACCTCCGTTGTTTGGATTCGTACGTTGGAATCCATCCTCATGGACCGTATTTGCCAATCGACGGTCGAGTCGACCGTAATCTCAAGATGTTCGACGGGGATGCTCTCGTCGCCACTGGATCGCTGTAGAACCTCCGTGTCTTGATTCAGATCGTACACAATCAACCATTGGCCTTCCGAAGATTCAATGGGTCCTACCTTGTGGACCAGAGCTTGGCGTTTCAGCTCTCCTTTGATTGGCAAAATGTTGCTCAGTGTTGGCCTTTCCAAGTATTGGTGCGCAAGAGGGGCGATTGTTTGCTTGCGCGATCCGGAGTGTTTCAAGTTGTTGATTGTTGATCCGTCAAACCGTTTGCTGATGACGCTATTGTCATGAACGATCTCGATGGAAGGACGTTGAGGATCTTCAATGCGAATCCATGACTCCCGTCATCCTGCAACGGCGGTTGAGATACTACGAGTCGCATGGTGGCCGTGCACGCTCTCTGCATTAACGACCGCGATTGGGCTCATTGCGTTGTTATCAAGCAGTACAGCGCCTGTTCGGCAGTTTGGAATCTATTCTGCGATAGGCGTTCTCTTCGGCACCGGCCTGATCCTTCTCACCTTGCCTGGATTCCTGGAGCGATGTCCATTCGTCTTCCCTCGGTTGTCGCAAAATACATCTCCTGGTGAGTGTTTCGATCGCGATCGCCGCATCGAAAAGCTGGTTGATTGCTTGAAACGCTGGCGGTGGGCTGTGTTCACCGTGTTTGCCGGGATCATGAGCTTCAGCCTGCTTGGATTGCCCAGACTCGATACCAGTCTAAATATCGGAAGTACGTTTTCACCGCAGACAAAGATCTTTCAAGATACGCAATGGATTGAATCGAATGTTCGCTCTCTCTCTCAAATTGAAGTGTCCATTCAGTTTCGGCAAGAGTGTGAATTGACGTCGAGTCAACGGCTGTTGGTACTCGCAAAATGCCAGTCTGCGTTGCAGGAGATCGCGGAGGTTTCCCGTGTCTTTTCCCCTTCCGATTTTGTCCCAAGCGAGCCTTCTGGCCGATCCGTTGGGGCAACCATTCGTCGGTCACTTTACCGCAACAAGCTTGCACAGATGCGCCGCGACTTTGTTGAAATGAACTATTTGTCTCAGCAGGGCGGAAGTGAGTGGTGGAGGATCAGTGTGATGGTACCCTCCCTCCCTCGCTCAAACAGATTATTCGACGTTGCTTGAGAAGGTGACGGATCGTTTGCAGGTTGTGCTTCACCCAGCCTGTACCGAGTACCGACTCGATCTGAATCGTCCGTTGGCGACAGCAATCCGGCTGTATTGTAGGAACGCGACTCGTCAGGTCTGCAAAGATCTAGGCGTTTGTTATCGAGATTTTCAATGGCGGCGATTCAAGAAGGAATGCCAATTAAGTTTGGGGAGATATTTAAGATTCCGTGGTTTCTGTGATGACACCTGCGCGATTGTAACTGGAATGGCGATGTCGATTTGGACGGTGGACTCCGAAAGTGTCTTGCAGTTTCCTGCGAGTTTTGTTTTCTCGACTCTCAAAGACGTTGGCGTTTGGCGACTTTTTCGAGGAGGACGATGGCGTCAGGTTTCCGGCGGAGCGCAGCGATACATAGAGGCATTGGCGGAGCCGATGCGAGAGTGCATTTCACTCGGTACCCGCGTAGAACGCGTCCGGCGCGAGAGCGACCACGTTGTCGTTGTCACCAACCACCCTCCGACGAACGAACCCTGCGAGCAACGTTTTGATGAAGTCATCTTTGCGATCAATGCCGATACTGCACTGACGTTGATCGATAATCCATCCTCGGACGAACGGCAAACATTGTCGGCGTTCGGATCAACAAAGCATTCGACCGGAATTACTCATGATGAAAGGGTGGTCGCAGGCTACCGAAACGGATCGGAACCCGCATTCATGCACGTCGATGTCCATCGTCCCTCGGGCAAGGGTAACGCCCAGACGGAATTGAAGGCCGGGTTTTTTGATTTGCGTCGTCTATTTCGACTCCAGTTGAAGGATCCACTTTTCTTGTGGTACATCTTGACCGACCAGCCGTGTCCCAAAAATTTCTTTGCAACGTTCGACTACGCCACACCAGTATTCTCAGCGACGGCTTTTGAGGCTCAGCAGAAGCATCCGAGAATCAGTGGAGTAAATCGACTGCATTTTTGTGGTGCGGGTTGGGAAAACGGACTCCATGAAGGCGGTGTTGTCAGTGCGTTGAAGGTTGCAAAGCACTTCGGCAAGTCACTCGACGAAGTGACCAAGTGAGCCATCGATCGGTTCGCGGAGGGCCCAGCCGGGCTTCTGAAGGAACCGGTACAGCCGAGCTACGCTAACAAATCCCTCACCACTCTTCCGTGCACGTCGGTCAAGCGATAGTCGCGTCCTTGGAAGCGATAGGTGAGCTGCTCGTGATTGAATCCAAGCAGATGCAAGATTGTGGCTTGCAGGTCATGCACATGGACAGGGTTTTCTGTCACGCTGAAGCCAAGTTCATCCGATTGTCCATATTCAAAACCGCGTTTCACCCCTCCACCTGCCATCCACATCGTGAACGCATCCGGATAGTGGTCGCGTCCAAGCACCTGGCTGTTGGCCGTACGTCCTTCGCGGAACGGTGTCCGGCCAAACTCGCCTCCCCAAACGACCAGCGTTTCGTCGAGTAGGCCTCGTTGTTTCAAATCCTTGATCAACGCCGCGATGGGTTTGTCCATGGTGGCACATTTCTTGGTCAATCCATCGGTGATCCCTTCGCCAGGGTTGGTTCCATGGAAATCCCATCCCCAATCGAAGAGCTGAACGAATCGTACGCCTGATTCCACCAACCGGCGGGCGAGCAAGCAGTTGTTGGCAAGACTGGATTCACCTGGAACCGCACCATACTGCTGGAGCGTCGTCGCGGATTCTTGCGAAATGTCCATCACTTCCGGCACCGACATTTGCATTCGAAATGCCAGTTCATATTGAGCGATGCGTGTCAACGTTTCGGGGTGTCCCATTTCAGCAGCTTGAATTTCATTCAGATCGCGCAGTGCGTCCAGCGTCATCCGCCGCATGGCACGGTCCATTCCCTTGGGGTTGGAAGCATAGAGCACGGGGTCTCCCTTCGATCGGCATTGGACCCCTTGGTAGACCGAGGGCAAGAAACCGCTCCCGAAGGATGCTTTGCCGCCGTTTGGCTGGACGCCGCTTGAAATCAGGACCACGAACCCGGGTAGATTCTCGTTCTCGCTGCCCAAGCCATACGTCACCCATGATCCCATCGATGGACGGCCCGATCGCGGTGATCCGGTGTAGACCAGCAATTCCGCTGGGGCATGATTGAACTGGTCGGTGTACATCGAATGGACCAAGCAGAGTTCGTCGGCGATGCCGTGGAAGTTCGGAATCGCATCGGACATCCATGCGCCGTGCTTGCCCACCTGCGACCACGCGCGCGGCGAGCCCATTAATTTCGGTGTGCCACTGGTAAAGGCAAACTCCTTTCCTTCCAAGAACTCTGCAGGGCAATCCTCGTCCGAATGTTCAACGAGGCTGGGCTTGAAATCGAACAGGTCCAAGTTCGGAGGCGAACCGGTCATGTGAAGGTAGATCACCCGCTTCGCCTTGGCAGGAAAGTGCGGGGGTTTACAACGGAGTGGATTGTTGGCCAGCGTGGGTTCGGTATCCAGCAGCGATGCGAGTGCCATGCCGCCGACGCCGGCAGCGGATTGCTGCAGGAAATGCCGCCGAGTTCGCAGTTGAATTTGTTCGGATCGTGGGTTCATGCTTGCTACCGTTTCATTAACAATTCATCGAGATTCAGAAGGACATTTCCGACCACCGACCAGGCAGCCAGCTCGGCGAGGTCCATGCCGTCGATGGGCTCACCGATCGGATCGGTTGCCATCGCCGCGGCAGCTTTTGCATCCTTTAGGAACACCTTGTGTGCATCTGTGTACAACGTTTTGATTCGGTCGATTTCTTGATTCGTCGGATTGCGAGTCAAGCAGACGCGGAATGCGAACTGGATCTTTTCGCGTTCGGTTTCGCCGGCGGTGATCATTCGCCGCGCCAATGCCTGGGCGGCTTCGACGTAGACGGGATCGTTGAGCGTCACGAGAGCTTGCAGCGGAGTGTTGGTTCGGATGCGGCGAATCGTACAAACCTCGCGATTTGGCGCATCGAACTGGGCCATCGAGGGGTAGGGGCTTGAGCGTCGCCAGGAGGTGTAGATCCCACGTCGGTAGCGATTGGGGCCAGCGCTCGTGGTCCAATCGGTTTTGCCGCCAAACGCCGCCTTGAGGCCCAGTTCGGGTTGAGGGGGGTTGGCGGGTGGGCCCCCCATGATGTCGCTCAACAGTCCGCTGGCGAACAATGCTTGGTCACGTACCATTTCAGCCGAGACACGAAACCGAGGTCCGCGAGCGAGCAGACGGTTTCTCGGATCGGCTTGTTGAAGTATCTCGTTGGTTGCCGAAGTTTGTCGATACGTTGCCGACATCACGATCGTTTTGAGCAGCGACTTCAGATCCCAGCCATTCTCTTGCAGTTCAACCGCCATCCAATCGAGCAATTGCGGATGCGACGGCAATTCGCCTTGCGAGCCGAACTCTTCGCTCGATTCGACAATGCCGATGCCGAACAATTGTTCCCAATGACGGTTGGCGATCACTCGGGCCGTCAAAGGGTTCTCTGGATCCACCAACCATTTTGCAAGATCGAGTCGGTCCGGACTCGTTGGATCCGACAGAGGGTGAAACGCTTGGGGCGTCGACTCGTGGACTTCTTCACCTTTGCTCAAGTAGTTTCCGCGAATTTGAATTGTCGACGTTCGTCGCTTGTTGGTCGGCAACTCTTGCATGATTGGAACGGTCGCCCGTGGTTTGGTCTTCTCAAGTTCCTGTTGCAATGCCAGCAGCTCGGGATGCGGAGCGTTGGATTGAGCCTTGACCGCCTCGATTTCATGTTGCAACGCGGTTCGTGCGGCGGTTTGCTCGTCCGACCAAAGTTCAAGCACCGGCCGTTCGTCTTTCTGGTCATGATCCGCGGTATGATTGAAGAAGGCGAAGAACTGGAAGTACTCCGTATGCGAGATCGGGTCGTACTTATGAGTGTGGCATTGGGCACAAGCCATGGTTGTCCCCATCCAAACAGCCATGGTGGTATTCACTCGGTCGATGATCGCAGCGTTGCGGAATTCTTCATCGTTTGTCCCCCCTTCGCTGTTGGTCATCGTGTTACGGTGAAACGCGGTAGCAATCAGTTGTTCTTCGGTCGGTTCGGCAAGCAAGTCGCCAGCGATTTGTTCGATCGTGAATTGGTCAAACGGCTTGTTCTGGTTGAGCGAATCGATCACATAGTCGCGAAACGCCCAAATTTCGCGTGGTGGATCATCTGCGTAACCCGCTGAATCGGCGTAGCGAGCGAGGTCCAACCAGACGCGCGCCCAGCGTTCGCCGTACGATGGTTTCGCCAATAGCGAATCGACATACGCTTCGTAGGCCTGATCGCTGGGGTCATCGGCAAACGCCTTGGCCTCCTCCCAAGTCGGTGGCAGGCCGGTTAGATCGATGGACAATCGCCGAGCCAAGGTCAAGCGGTCTGCTTCGGGCGCGGGGCTCATCCCCTGTGCTTCGAGCTTGGCCAAGACAAAGGCATCGATTGGATTGCAAACCCATTGGTCGCCCTCGATGGACGGCTGCGCGGGGCGAATTGGTTTTTTGTACGACCAGTGCTTTGCATACGCGCCACCCTGTTGAATCCAGTTCTGGAACAAATCGATTTCGTCGTCCGAAAGCGGTTTGCCTTTGTCGGTTGGCGGCATCCGCATGTCCTCGTCATCCGACGCAATCCGCAAAACAAGCTCGCTAGCGCCAGGGTTCCCCGGTACCACCGCGGCGTAACCCCCGAGATCCTGCACTGCGCCCGATTCGGTATCGAGCCGCAACCCTGCTTCCCGGCTCCCTTCGTCGGGGCCATGGCAGCTGACACACTTGCTGAACAGGATCGGACGAATATCGCGATTGAAGTCAATCGATTCGTCGGCCCGAGCAAAACCGAGAAAGACAAAGACGAACGAGAACGTCAGAAAGCGACATCGAGAATCGACATACTTCATGAGGAGGTTGCTACCAGGAAGGCTTGGAGGCGGTAGGAGAAAACACTTCAAAGAGGAGGACTTGGCCCCATTGTAGTCGACACGGAAGTGTGGGGTGCCATGGGGATGGTGGGACTCGACTTCATCCTAGTATTCCGACTCAGCTTGAATTGCGAGTAGGCGTTCGAAGTAGGGCCGGTTCCCACCGGCCAAATCACTTGAGAGTGTGGCCGGTAGGAAACGGCCCTTCCCGAAAATTGAGCTGCGGCGGAATACCAGCCCGGGTGATTCATCCGTCCAAACCTATTCCATCTAACCCTTTGTATGCGATCAGCCTACACCGATTGAGTCAAAAACAGACTGTGCACGTTGGAGTCGTAGGCTTAAGCCGATTCAGCAACGATCCAGCTCGCAATCGGCTAAAGCCTACCACTCCTACGAATAATCCGGGCTAGCCAAAATGGGGCAAGTCGTGCGGTGCAACTTCGCCGGGGCCCCAAGCGAGAGGCAGGCAGATAGCTAGCAACTCACAATTCTTCCGTGATGTCTCAATTGACTTTGCGCGGACGCTTTTCCTAGTCTCGGGCCTTGATCTGGAACCGTGTTTCCTTCTAGCACCCGAGTCACATGTCCTTTGGGCGGCGTTCGATTGATCGTCGGCGGCGAGTCTTGTATTCGACTCAGCAGGCTGATTTAGAAACCTCGACAGCGGCAAGCCGCCGAGCGGCTGAGCATTTGCGCGAAGCGAGGAAGCCGACCGCTGCGTTTGCCTCGCGGGTCCATCGGCGAATCCGGGGCCGATGGTTTTCGCTGGTTCCTGTGAAACGTCGCACGCTGGTCTCGGTCGCATCTGCACTGGGTGCGATAGCGCTGCTGCTTTGTGCGGCTCACTATGCGTCGGTGGCCTGGCCCGCGATTGCAAACCGGCCTGAAATTTCACGGCCATTGCGGTTGGATCGGCCCGACAGTTTTGGACGATGGGTTCAGTGTGTGCTGTTAGCGGCTTCGGCGGGAGTCTCGTTGATGATCTACCAAGTCCGCCGCTATCGCGTCGACGATTACACGGGCCAATACCGATTATGGCGTTTGGTGCTGATGACGTTGGTTGTTGCCAGTGTCAATTCGCTCGTTTCCCTTGTCGATTGGGCTGGCGCCATCATGGACGTTGGATTCGGAAAACGCGTCGCGCTTTCCGGCAATGATTGGTTTCGTTTGGTGATCTCGATTGGCGGAGCCATCTTGTGCTTGCGGATGGTCGCGGAGGTGCGTCGTTCGCGTTGGTCGCTGTTGACCATGATCGGCGCATGGATCTTCTTCGCCATTCCCGTGGCGGCGAAATGGAACTTTATCGAAGTCGATTCGCTCGGCCGATGGACCTTGGTCACGTGTGCGCCGCTGCTCGCATGCACGACGCTTTTGATTTCGCTGGGCGGCTATTTGCGAATGCTGTTCCGCCAAGTTCGCAACTTGGACGAAAACGACTCGTTGAGTGAACGGTTTCAACTCTTCAAGTTGCAAGTGTTGCAGCGAGCAAAAACCGAAGACGCCACAGAGAACCACGATCCATCGTTGAAAACCGAGGCGTTTTCAACACCAGCTGCTGAATCGAAAGAGCACTCGGCACGGGATTCGGAAGATCGGCCTGGACCGTTGCCTCGCAAAAAACGCCGCTGGTTTGGGTTGAGAGCAGCCAAAGATCCGAGCTTGGAGGAGTCTTCCTCGAAGCCAACGGAGGCCGTCGTCGGTGAGGCGGACCCGGACGAGGGAGCGAAGAACGACCGAACGCACGAGAACGAAGCCCCCAAACGCAAACGTTTTTCACTTGGCTTCTTGAGCCGAAATAAGGAAAGTGTTCATGGGAGCACGCGGGAAGACGACGACGCAGGCGTGGATGCAGAGGATCGCCAAGGCTCGATGCCAAGCAGCCAACGATCTCGCTACACGGAAGGCGATTCGCGAGACGACGCATCGGGTTCGGAAAGCGAATCCAATTCCGACGATATCGATTGGGATTCACTGAGCAAGGCGGAGCGTCGCCGGCTCCGCAAACAGCTTAAGCGGCAAGGCAGAGCCGCTTAGCATCGCGGGATCAATAACTAACGCGTGGCCTCGTCCATTACCAAAGTCGTCACTTGTTATTCACGCGATGCTTAGGGATAAGTCTGAGCCGCTGATGACGCGACCGCTACGAATCTCGACAGGCTTCGGGTATTTTGTTCGGAGGCTGTCAGTGAACGCTGAATGCTGAACGCTGAACGCTGAACGCTGAAAAACACGTCTCCCCCTTTTCCATCTCCCAACTCCTTAGCCTCCATGATCCGCACCCGATTTGCCCCCAGTCCGACCGGATACCTTCACATCGGTGGTGTCCGCACCGCCCTCTTCAATTGGCTGATCGCGCGTCAATCGGGCGGCCAATTTGTTCTTCGTATCGATGACACCGATTCCGGTCGCAATGTGGCTGAAGCGATCAAGCCGATCTTGGAGGGGTTCCGTTGGCTCGGCATGAATTGGGAGGAAGGGCCCGAGACGGGTGGTCCGCATGAGCCCTATTATCAATCGCAGCGAGCGGAGCGGTACGCACAGGCGGCCGCAAAACTGCTGCAAAGTGGGCATGCCTATCGCGATTATGCAAAGCCGGAGGAGTTCAATGCACTAAGGCAAGAGGCGGAAAAAGCGAAGGTGCAATTCATCTACGATCGCCGCTGGATGGCTGCGGACGATGCGGCCGCGGCCGCGTTTGAAGCCGAGGGCCGCACGGCGGTGGTGCGGCTAAAAATGCCTCGCGAGGGCCAGTGTGTGATTTCGGATCGGGTGCGTGGCGAGGTTCGAGTGGATTGGGCATCCGAACAGGACCATGTGATCCAACGCGCCGACGGCAGCTGCTTGTACCATTTGGCCAGTGTGGTGGACGATCATGATTTTGAGATTTCACATGTGATTCGCTCGGAAGAGCATTTGTCGAACACGCCGCGGCAAATCTATATTCTCGAGTCATTAGGTTACGAGCGACCGATCTATGCTCATTTGCCTTATGTCGCCGAGCCAGGGGGGCATTCGAAGTTAAGCAAGCGAAAGCTGGCCAAGTATCAGAAGAACAAGGATTTTGCCCAATTGCTCGACCATGGCCAGCGGATCGCTGAGCGATGCGGGATTGCAACCGAAGCGGACACGTTCAACCCTGTGATCATTGATTTTTATCGCGAGATCGGCTTCACAGCGGACGCGATTTTGAACTACTTGCTGCTTTTGGGCTGGTCGCTCGATGGCGAACGGGAAAAGTTCACGGTGGAAGAGATGACAAAGCTGTTTTCGCTCGAACGAGTGACCAAATCGCCGGCATCCTTTGATCCGCAAAAGTTGCTCTCGTTCCAAGGGGACGTCTTTGCAGCCCTGTCTCTGGAAACGCGGATCGCCAACGTGATGCCGTTCGCGGTTGCTGCGGGGCTTGTCGAATCGGGCGATGCCGATGCCGCGTCCAAATTGGGCGAAGTGGTTCAAGCGGCAGGCGATCGATTGAAGATTGCGGGCGACATTCTGGATTTCGACTACTGTTTCGTGGACGAGTTCGACGTCGACGAAAAAGCTTACCAAAAGCGGATCGAGAAGCCGGAATCGGCAAAACCGCTGCTCGGAAAGCTGCGTGCATGCATCGATAATGCGGATCGGTTCGATGCGGTGTCGGCTGAGACGCTCGTGAAGCAATTTTGCGAGGACGAAGGGATCAAATTGGGGGATATCATTCACGCCCTGCGAGTCGCGACGACCGGTCGTGCAGCGGGGTTCGGCATGTTTGAAACCTTGGCCGTGATTGGTAAGGACAAGGTCGCTGAGCGAATCGGCAAGGTGGCTTCGGCTTAGGGCGTCGAAGCCGCTGTTGGCGAGCTGCCGCTCGGAGACAAAATCGTCGCATCAAACCAGAACTCGCCCGATGAACGGATGAGCGAGGCGAGCGGTTATCCTTGTTGCAGTGAAAACGGTATGATTTACGGCAGCACGGATTGTCGGTTCCGGCGTGATCGCGTTCAATGCACCGACAATCGCTCCTCTTTTTTGTTTCTGGCCCTAGGAATTGCCATGTTTCGATCGATTTTACCGCTTGGTTTCGGCCTGCTGGTCTGCGTTGGGTTCGTTGGTTGCCGGCAAGAGGCACCGGTAGAATTTGAGCCGAATATGGTCCACGCCATGAAGTACCAGATCCAGGAAGGGATCCCGATGGATCAAGCGTCGAAGGATACGACGTGGGTGGTGACTAAGATGTTTGGGACGCCCAATCAGCCGAAAGTGCCTGACTTTGTTCACGAAGACGAGGATTTGGATGCGCTCGTTTCGGAGCAGCGATTGATGCGAGCGTCTGGGCCCTTGGACGAGGACGGTCGAGGGCTTTATCGAAAGCACTGTGCCTTGTGCCATGGCGTGACCGGAAACGGACGAGGAACGACCGCCGCGATCTTGAATCCCTATCCTCGCGATTATCGGATGGGGATTTTTAAGTTCAAATCGACGCCTCGTGGTTCGAAGCCGACGCGAGAAGATGTTTCGCGGTCGATCCGCAATGGGATTGCTGGCACGGCAATGAACAAGATCCCGGAACTGTCCGAGGAAGATGTGCAGTCGCTCGTTGACTATGTGATCTATCTCTCGTGGCGAGGTGAATTGGAGCGGGCTTTAATTGACGACGCGATTTTCGAGCTTGATCTGGAAGCTGGCGATCGAATCATCAGTCCCGAGTTGGCCAACAGCGAAAAGGAAGAAGACAAGGAATTGTTTGCCGAGCAATGGGAAATTGCCACCGATTTTGCAGCCGAGATCGCTGATTCGTGGCTCGAAGCCGAAGACGAGGTCATCGAAGTGCCCGCGCCTCCGGCCGACCTTCCTGTGCCCAACTCTCGCAAGGAATTTGTCGAGATGCTTGCCAGTTCTCAAGGTGATGCGTTGAAGGCGTCGGTCGAGTCGGGGCAAAAGCTGTTCGTCGGCAAGATCGCTTCTTGCAGCAAATGCCATGGCGAACAAGGGCTCGGCAACGGACAGACGACCGATTACGACGATTGGACAAAAGATTGGACCACGCGGATCGGGCTGAAACCCGAGGAACGTGAAACGCTCGTGCCGCTACTGGCGCGCGGGGCCTTGCCGCCGATCAATGCCGTTCCGCGGAACTTTGCCGAAGGTATTTTCCATGGAGGAGCCGATTCGGAGGACTTGTACCGGCGAATCACTCAAGGGATCGACGGAACGCCGATGCCGGCGGCAACCTTCGTCGAGGGCGAGTTTGAGCAGGGCGACGTCTGGCATCTGATCAATTTTATCCGTTCCCTGCAGACGACCGACCATGACCCGTCGTCGGACCCCGAAGTGCAGCAGGTTTTGTAGTCGATGCGAACGTACCTTCACCTCCTTGACGAAGTTCTCAACCACGGTCTCGATCGCGATGACCGGACCGGCGTAGGGACCCGTGGGCTTTTCGGGCGTCAAATGCGTTTTGATCTCAGCGAGGGCTTTCCGCTGCTGACGACCAAGAAGCTGCATGTTCGTTCGATCATTTACGAATTGTTGTGGTTTCTGCGCGGCGACACCAACGTTAATTGGCTCCAGAAGAATGGGGTGACGATTTGGGATGAGTGGGCCGACGACAACGGCGAACTTGGGCCCATTTACGGAAAGCAATGGCGCAGTTGGCCGTCTGCGGATGGTTCCACTGTCGATCAGATCGCTTGGGTTCAGCAGGAGATCCAGCAGAATCCGCAATCTCGACGATTGGTGGTGTCGGCGTGGAACGTGGCCCAGGTTGAGCAGATGGCTTTACCACCGTGCCACCTTCTTTTTCAATTCTATGTGGCGGGAAACAGGTTATCGTGCCAGTTGTACCAGCGCAGTGCCGACCTGTTCCTGGGCGTCCCGTTCAACATTGCAAGCTACGCGCTGTTGACGATGATGATGGCGAAGGTCACGGGGTTAGAGGCAGGGGATTTTGTGCACACGCTCGGCGATGTTCATTTGTACCGGAATCATTTCGATCAGGCACGCGAACAACTGTCTCGGCATCCGAAACCGCTGCCGAGCATGCAGATTCTGTCCACTCCTGAATCCATCGACGGCTTCGGCTTCGACGATTTTCAGCTCATCGACTACGATCCGCATCCGCGAATCAAGGCACCCATTGCAGTATGAGCGGGCCAGCCGATTCTTCGGTTCCCTCGCCCCCGAGTGGGCAGGATCAGCAGGGAAGCGGATGCCGAGCACACCCCCTTGTTGCCCTGGTGGCGATGACGCCGTCGGGCGTGATTGGCAAAGACGGGGACATGCCCTGGCGTTTGAGCAGTGATTTGCAACGTTTCAAGCGGATGACGATGGGCGGAACGCTGATCATGGGGCGAAAAACATTCGACTCGATTGGCCGGCCGTTGCCGGGGCGTCGCACGATTGTCATCACTCGAAATGCCGATTGGACGGTCGCGGGCGTGACGCGAGCGGCAAGTCCAGAGCAGGCTGTTGCCCTTGCCGGGGACGCAAAGCCGGCGTTTGTCGTTGGTGGAGCGGAGATCTATCGCCAGCTAATACCGTTTTGTGGTGAAGTTTGGCTCACTCGGGTATGGTCTTCCGTTTCAGGTGACACAATTTTGACGATCGACCTTTCCCAATTCGAACAAATCGAACACACTAGACTTCCAGCATCTGCGAAAGATGACGTCCCGACGGAGTTTTCAAAGCTCCGGAGAAAAATTTCTGGAAAAAACGCGACGCGTCCCCATTGAGCAAATAGGGGGCCGTTCGCTATAGTTCGGGATTCTTGGCCGTAGCACCCTCACGCAGCTTGCAGCGTGGTCGCTCGAGTCCTACCGTTAAATTTTTGTGCAAGTCCCCTCGGATTGTTACCTCAGGAGTTCCGCTATGCCCCGTCTGATGGGCGTCGATGTGCCAAACGACAAGCAAATCCAGTATTCGCTGACCTACTTGTACGGGATCGGTTTGTTCACGGCTCGTGAGGCTTGCGACAAACTAGGGATCGATCCCGCACGTCAAGCAAGTGACTTGAGCGAAGAAGAATTGAGCCGAATCGCGGCACTACTTGAACGCGATTACACGGTCGAAGGTCCCCTTCGTCGCCAAGTGACCCAAAACATTAACCGACTTCGCGAAGTCCGCTGCTATCGAGGCATCCGACACCGCGTCAGTTTGCCCGTTCGTGGTCAACGAACCAAGACCAACGCACGAACCCGGAAAGGCCCTCGTAAGACGGTTGCCGGTAAGAAGGGCGTTAAGGATTTGCGTTAAGCGTTTGCTTGACGTTTTTCCCTTATTTCAAACCATCCTCCACTTCACTTGATCGAGACTTTGCAGTGGCAAAGACCAATAAGAAGAAAAAAGTACGTCGTAACGTGACCAGCGGTGTCGCTCACATTCACGCCACGTTCAACAACACCACGGTGACCATCACCGATCCCAAAGGGGATACGTTGTGCTGGGCGAGTGCGGGAACTAGTGGGTTCAAGGGCAGTCGCAAGAGCACCCCGTTTGCCGGCCAGTGCGCCGCGCAGCAGGCCGCTGAGAAAGCGACCAAGTTCGGAATGCGTGATTGCGAAGTCCGCGTGAAGGGGCCTGGTTCGGGTCGCGAAAGTGCGATCACGGCCCTGCAATCCGCTGGATTGAATGTGAAATTGATCGAAGAGGTTACGCCGATCCCCCACAATGGTTGCCGGCCACGCAAAAAGCGTCGCGTCTAAGCCTGTTCCCATTGCTTTTGTTTCGTTTCGCAATCCTGCCTCGGAAGTATTCGGGCCTTTGCGTGTTCGGGACGAAGCCATCAAGCCCAGCGATCGTTGGGATACCGTCAAACAAACACAACCCAAGAATCGAGGTCACATGTCGATGCACATTCGATGGCGTGGTATGGAGTTACCAAGCACGCTCGAGGTCGATCGCGAATCCCTCACGTCGACTTACGGCAAATTTTCCGCCGAGCCGTTTGAACGCGGTTTCGGAGCGAGCGTTGGCAATAGCCTGCGTCGTGTTCTGCTTAGCAGTTTGATGGGCAGTGCGGTCACGCAGATCAAGATTCGTGGTGCTCAGCACGAATTCACCACGATTCCCGGCGTGATGGAAGATGTCACAGAAATCGTGTTGAACGTGAAGAGCTTGGTGGTGAAGAACCACAGCGAAGCGACACGAGTGATCACCGTCGAGTCCGACAAAGCGGGTGTGATTACCGGCGGGGACATTCAGACCGATTCGGATGTCGAGATCATCAACAAGAATCACGTGATCGCGACGTTGACCGACGACACGCCCTTCATGATGGAAATGGTTGTCGAAAATGGACGCGGTTATGTTCCGAGTACGGAGCACAGTAGCGTCGACCACGAAATCGGTATCATTCCGATCGACGCGGTCTTCAGCCCGATCACGCGCGTTCGATACGAAGTCGAGGAAACGCGTGTGGGTCAAAAGACGAACTTCGATCGTTTGATCCTCGAGATTTGGACGGACGGCAGCGTGAATCCTGAGCTGTCGTTGGTCGAGGCGGCGAAGATCCTGCGTAAACACCTCAATCCGTTCGTTCAATATCGCGAACTTGGGCCGAGTATTTTTTCAGCAGCCCGAGGCGGTACGGGTTCGCCCGAAGCGCAACTCGAAGCCAAGTTGAACATGACGCTGGCGGAATTGCGATTGTCGGTTCGTGCGAATAACTGTCTCGAAAGCGAAGCGATTCAAACGGTTCGCGATTTGGTTCAACGAACCGAAGACCAACTGTTGGAAGTTCGCAATTTTGGCGACACCACGCTGAACGAAGTTCGCGAGAAGTTGGCTCAGTACGGGTTGCACCTCGGCATGCGAGTGCCAAACCAACCGCTTTTTTAAGTGGTTGCCCTTTCCCTGAACTCACACATTTTTCAATAAAACTACAGACGGATATTTCGCCATGCGACACCGACGAAAAGGCCGCGTGCTTGGACGAAGCCCAAGTCACCGCAAGGCGTTGCTCAAGAATTTAGCGAGTGCTTTGTTCTTGACCGAACGCGACGCAACCTACGATGATAATGCACCGAAGGTTGCTGGCCGAATCACGACGACTCTGCACAAAGCCAAAGAAGTACGGCCGTTGGTCGAGAAGTGCATTACGATCGCCAAGAAGAGCTTGCCCTATGCCGAGGAAGCGCAGAAGCACGCGACGCAGGCCGATCGAGGCACCGAAGCTTACAAGCAGTGGCGCAAGAGCGACGAGTGGCAGAAATGGGCCGCAGCCCGGGCTCCCGTGGTTGCAGCACAACGTCGTGTTGTCCAACTGATTGGCGACAAACAGGCGACTGCGATTTTGTTTGATACCATCGCGGAACGATTTGTGGATCGACCCGGTGGGTACACACGGATCCTGCGTCTTGCGACTCCACGATTGGGTGACGCGGGTACGCGGGCGTTGTTGGAATTTGTCGGCAAGAACGACCGCGTGAAACGCAAGGCCGAACGACCCTCCTTCGAAGATCAGGCTCCTGTCGCTAACGAAGACACCGCTGCCGAACCGGTTGCAGCGGGTAGCGAAGAGTAAAAGGCATCGAGCTCGTTCCAAACTCAACTCAACGACGGTCCCTCAAAGGCCGTCGTTTTTCGTTGCCTGTGAGGCCGCAGCTACCAGACTCCCCCCGCTTGCAGTTGTTCGGTCGCTTTGTCGGCCCAGCCCTTGTTTGCCGCGGGGGATGCGGGGCTCGGATGCAGAATACGTGACAGTTTGGCACGCGCCTCGGTTTCGTCGAGGACCCGCTTCAAGCATGACTCCGCATACGCTCCCACGCCGACCACAAATTCAGGGTTGAGGCTCGTGATCAGCCGAATCAGGTGGATGTCGCATATCTCGTTGAGCGTTTGACGTTCGTTGGCGGGCAGCTTGTCGGGGGTGCGATTTTTGGCGGATGCCTCCATGAAGACCAGCGGGCAATAGTTGGCAACGAAGTGGTCCTGGAAAAAATCGCTGGCGTTGGGGTACTTCGTTTGAAACAATCCCCACAGCCTACGGCCGCTGACTTCGCTTTTCTCGCAGGCAAACCCTTGCACGGGGCGCTTCGGATGTTCGACGCGGGGCCGTTCGACCGGCCGTTCAATCCCGATCCAGTCTCGGACGGCTGCGATCTCGCCGAAGGGAACTCCGGTTTGTGCCATCCCCCACGGTCCGGGGTTCATGCCGAGAAACACGACGCGAACACCTGCCGGATTCACACAGCGGAGATAGGCTTGGTGTGATTTCCACGCGTAGCTTAAGGGGTTGTAGACATGTGTTACCGGTTCCGCGAACGTCAGTGTCTCGGCCGCGTCACGAAGTGCCTTGGCTGCCTGGATCAACGGACGGCGAACATCCCTTTGCTTGCTCACCATGGTCGTCATTCCATCTCGATCTTTTGGCCGGCCAATAATCTCATTGGAAAGATCCCCGACGAGTGCCCATCGCTGAAGGCGATGTTGTAAGCATAGGATCCAACGGGCCGCATCGACTCAATCTGTAACGGGCGCGCTTCCGCGCTACTCAGCACGGGCAAGGGCGTTGGCCCCGGCGTGGCTTTTTTCTCATCGCTCGCTTTGCGTTTTTCCCGGCACGTCGCGCAGGGGCATGCTTTGCGAAGCTCCCCGGCTGTCCATCGGTTCGTTGATCCATCGGTCCAGGTGATTTCGATCGTCGCATCGCCATCGCGAGTGATCGCGGTGGGCGATAGATCGAAAGCGTCAGGGTTCTCTTTGGATTCAGAGGATTGCAAGAAAGGCTCCGTTAGGACAATGGTTTTCGGTTGTCAATCAAGCGGCGTGATTTTGCTTGTGATCGCGGCAGCGAGTTGTGGGGGACCGCCGCGACGTCGATTCGTAGCGCGAGTCGATTTCGCAATGCCGCCGCCAGGACGCTGGCCAGATCGCCAACGCTTTCAATCTCGATTCGCAATTGGTCCATTTCGTCCACTTGATCGACAATCATAAGGTATTCCGCAGCGGCATCGATCTCGCGAAGGATTGCCTCAATGCTGCTTGGGAAAACATTCACACCACGAATCACAATCATATCATCCGCACGCCCGATCACTCCACCGCGGAGCCAGAGAAACGGTGAAGGAGCATCGTGTTTCCGATAGGCTCGAACGATGTCACCCGTGCGATACCGAATCGCTGGACCACCGAGTCGGCCAAGGTTGGTCAGCACCAACTCGGCGAGTTCACCCTCCGCAGCGGGCACGCCTTGGGGGTGATCTTGATCAAACTGAAGCGTTTCCGCAATGAATTCACTCTCGATCACATGAAGACCACCTCCATCGACGCTGCCGACCCCCCACGCACCCAATTCGCTTGCCCCGCTGTGATCGATCACGCGTGCCCCCCAGGCGTCCTCGATTCGTTTTCGCACCGAAGCGATCGAGCCACCCGGCTCCCCGGCCACGATGATACGAGAGACGCGGTTTTCCGTCAGCTCGATCGAACGCTCCTTTGCCACGGCGACTAGGTGCAGCGCGTAGGTTGGCGTACAGCACAGTACGGTACAGTGATAATCATGAATCATTTTGAGGCGAGCTTCGCTCGTCAGCCCACCACCGGGAACGACCAACGCGCCACGCGCGATCATCGCGTCGTTCGCGGTCCAGAAGCCAATGAACGGGCCAAACGAAAAGGCCATCATGGCTATGTCTTTGACGCTCACTTCCGCTGCATCCAAAACGTATTGCCAACAATCGAGCCACCATTGCCAATCGTCGGCGGTGTCGAGAACGGGAAGGGGCCATCCGCTTGTTCCGCTGGTTTGATGGAGACGCGTGTATTGATCCATCGGTAGGTCAAAGATGCACGCGGGGGTCGCAGGGCTAGCGGGGACCAGATCCGCTTTCTCAAGCAGGGGCACTTCCGCAAGTTCATCGAGGGAACGAAGTGGCAGGGAAAGGTGTTGAAGGCGTTGGCAATAAAAGGGGCGGTCCCGGACGGCAGTCAATAGCGCATTGAGCCGAGCAAGTTGGTGTGCTTGAAGTGATTCACGTGTCGCAAATCCCTGCAATCGTGCTGACGGGGTGCCAGTCATGCGGAAACCTTGGTCTTTGTCACTAAAAGGGCGTTTGAATTTGTGAAGTCTGCATGAAGGATTCCATGCCAGCTTAGGTCAGTGTACCACCCAAGACGTTGTCGTGTCGTCATCCGCAAGGATAGCAATCGAGCCATTCTCACGTCGCTTGGTTTAATGCGATCGCCCTTGCATCTCTCGCATGCGATCGTTGCCATTGATGGTGGGGCACGGTACGCCTGCGAAGATCCGATGAAGACTTCGTGAGCTTACCAATTGGCTCTTGCCGCAGCAAAAGCAAACGTTTCAATGGTCACGTGCGACATCGAAATTGATGTCTGCAAGAGGCTTCATCGAACGATCACATCGACTACGTTCGACCTTCACTTTCCTTGATTCCAATGACCATCGAAATGCAAAGTGTCGAGTTTGGCATTCACTCAGAAAGCGAATCGATGACCGCAAACCAACCGAACCTGCTACACGTGAAGTGTTCGTCATCGAGGGGGTTCACCCTTGTTGAGATGATGGTGGTGATTTCGATCATTGGGGTTCTTGCATCCTTGTTATTGCCCGCGATCAACAAAGCCCGCGCAGCGGCTCGTGGCTCGCAATGTCAAAGCAACTTGCGGCAATTTGGGATTGGCTTGACGGCGCGAACCACGAATGACTCCGATGCTGCGTTTTGTACTGGGGACTTTAATTTCGAGCGTGACGGTGTCCCTACCGAGTATGGATGGGTCTCGGATTTGGTCGACCGCGGCATTCTCGTCGGCGAGATGCGGTGTCCGAGCAATCCAGCGACATCCTCTTCGGCTGTCTATCAATTGTTGACGATGGATGTGGGGGATATCGACCTGTCCAACGATTCGAGTTGTCCTTCGTGTCTGCATTGTCTCGAGGGGCGGCGCCTCGGAAGTGTCGCATACGACGATGCGATGGGTGACCGAGTGCTCAATATTGCCCGCGAGATCGTTGAAAACTCGATCACGGATCCGGCGGCTCGAGCCGCGTTGATCGAGCGGAAAATGTTCCAAAAGGGCTACAACACCAACTATGCCGGAAGCTGGTTTTTGTTCCGATCGGAGTTTCGAATCAATAACGATGGGAACGTGGAAGTGAGTGGTGCGTGTGCCGATGGGGTCGCGACGACCGGAACACGAACCGTGATGCGAGATTGGATGTCCGATACGAAAGGGCGCTTTACGACCTTGGGGCCGCTCACGACCAAACGGGTCGATTCAGGGCGTGCTCCGGCCAGCACGGTGCCACTGCTTTGCGATGCGGCAGCCGTTGGATTCCTGGGCACAGAAATTAACGAAACCATACCAGCCGAATCCGCCTACGCTGTCTCGATGGTCGGGCAACCGGTGGCGCTGAGCAGCGGAACGGATTGGGCTTTGTTGGAAGTTCCGCAGTTTCCGTCAACCACTCCGCGTGAGGGGCATGGCGGTTGGCTGCGAGCATGGAACCATGCCACCAAACAAGACTATCGCGGTATGGCTCCGGTGCATCTAGGAGTTGCCTACGTCTTGATGGCTGATGGCTCGATTCATGGACTCGACGATCGCAACGGCGACGGATTCATCAACAACGGCTTTTCTCAACATCCGCAGTACTGGACCAGTGGCGACGTTGAGGCGGGAGACCTTGATCTCGCAAGCTACTACTCGTTGATGTCAAAGGGCAAATCGAATTGATTCAGCAAATTACGGCAAGTCGCCCATGAGGTTGCACTCGCCAGTTAGGGAACCGTTTTTGATGGGAGGGGATTCTATTTAGAACAATTGCATCTTTACGTCTTACAGAACACTTTCGTTACTCGTAGCGTCGGGCTTCGACCCGATGCTCAACGCAAACAAACGCCGAGCGGCGTCGCCACTGCGAGCGAACTGCCGTTCGATCTTCAGATCGTCGCAAGACAACAAGAATTCAACCGATAACAAAAACAGGAAACTTAGAAATGAAGAACTCCCAAAAGGGCTTTACTTTGATCGAAATGCTCGTTGTGATTTCGATTATCGCACTGTTGGCGGCGCTAGCGCTGCCGGCGCTTGCAAAAGCACGCGAAGCAGCTCGCCGTAGCCAATGTTCCAACAACCTTCGCCAATTCGGCATCGGGTTGCTGACGTATGCCGAACGCGACCAAATTGGTCGTCTCTGTACCGGTGCAAGCGACTATCGTCGCGACGGATGCATGGACACGTATGGGTGGGTCGCCGACCTGGTCAACAGCGGCCTTGCCATTCCATCGGACATGCTTTGCCCAAGCAACGGTGGCAAGGGAAGTGAAAAACTGAATGACCTTGTTGGTACCGATACCACCAATGGAAAGGGAACCACTGCGAACCGGCTGAACACCGGCGAGTGTCGTCCCATCTTTGGTTCGACTCCTGTGTTGGTGGCCAATTCGCCTGAGCGTGCACAGCACATTGGCACCAAGTTCATCGAAAAGGGTTACAACACCAACTATGCAGCAGGCTATCACTTGGTTCGCAATGCTCCTTTGACAAGCGGTCAGGGGAACAACATTGTCTTGAACACACGAAGTGGCAACCAGCGAGACTTCAAGCAGCGCGAAGGCACGTTGGGCCCGATCCAATTGTCGATCATTGATGGCAGTCGAATCCCGGCGTCCAACATCGCCCTTCTCGGTGACGCCGGGCCTGGCGATATTGACGAAGCGATGCTGTCGATCACGATTACCGGCAGCAATGGCGAAGAGTTGTTGCCTCAAGGGATGCTTCTCACCGAAGCGTTCAATGACGGACCTGCCTACGTCAATGGTGCCGGTTCCATTGATTTGGCCAAGCAAGATGCCGCTGGATTGGCGGACGTCTCGTTGCCGATCCGCAACCAAATGGTTTGTGAAAAAGGGCAGCCGACGATCACGCGTTGCTTTGATTTCCCTAATGGTGTCGGGCCGACCGGCAAAGGTGGGAATAACCTGTACCTCCAAGATACGCGTGACTGGTTCGCACTGCACGGTGGAATCGCCAATATCTTGATGGCCGACGGTGCGGTCAAGCAGTTCTATGACGGTAACAATGGCGACGGCTATCTGAACCCGGGATTCCAATTCCCCAATGGGGTTTCGCCGAACCCGCAAATCAGCGGTTATGCCGACAACGAAGTGGAGATCGCTCCGAACGAAATGTTCAACGGGCTGTTTATCGATGAAATGATGATGAAGGGGACCTTCGAAAGCAACTAGGCTTGTTGCCAACGGCTATCGTCCCGCGAGTCGCACTCGCGGGACTCTTGGGCTGCGGCAATCCCGGCTGCAAACTCCTGATGACACATTCTAAGAATACCGATTATGCTCTCTCTTCGATCCACTGGCTCGCGAATGTTTCTTGGCGGACTGAGTGTCTGTATGGCATTCGGCTTCGCGATTTCACTTGGAGCCGTCGTCAAGAACAAACCCTACGGAGTTCCTGACCATCGGCGTGCCGAGTTTGAGCAGAAGCTTCGATTGCTGCGACAAGAGCAACTCGCGATTGAAGATGCGAAAAAAAATTCATCGCCTCGCGTCCTTGTTGAACAAGCAACGTTCGACTTTGGCTTTCTTGCTCCCGGTACGAACGGGGCGTCCCACGACTTCGTTGTCAAGAACGTCGGTGAGGGTGATCTGGTCTTGTCTTCGGGGGGAACCAGTTGCAAATGCACGATTGCTGAAATCGAAGACCGAGTGGTTCCAGCGGGTCAGTCCAGGTCGGTTCGGGTCGTGTGGAATGTTGGTGCGGAGGTGACGGATTCTTATCAACAGACCGCATTGATTGAGACAAATGATCCTACGCATGAAACCATCGAATTGACCGTTCAGGGGCGAATTCGATCGAAATGGTCGGTGCAAGCCGAGGATCTGATGCGATTGAAGGGCAGCATTGGCCAGCCACTCGAGTTCTCTTGTGTGCTGTATAGCCAATTGTTCGACGACTTCGTCGTGCTCGATTGGGAAGCATCGTCCGAGAAAATTCAGGTGGAGGTTCAGCCGATCGGGGATCTTCAGCGAGTTTCGCTTCATGCTCGATCGGGTTACAAAGTGAACGTCGTCTATGCTGCACCTGCCTACGATGCGAGTCCCTTCGACGAGACCATTCGATTGAATGTTTTCGATATGAAGAGCGAAGAAACCGAATGGATTGAAGTGCCGTTTCGAGGTCGGTTTGGTAAGCCACTCGTGTTTCACGGTCCCGCCCTCGATACCTCGGGGTTGGATCTGGGGACGATTGAGATCGGATCCAACAAGGAGTGGTCGTTCTTCGTTCGATTTAAAACCGATGATCGGGTGACCGATCCGTACATCAAATCGATTTCACCCGAGGGGCTGCATGCCGCGATCGAGCCGATCGAGCGAGTCAAAAACACCTATCGCGTAACCCTCCGTGTCGCTGACGATGCGGTGCCAACGCGTTTTCGGTTTGACAAGCAAGGGTTTGTGGAAGTCGCCGACCGTGACCATCCCCGTCGAAGCGACTGGATGCCGCTGTTCGGAGAGTTCATCGCCAAGTTGCAGTCGCCTTGAGGGTTGCCGCAAATTTGTAGAACGGACTCTCCGTCCGTTATTTGTTGACCAGAATGACGGACGGGAAGTCCGTCCTACCCAATGCTTAGCGGTGCCAAACTGCTAGTGGATCGTCAGCATTAAATACTAGGGTAGTGGATTTCGCCAGACATCCGTAGCTCAAATGTTCTTAGGGACTTCTGGCGAAGTCCACTACGTCCCAACTCGCAGTTTTAAGCTTGACGGTCCACTAGTTCGCCTTTGCGATCGCATCGACGACGGCTTGGCCCATGTCAGAGGGAGTGGGGGCAACGACGATTCCCGCTGCTTCGAGGGCGGCGACTTTTTCGACGGCCGTTCCCTTGCCACCACTGATGATGGCTCCGGCGTGGCCCATTCGTTTTCCCGGAGGTGCGGTGCGACCTGCGATGAATGCGGCAACAGGTTTGGTCACATACTCTTTGATGAACTCGGCTGCCTCTTCTTCGGCCGAGCCACCGATTTCGCCGATCATCAAAATGGCTTCAGTTTGATCGTCTTCCTGGTAGAGCTTCAAGAGGTCGATGAAGCTGGTGCCGACAATCGGATCGCCACCGAGTCCAACACAGGTGCTTTGGCCCAGTTTCAAATTACTGGTTTGCCAAACCGCTTCATAGGTCAACGTGCCGCTACGGCTCATCACGCCGACTTTACCTTTTTGATGAATGTAGCCTGGCATGATGCCAATTTTGCACTCACCAGGCGTGATCAAACCGGGGCAATTGGGTCCGATCAACACCGAACCACTCTCGCGTACTTTGCGGTAAACGCGAACCATGTCGAGGACGGGGACGAATTCGGTAATAGCCGCAATCACTTTGATTCCCGCATCGACCGCTTCGATGATCGCATCGGATGTGAAAGCGGGGGGGACGAAGATCATCGTCGCGTCGGCACCGGTTTGCTCGACCGCTTCTTCGACCGTGTCAAAGACGGGAATGCCTTCGACGTTCTCGCCACCTTTACCCGGCGTGACGCCGCCGACCATCTGGGTGCCGTATTCTCGGCATCCGAGGCTATGAAAGGTGCCAGCATTACCGGTGATGCCTTGGCAAATGACTCGCGTGTTGCCGTCAACCAGGATACTCATGACAGAATGTATTGGATGTGAAGAGGAATGGAGTTTTATAGAGGGGAGCCGATCAGGCGTCACCTGAAAGGAAACAGCAGCAGCGATCCGGACCTACTGGACGGCAGCGACGATCTTCTTTGCCGCATCGGTGATGTCGACGGCGCTGATGATGTCAACGTCGCTCTCTTCGAGCATTTTGCGGCCTTCTTCGACTTCCGTTCCTTCGAGACGGACAACCAAAGGCACTTTAAAGCCGATCGTTTTACTTGCCTCGATCAACGCTGCGGCAATCGTTGTACAACGAGCAATTCCACCAAAGATGTTGACCAACACGCCTTTGCAGTTCGGATCGGACAACAAGATTCGAAACGCTTCGGTCACTTGTTGAGCATTCGCACCACCGCCGACATCGAGAAAGTTCGCTGGGTTACCGCCGTGGTACTTGATGATGTCCATCGTCGACATCGCCAATCCGGCACCATTGACGAGGCAGCCGATGTTGCCATCCAGTTTGACATAGCTCAAACCCGCATCGCTAGCGCGAACTTCGCTGGGCTCTTCTTCCGACCAATCACGCAAGTCGAGTAAGTCCTTGTGGCGGAACAGGGCGTTGTCGTCAAAAGTGATCTTTGCGTCCAAAGCAATCATCTTGCCATCACCGGTGATCACCAGCGGGTTGATTTCGACCATCGAGCAGTCGTAGTCGACGAAAAATTGGCCAACCGCTTTGAAGAACTTGGCTGCCGATTTTGCACCTTCACCCGAGATCCCCAGTTTCTTGCAGAGCTTGCGAACTTGAAAGGCATCGATCCCATAAGCAGGGTTATAGCGTTCCTTGAAAATCAGCTCTGGGTTTTTCTCAGCGACCGCTTCAATCTCCACGCCCCCTTCGGTACTGACCATCAAGACAGGCTTGCAAGCGGCTCGGTCGATAATGATTCCTAGGTACAATTCGCGAGCGATATCGCAACCGGCTTCGACAAAGACTCGATTGACGGTTTTGCCTTCGGGGCCCGTCTGGATCGTGACCAATTTCTTATCGATCAAGCCTTTGGCGGCGGCACGAGCTTGTTCGGCCGATTTGACAATCACGACCCCTTTTTGTTCGGGGTTATCGATCACGGTTCCTTTGCCGCGACCGCCCGCATGGATTTGGGCTTTCACGACCGCGATCGGGCCGCCTAGCTTTTTATAAGCCGCCGCAGCCTCGTCGGCTGTACTGGCGACGATTCCGTCCAAAACGGGGACTCCAGCTTGGCGGAACAGTTGTTTGCCTTGAAATTCGTGAATTTTCATCGACGTGCAGGTGGCTTTGGGGGACGCAGAGGATGGGAACGATTCAGTCGAAAAGGATCCGAGATGGATCGAATATACGCATCAGGCAAGTCACAAGGAACCATAGGAGCAACGCAAAAACGATCGGCAGCGGGCATCGATTGCTCGAAGGTCAGGGAACGCAACCGTATCAAGTGGGCCAGCCTTCCCTTAACATAGCGGAAACTCCAGCGCGTCGGGCTCTTCAAACACCTCCGTTATTAACCCACGCGAGACGTTTCGACGGGATGCTTGAAAGGATAGGGACTCATGACGGTCGGAAGTGGCGGCGGATTTCGCGCGATCCAATACACTTGGATTAAAGGACGCGAAGCAGGCGGTTTTTGGAAACTCTTCCAAGCCCTTCGCAGTCGCAACACGTGTAAGACCTGTGCGCTCGGCATGGGGGGCCAAAAAGGGGGCATGGTGAACGAAAAAGGGGCGTTCCCGGAAGTCTGCAAGAAGAGCATGCAGGCAATGGTCGCCGATATGCAACCGGGGATCGAGCCGACCTTCTGGGCCAAGACGTCGATCGCCGCGCTGCAGCAAATGTCGCCTCGCGAACTCGAAAATCTCGGCCGATTGGTCCACCCGATTCGCTACCAAACAGGGTCGGAGCACTTCGAGGTGATCTCTTGGCAGCAGGCGTTCTCGTCGATCATTTGCAAGCTGAAAGCGACCGCGGCGGATAAGTCGTTTTGGTATTTCAGCGGACGCAGCAGCAATGAAGCCGGTTTTCTATTGCAATTGCTCGCACGCGTTTACGGCACGAACCATATCAACAACTGCAGCTATTATTGCCACCAGGCAAGCGGTGTGGGATTGATGTCGACCATCGGTAGCCCAACCGCAACGATCGTGCTCGATGATGTCGATCAAGCCGACTTGGTCTTCTTGATCGGCGGGAATCCTGCCAGTAACCACCCGCGGTTGATGACCACGCTGATGCATTTGCGCAGGCGTGGTGGAAAGGTGATCGTGATCAACCCCGTTCGCGAGACTGGGTTGATGAAGTTCCGTGTGCCAAGTGATCCGATTTCGCTTGTAATGGGGACGAAGATTGCCAGCCACTACGTGCAGCCTCACATCGGTGGCGACCTCGCGTTGTTGTGGGGGATTGCGAAGTCGGTCAAGCAGGCGGGGACCTTGGACGATGCCTTTCTTGCGAATCATTGCCGACATCGCGAATCCTGGCTCGCTGCGATCGATCAATTGAGTTGGCAGGAGATTGAACAAAAGTCGGGCGTCGCTCGAGGCGAGATCGAAACGATTGCGGAGGTGTACGGCCAATCCAAACACGCGGTATTTGCGTGGACCATGGGCATTACCCACCATGCCCATGGCGTCGACAACGTGCAAGCGATCGCATCGTTGGCGATGTGTCGTGGCATGATCGGCCGACCCGGGTGCGGGATGATGCCCATTCGAGGCCACAGCAATATTCAAGGGATGGGGTCGGTCGGCGTCACCCCCAATCTACGCAAGCAGATCTTTGAATCGTTGCAGTCCAAGTTCAACCTCACGCTTCCCACGTCGCCCGGCAAAGACACCATGGCTTGCATGGAAGCGGCCAGCAACTCTGAAATCAGCGTTGGTTTTTGCCTTGGAGGCAACTTGTATGGCTCGAATCCCGATTCGAAGTATGCAGCGGAGGCGTTGTCGCGGCTCGAGATGAATGTGATGTTGAGCACCACGATGAACACAGGTCATGTGCACGGCTTGGCGGGTGAAACCATCATCTTGCCAGTTCTCGCTCGTGATGAGGAACCCGAACCCACGACGCAAGAATCGATGTTCAATTTTGTTCGCATGAGTGACGGTGGACCGCGAAGGCTGCCTGGGCCGCGAAGCGAAGTCGAGGTGATTGCCACCATCGGAAAAGGATTACTGTCCGCTACGCCAGGGATCGATTGGGATGCGATGCGTCATACCGCGACCATTCGCCAATGGATTGCCGCGGTGGTTCCTGGTTACGAGAAAATCGCGGCGATGAATGAAACCAAAGAAGAATTTCAAATCGCGGGGCGGACGTTTCATCAGCCGGCTTTCCATACCGCCGATGGTCGTGGCGTTTTGCATGTTCATTCATTGCCACCGCTCAAGGGAACCGGCGATCGACAATTGCGATTGATGACGGTTCGCAGCGAAGGTCAATTCAATACCGTGGTCTACGAAGAAGAAGACGTTTATCGCAATCAGGAGCGGAGGGATGTGATTTTGGTGCATCCCGAGGATGTCAAACGGATGAACTTCGTGCATGACCAACGGGTGACCGTCAAAAGCGATACCGGAGAAATGACGGGCATTTTGGTCCGAGCATATGAAGCCATTCGACCGGGTAACGCTTTGATGTATTATCCCGAAGCCAACGTGCTTGTTTCGCGATGTCTCGATTCGAAGAGCAAGACGCCCGCGTTCAAGGGGGTGGTGATTGAGTTAACCGCGAGCGGGAAATGAGTGAGCGAAATGCAATTCATTCGGACAATCCGTTACGCGAACGTAACCGAGCGATCATCGCAAACACCGATGCGACGACCAAACCAAAACTAAAGACAAAGTAACCCGCCACGATGCTCAGGTTGCCGACGTTCGCGGGTTCTTCGCCATCCTCAAGTAGCGCCGCGTCGAGTGGCAACGCAAACGCTGCCGAGAAAGGACTGGTGACGCCAAACCACTCTGCCTTTGCAACCGAGGCGTCAGGAAAGTCGAGAATGGTCATCAGCGAAACGATGGTCGGTGGTCCGACATACAGCACCAACAACACGATGTAGGTGCACATCAACGCGATCGATGTCTTGCGCTGAAACAGCGAGCAGACCAGCGCCACCACGGCATTGACCAAGCAAACCATCGAAACGATCGCGAACATGCCGAAGACACTGCCCAGGTTGCTCCAGTAACTGTAGTTCAGCAGTCCCCCGAGCAGCAGCGGCCAGAGCAGAAAGCAGGTCAACACGGCCGAGATGCGGAAACCGACCACAAACTTTCCCCACAGAATCTGCCACGGTGTGAGCGTGGTGGTCAGTAGCAGATCGAGTGTTTGACGCTCGCGTTCGCTGGTCATGCTGCCCGCCAAGAAAACCGGCCCCACCAGCATGTTGAAGACGATCACATAAAGTGTGAACCAGGCGATTTTCTCATCCAAGTAGAACAAAAAGACCCCCATCAATGGGATCGCTAACAACATGCTGATCTGGATCACCAAACGGAGCATCAACGTGCCTTGGCTAAAAATCTCGCTGTGGATCTCTTTGTCGTAAACGGGGTTCGCACCGTCGGCCATCAGCTCTGATTTTTTGGGGGGAGCGAACAACCGATCGGGAAACTGGTCGGGCTGGATGACCAGTCCAACGGCTTCCTCGGCTTCGCGTTGCAAATCAACGACCTCGTTCCCTTCGCTGCCAACGTCTGGTGGGTACAGCATACGGCCGGCCGCTGCAGCACACATCAAAATCACCCCTGAGAGTGCAAAGGCGGGAATCACGAGCACCGCCAACTTCAGACGTAATTCGCCCTGGCCTTCAAGGGAACGCCAAAATAAGATCGCCAAGATGACCAGTGGTAAGATGATCAAATAGCTGACGACAAGTGAACTGCTGGTTCGTGAAAAGTAACTGCTGCAAAAAACACCGATGGCTCCGAACAGGATCACCGAGACCATCAAGCCAAGGTAGGCAGCGAGCACTTCAAAGACGCTGACCCCACCAAGCGGCAAACACAACACGATGATCGGTAAGGATGCGAGAATCAACATGCCAAGGTGCGTTAGGCTGGCGACCATTTTTCCTAGCACGATAGCGCCAGGACGAAGCGGGCTGGCTAGCAGCATCTCGTAGGTGTGTCGCTCCTTTTCGCCCGTGATCGTACCAGCCGCAAAGCTTGGGGCCATCAACGATGCGATGACGTATTGGCCGAGGAAGAACAAATTGACCAGCTTTGCGGCGGAGGGAGGGTTGCTGGTCAGGTCGAGTCGTTGTTCACTCGGCCAAGCCAACAAAACGACTGCAGCAAGCAGTAGCTGGTACAACGCCAACAGGATGAACGCGCGGTTGGTCCGCAAGTTACCAAGCAGTTCACGCTGCAGCACGGGGTTTTCGAGGATGTACATGGTCGTTCTTTTCAGATTCGGTCCAACGGTGTCTTGGAAGGCTGGCCCGGTTGTTCCGTGACGTAGGTTGGAACAGCGTAGCCAGGCAACCTTGCTCGAATGCGTCTCATCAATTCGAGGCCGTGCTGGATCGGGACTTCAAAGTGCTTTGTACCACGAACACGATCGAGTTGGTGCAGGTAGTAAGGTTGGATTCGATGATCCACCAACCTCGTCATCAGATCCACTAACGACTGCTCATTGGCATTGACGCCGCGAAGTAAGACGGATTGGTTGAGTACGGGAATGCCAGCTTCCACCAGTAGCCCGATCCGGCTTAGGCAAGTTGCGTCGAGCTCGCTTGCGTGGTTCGCATGAATAACGAACCACACCCTTGATCTTAGCGAACTTAAATGATCGCAGAATGCAGGAGTGATACGTTGCGGGATGACGATCGGGAATCGCGAGTGAATACGGATACGGCGAACATGCCCAATCGCATCGATCCGATCGAGCAGTTCGAACAGATTCTCATCGACCAAGGTGAGCGGATCACCGCCGCTGAGAATGACTTCGTGAACGTCAGGGTGCGAGCGAACGTACTGGATCGCAGCTTCCCATTTTTGTCGCTGCCCCCCGAATTCGCCGTAGGGAAATTCACGTCGGAAACAGTATCGGCAATGCACGGCACAGGCACCTGAGGCGATCAGCAGCACGCGACCGTCATACTTATGGATCAATCCAGGGGTGGCCAACGCGTCGCCGTCGCCAACCGGATCCGAGACAAAACCCGAGTGTTGGAGTTGTTCGTCGCTCGTGACCAAGACTTGGCGCAGCAGAGGATCCCGTGCATCCCCCTTTTGGATTCGTCGCAAAAACTCGAGTGGCACGAAGGTCCCAAACTCGTTGCTGTCGCGAGAATCTGACTCTAAGGGCAGTCCTAGCAACTGTCGCAATTGGTTTGTGGATCGAATCGCCCGCCGAAGCGCTGTTTGCCAGTCAACGTTCCAGTCGACCCGATCTGCATCAAAAAGTCGTGATTCTGACGCGGAACCGGGCGGGACAAGACCTGAAAAGGTGGTTAGAATCTTGGCCGGTTGACCGGAAAGGGGGGGCTGGCTCATTCAATGTGTCCGGTGACAACCGATCCTCATAAACACTGTTCTGACTCGTAAAACGGAGCCATCGACTATGGCTACTTATAACACAAGTGACTTCCGTAAGGGGCTGAAGGTCCAAATCGACGGCGAACCCTACATCATGTCGGAAATGATGTTCGTCAAGCCGGGAAAAGGAAACGCTTTCTACAAGTGTAAGCTGAAGAACCTGATTCGCGGCACCACCTTGGACCGCACCTACAAAGGTGGCGATGCATTGGAATCTGCGGATGTCGAAACCACCGAGGTCCAATTCCTCTACCGCCAAGGCGAAGACTACGTCTTCATGCACGGCGAATCGTTCGAACAATTCGAAGTCTCGTCCGACGTCGCGGGTGACATTTGGATGTACTTGAAAGATGGTATGTCTTGCTCGATGACGTTGTACAATGGCAATGCAATTATCGTGGAAGCGCCGAATCATGTGGAATTGGAAGTGATCGATTGTGTGCCGGGTGCGAAAGGTGACACGGCGACCAACGTGACCAAACCTGCCAAAGTTGAAACGGGAGCGGAATTCACGGTTCCCGGGTTCATTAAGATTGGCAACGTGATTAAGATCGATTCCCGGTCCGGAGAGTACATCGAACGCGTTAGCAACTAGGTTCCTCCATGGTCAACACGCTCTTTCTTCCCGAACTTCGCGAGATGTTGGCCGATCATAACGAGGCCGATCTGGTCGAGTTCTGCAATGCGCTGAACCCCGGTCGCACGGCCGAGTTCATGGAGGGACTCAGCAACGAAGAAGCGTGGGAGGTGCTCCAGCACGCTGCGCCGGCACGACGCTCCGAGATCTTTGGTTATTTTGCGGAAGAACGCCAATTGGCGATGCTTCAGCACCACGAACCGTGGCAAGTGGCCGAGTTGGTCGAAGAGATCCCGGCCGATGACCGGGTCGACCTGCTACAAGACTTGCCGGACGAGCGGGTTGCCGAGATCCTTCCGCTGCTGCCGCTCGCAGACCGCAGAAACATTCAGCGACTGCGAGCCTATGCGGAGGAAACCGCCGGCGGTCTGATGACGACCGAAGTCGCGAAATTGGCTCAAACCTTGACCGTTCGCGAAGCCCTCGAAGAACTCGGCCGACAAGCCAGCGAGTTGGAGACGATTTACTATTTGTATGTGGTTGATGAAGACAACATGCTGCGCGGGATTGTGTCGACGCGACAATTGGTTTCCTCGCTGGCCAAGCCGAATCGTACGCTCGGCGAGATGATGGAATCGGATGTGGTCGTCGCGTTGGTGACCGAGGACCAGGAATCGGTCGCCGAAAAAGTTGAGCGTTACAACTTGCTGGCAATTCCCGTTGTCGATTCCGGACGCCGTCTTCTCGGCATCATTACCCACGATGATGTGATCGACGTTGTCCGTGATGAATTGACCGAAGACGCCCATCGTATCGCTGCGGTGGCCCCACTCGAAGATGACTACCTTCGCATTGGCCTGTTTACCCTTACCTGGAAACGAGGGCTCTGGCTGACCATCCTGTTTTTTGCCGCATTGCTAACCGCATTTACTTTGCGTAGCTACGAGGTGGAGCTGGAAAGCTATGCTTGGTTGGTGTGGTTCATTCCCTTGATCATCAGTGCCGGTGGAAACTCGGGTAGCCAATCTGCGACGCTGGTCATCACCGCCATGACCAGTGGAGAGGTGAAGTTTAGCGATTGGTACTTGGTGTTGGTTCGCGAATGCATTGTCTCGGTGGTGCTCGGCAGTTTTTTGGCTTTGATCGGGTTTGGTGTCGCGCTGTTTATCGCTCCAACGGTTCGTGGCGCTTTCGTGATTCCGTTTACGCTGCTGTCGGTCATTGTCTGTGGATGCCTGTGTGGCGCGACGTTGCCGATTCTGTTCAAGCGAGCCGGATTGGATCCCGCCTTGATGAGCAATCCCTTTGTCGCAGGGATCGTCGATATTCTTGGGATTGTGATCTACATCAATGTTGCTCGAGTTTTGCTGGGCTAAGCATCGCGTGAACAACAAGTGACGACTTTGGTAGATGGGGATGAAATGCTCGCTGCAGAGTAAAACCAAGTGATATCTAACTTCCCCTGATTTCACTCGGAGCAACGAGCAATGTCGAAAATAACCTATCACGTCGGACTGGACTATCACCAACACAGC
>NZ_SJPV01000010.1:0-103114 GCF_007860135.1 Novipirellula artificiosorum
GCCTTATCGAGTTGATTTTGAAATGTAAATGCCATCCGTGACACCCTGAAAAGCAGGAGAAACTGGTAACCTTTCGCACAGCCTACCAAGTACATCCAATTCCGTCACTTGATGTTCACGCGATGCTTAGATAAGAGAACGCGAGGATATTCCCAAGCGTGGTCTCCTCTTCGCTCCCCGTCGTCTGTCCGTCCCGGCCAATCAGATCAAGTGCCTTGTTCGCGTGCTGTTCGATAAGATCCGCGGTTTCCAGAGGCGTACGCTTCCCCCGGTTTTTTCCCGCTGCCGCATCCTTGATTGAGCACACTTCCGCACCAGGTGGCGGTTCGGTTCTCAGCATTTGCTGGATGGTTCGGAATGTATTGGTCCCGACGCAGGCCTCAGGCCACCACGCATAGTCCGCCTTCCATGTCCCTTGAATCACCTCCGTGAACATCGGAACCCCCAGCGACGCGTGCTTCCACGCTTCGAAGAGAGTGTTCGGGGACAGGGACGGATATCGCTTCTCCATCTGCTTTTTGAAAACGGAATCCGGCACCTCCGGATTGTAGCCAAGTCGGCCCCAAAGCATGTATGTATACCAATGTCGGCGGACCTCTAGCATCCCTTCGGCCCATGGCGCCTTGCTCAACAAGTCGTAGGTCGCCGTGTAACCATCCGCCCCCATCACGAAACCGCGAACGATATTTTCCCGGTCCGGAAACCCGGCAAGATAGCTCCGGACGAAATCCGGATTGCCCCAGTGCAGATAGTAGAAGGAATCGTTTCTCAACTCGATCCACGTCTTCAGATTCAGCGCGGCCAACTGAGCGGGGATGTCACCGTTCCTGCTCCGGATCCACTGCGGCCGGACCGCAGAGTAAATGTGTGCCACCGCGTACTTGTTCGAGAACTCGAAGCGCACGTTCGGCATGGAATACATGGGCTTGAAAGTTTTCGATAAGGCTTCGGAACTGGCCCCGTGGTAGCGATGAATGAACACGATGTTTCGATCAGGGTTCGCTTTCGCGAAATCGAGGATTCCTTCCCCATAGACGTCCCACATCCATCTCGCTTCCTCTTCATCGTCTCCGATCTGCGTATTCTCTCCGGCGGTCACACCGAAGCCGCTAAGGTCAGGATAGGTCTCGAACAAGCGGGTGACGCAGCTTCGCATGTACTTCTTCAAGCCGGGCGACTTGGGATCATTGCTTATGCCGTATTTCCCCGTTGCACCATAGGTGTAGATATTCCAGTTGAAGAAATAGACCTCGAATCCGCGGTTCTTCGCGTATTTCATCACTTTCCTCCAAAACTCGATTTTCTCATCGATGGACAGCTTTTTGGAGAACCCGTCAAAGCCCTGAACATCCTGAATCGCAACATTGGGATAGTCCGGCATGCTGATCAACGAGGTGAATGGGTGCAGGGACCACAGCGTGATCGCATTGTAGCGATAGCGTGCCATTTCATCGAACCACGACTCCCAGAACGAAAAGTCCCAGACATCCTTGATGGCCGCCTTGGTGGAGTCGCCCTTGAACGAAAGCTTGGAAAATCCATTTCCATAGTAGGTCGGACTGCGCCGGTCCCAGGGGATGTTGAACTTGATCCCACGCCTCAGAAGACGCGGATGATCCGCCTCCTGATAGGTCTTGCCAAAGCCATCGGAGGTGAACAGCTCTGCAAGCCGCAAGGCACCATACATCGCCCCGTTTGCATCGCCCCCCTTCACGACATACCGATCCGCCTCCACACAATCAATGGTGTAGGCTTGCTCGCCGAGGCTTTCATCCAGCTGAATCAGCACCGACTGCGTACCCGCTGCTTGCCCGGCGTTTGGCAGCCCTCGGAGGTCCACATTCAAGCCATGGGATTCAAGCACCAACTTGATGTCATTGGCTCCGAATTCGATTTGTCCAACAGCAGTATCGGCATATATGTCGATCGCTCTTGCCGTTTGAACAAACGGTGCGATCAACGTGATCACGCTTCCTATGACTCCTATCAACGATCTCATTAGCATAGGTCTTGTGTTTTTCTTGGTTGTAGTTGATTTAGAACGTAAAGTGCTTGCTCACCGGTGGGGATCGATGGTCTTTCCCTTTAGACTTCCAATCATCCTCTTCGGAATTGGATGCCCCTCGTCAGCGCGGTCTAGACTGAATTTTTTGTTGGTCTGGAGGAATGGAAGCGGACCGTCCTCGCTCAGATAGTCGTTCTGCTCCTTCATCCATCGGAACAGCTCGGTCTTGAGACTTTGCTGGACATCCGCCATCTCGGGCCTGCCCGCGAGGTTACTTAACTCGTGAGGATCGCTCTGCGTGTCAAAGAGCATCTCTTCAGGGAGGTGCCTGTATTTCGACGCGCCCTTCTCGATGAAGTAATTGACTTCATTCCCTTTCGCTCTTTCCCGCTCTAGCCGCTCCATACTGTTGAAGTTGAAGATGTAGTGGTATCGCCCGTCGTGGACGGAACGTTGGGGAAAGACATGGCGATAGATGATGCCTTGATTGACGGTGACACCGTAGACGTATTCGTGTTGTTTGCCCTCACCCTTTTCGAGGATTGGCAGCAGGCTCATGCCATCGAGATCCTCGGGCGGCGTCCCGCCCGCCAGTTCGATCACCGTTGGCACGAAATCAGCGAAGCTACTCAAGGCATTCGTTCGGCCCGGAGGAACGTTCCCCGGCCAGCGAACTATGAACGCTACGTTCAGACCGGAATCGTAGGCCGTGTATTTTCCGCGCGTCACACCGTGGTCATCGGCATAGAAAACGATTGTCTGATCCTCGATCCCATGCTTTTCGAGTAATTTGAGCACCGAGGCGAGCTCCCGCTCCTTCTGTGCGATGCTGGCATAATAAAGGGTCGCCTTTTTCTTCGCCTCCTCTGTGCTGTCGGCAAATGGAGGAAGCGAGACATCGTCCGCCTTGTAGGGGCTTTCGTCAAAATACGGGCCGTGCGGAAACTCACTGGCGATCATCAAGCAGAACGGCTTCGATCCCTGGTCCTTCATCAACTTGTCCATCTCCTGGATTGGAATCGAAGGCCTGGGCAATCCCTCTTCTTGGACGGGCTCCATACGTATGGACCAGGGAAACTGCGCGTCTGGATTCACATGCGATTTGCCGGCCAGCACTACCGTGTAACCGAGGTCGGACAGATACTTCGGAAGCGTTTGCACGCCCGGCCGGATGGGGGAGTGATTGATGAAACAGCCGTTCCGTAGCGGATAGAGCCCCGTGTAGAGCATGGATCGGCTGGGAGCGCAAATCGCCTGTCCCGTGAACGCCCTCTCGAAGACCAGCCCCTCCTTCGCCAAGGCGTCGGTGGTGGGAGTCGGCACAGCGACGTTACCATAGGTGCTATGGTCGAATTTGCTTTGATCGTCACCGAGGAAAAACACGATGTTAGGCTTCGAGCCCTTCATCTCCGAGTCAGCCCCAGCCGCTCCGCCCCCACCGCCGATGATTGCGTAGAACAAGATGACTGTAAGCTTGGAAAATTTGGTTTTCATCATTTTGGTGGGCATGTTAGTTGTCTAATTTTGAAATCGTGCGTGGCGAGTCAGGGTGGTTAGAAGGCGGCCGATTCAGCGAGCTTGATCCGCCGGTGGAGTTCCTCGCGCATAAACTTCAAGGTGGAGGCATATTCCGGGTTCCCTACGATGTTCCGGTTCTCCTTCGGATCTTTTTGAAGGTCATACATCATCTCTTCTCCATTGGAATATCTCGAGTAGGTGAACTGGTCCGTCACCACCGCGTCAGCCTCCTTGAACCGAGCATAGACCGCCTCGTTGATTTTCTTGTCAGGTGCGCTTAGAAGTTCCACAAAACTGTGGCCTTGCACGGACTTCGGAACCTCCAGTCCTGCCAGCGAGCAGAGTGTAGGGAAAATATCGACGCTCTGAATCAGCGAACCGCTTTTTCCCTGCATCTTCCCTGGGACCTTCACGATCAGCGGAATTCGCAGCGCGTTGTGCATGGTGTTGTGTTTGCCCCAGAAATTGTGCTCGCCGAGGTGCCAGCCGTGGTCGCCCCAAAGGATGACGATCGTGTTTTCCGCCAGCCCGAGTCTCTCAAGTTCGTTGAGCACATCACCGGTCAGCTTGTCCGAATAGCTTGTTGAGGCGAAGTAGCCGTGGCGCATTTTGCGATGGAAGGCTTCCGATGCCGGCCTAAACTTACCCAGCGAATAGGTCTTGAATTCGCCGGACCCATGCAGGGCATCGGGTGCGTCCTCCGGTTTGAAGCGGTTATCCGCGATCGGCAGCGTGGCTTCATCATAGAGGTCCCAATATTTTTTCGGAGCAATGAAGGGCAGGTGTGGGCGAATGAACCCGCAGGCGAGGAAGAAGGGTTTTCCGCTCTCCTTGAGCTCCCGCAGATCCGCAATCGTCTGCTCGGCCACGATTCCGTCGCCATAAGCGTTGTCCGGCACATCGGCATCGTCGAAGAACAGTTTCGCCCCCTTGCCGCCTTTCTTCCTGGCAGCGGGGGCGGCGGACTCAGATTCTTCCGAGTCGGCGTCACCCACCCGCCGGGCAGGCCTGCTCCAGCTTCGCTCCGCCGTGTCCGTGGCTGTGTGAAAGACTTTGCCATTCGCCTTGGTGAAGTAGCCAGCATCCTTGAAGACCTGTGGCATGGTGACCGCATTCGGGGTGTCTTCATCCACTTTCGCAAGAAAGTCGATGTAGCGATTCTTTGTCGGCAGAATGCCGGTCATCAGACTGGCTCGCGAAGCGCCGCAGACCGCAACCGAACAGTATGCCCGATCGAAGACCATACTCTCGGCCGCGAGCTTGTCGATGTGCGGCGACTTTACGACGGTGTCGCCATAGCATCCCAGCTCAGGACGCAGGTCGTCGATCGCAATGAAAAGGATGTTGGGCTTGGCGTCTTCGGCCGCACCAGCCCGGACGACGAAGAGAAGCGTTAGGAGGACAAGGATAGTTCGTCGGGTTTTCATAATGGTAGATCTTACGTGAATTGCTATAGATTTGCGTTTGCGATGTAGCTTGTTGAGAAGCCTCGTGAATGTGCTGCAATCGATCACGCAGCAAGCGTTTCGTAGTCAACTGGGGATTGAGTCTTCTAGCCAAATTGTCCCGAAGCCGTGCGTCTCAATGCGTCGGTTCCTGATCCGCTGAAAGACATCAGACGCTCTAAAAATCATTGTCAGTGCATATGATACGCGCGAGCTATGAACAATCCCGACACGAGATTTATCAAATCTGCTTTTCATTATCCGTCACCTTCATACGTTTCGCACCAGCTGGTCAGGATCGAAAAGAAATTTTTCGAGATCCTGCGATGTTTTCGTGTATGGAAATCGCAAGGATCACGCATACATCAACTGGATTTAGATGCCAGTGCCTTTGATCGCGTTTTGCATTTGTCCTTTGCCCTGGCTCTTGGCTGTCTTCCATGCATGGTCATCCAGAGGAAATGACTATTCAGCAGGGCTCAACCTAATGAAACGCAAAGCACTGCCGTGAAAGTCCAGATTCAGCTCGATTATTCCATTTACGGTGTCGATCTTCTCGGCTGCTTTAACCGACTTCATTTCGCCCATTTCCTGATATTTCTTCAGATTCTTTGTAATCACTTCGATAACGCCTTCCATATTTTCTTCTCCATAACGTGCGCCAATGTTGCGTTGCAGATAGAATTTGGTCTCTTTCGCAGGAATGCCGGCGGCTTCAATATCTTTGTAGAGTTGGTGAATAAAAACTCCGTTATGCTGATCAAGAAGCTGTTCATCAATAGACCATCTGTTTTCTCTTGCAATTCGATCACCGACCAACGTTAACGCGATATTGTTTTCAGATGCTTGTTTCGCATTGTCATGATGTGAATAGACGAGCAGATAGAGGTCGTCATTCTTCCATGCGGCAATGGTACCAAACTTCAATTGCTTCTGTGCATCTTTCAAGACGTTAACGCGTTGTCCGCCTTCCATCACAGCTAAACAATCCATGACGTTCATCCAAGGGTCAAAAAGACCCGGAACAATTTGTTCAACGCCATAAATGGTTCCCATGTGCTGATCCCAGTTATAAATACGACGCACATTATACCGGTAGGCCACATCGACGGTGTGCGCATATAGACCAGCAAAGAACTCCGTATTACTGACCGCTTCTCCGCGACTGAGACATTCATTCAATTCGCCATATTCATGAATTTCGCAATCAATATCTTTGATCGAGGGATATTTGGCCAATTCAGCGCGGACCTTTTGCATGTTTTCTTCGTATAAAAAAGGATGCGGCGACATCGCATAGACGGACTGCGAGTAATAATCGATTTTCGTGCCGATTTTCCCGGTATAGTAATTTGTTCCTTCCGCACAGTGTTTAAGAATATCGAAACCCCATCGCCCTCCTTTTTGGCCTTTCTGGCTTCCATTCCACATCAGCATGTTTCCCGGACCGATCCACGGATCTTTAATAATGCTCTCCAACGCCGCGACGGTGTAATCGTAATGTTTAAAATACTCTTCCTTGGTTCCGGACCAGTGACCAGGAAATAGATCTGGCTCCGTACCTACTCGATAACGCCATGAACTTACCTCCTCCAAACCAAACTCATCCACCAGCGCCGTGAGAAATTTCTGTACATAGCGGAACCATAGATCGAAGTCGTCAGGAGGACTCGTATTTCCATATTTATTAAAGGGCTGACTGCTCATTTTTTGGGGCACATTGTCCAGCACGATCCAAGGAATGTATCCAGCCGCCTTTTGAGCCTTTACGTAATCGATAAATCCCGAAAAATCACAAATAATCTCTCCCTGATTATCCACCTCCTGAAACCACTCGTCGCTCCCGCCTGTTTTTCCTCCTAAGCAGCGAATGCTGTTGATGTATTTGATGTGCTTGGAGATCTTTGGAATTTTTTCCAGGAACACTGGATCTTTCCAAAGCGAAATGCTGTTAATCACACGCACGTTCCACAGATTATAGACGTCACCCACGAGATTATCTGCTTCTACTGTCATAACGTGCTTTTCAGAAACAATGGTCTCTTCTTTCACGTCATCCGCCCGCACTTGCACGGCTGCCAACAGAAGCCCTATACACCATATCTTTTTCATCGAATTTCCCCTTATGCTTGCGCGATCTCATGCATGTGATTCCACGACCATCTGACGTACCTCTGAATATATCTATTTAGGCCCCCCAATACAGTGCCTTTTCGGCAATCGCCACTGTCCAGTCTGACGCCACTGAAGCTGCCTCTACCCATCACAGCCCGGTGAACAAGTACGAATAATCCAATAGTCTTTGTCGAGTAGACATAATATGGTTTCTCTATATTCAATTTAATCTCTAGGTTTCAGACGCAACAATACGACGCTGTGTCCATCCAATTCTAGATCGAAGTAGAGCTGTCCGGCCGAGCCTTTTTTAAAGGCTGGCGGGTTCATGCGGGAAAGCTCGCTCATCCGTTCATACTTCGCCTTGTTCTTTTGAATAAGGCTCTCTATTTCGCGTTTACCGGCCTGTCTTATATCGGCCTTTTGCTCATGCATGAAACCGGGATGATCGCCGTTAATGACGGATGCTTCTGAAATAGACCATTGGCGGGCTTTTATGGTTTCCCCTTGCAGGAGCACGCGAACCGGGACGCGGTCTCCATTATCCCGTACGGCCAAATGGCGGAACACCATGACATCCAGATGTCCCTCTTTGGCTATCGCGATGCAGCCCACATGATCCGCTTCGCTGGAACGTGTTGCTGTGGATTGAAAACGGATGCCCCCCACCATTTCTTCGAGTCGGTCCATCACATGGCTTATCGGGGTGTCGATGCCCTTCCCCTTATTGGCGTTCCATTCCCACTGATAAACGCGAGGGACTTGCAGGGTATTAATCTTGTCGGCAAAGTGTGCCATCCAGGAACCGCCAAATTCAGTGCCGTCGCCGACGATCCATTTGCCGTTTTCGCTCAGAATGCCGAATTCCTGAATCTCCACTGGAACCTGGTAAAAACTCGGGTATTGTTTCAATTTTTGTCGCATTTCATTAATGACCTGATTAAAGCGTTCATCAGGCTTCCCAACGGAAGTGTAATAGCTGGTGGAAAAGAAATGCATCGGTGTGCCGATCTTTCCGGTGACATAATTTGTTCCAGTCGCGCAATGGTCAATAATCTCACTGCCCCAGGTGTTCCACTTCCATTTCTTTGCGGGATCAAGAATGTTTCCCGGCCCGATTATTGCTTCAGGAATGATGCTCGTTACGGCTGCTACCGTATGGTCATAGTGAGCCAGATACTGCTCCTTTGTTCCTGACCAGTGCTGGTCTAAAAGGTCGGGTTCCGTACCGACACGAAAGCGCCATGTTTTAACTTCATCATATCCAAATTCGCTAACCAAGGCTTGAACCAACTGTTTTATATAGCTGCTCCATACCTCGAAGTTGTTGGGCGGCATTGAGTTGCCATACCGGTTCTTGGTCGGCTTGTCGCACATTTTGGCTGGCACATTATCCAGCACAATCCATGGAGTAAACCCACATTCCCGAATGCCTGCAATCAGATCGATGGCCAGAGAGAAATCGCAGATCGCCTGTCCCTGTTCATCGACCCCTCGGTAGTAATCATCCTTCTCCAGCTTAATACCGCCTAGAAAACGCACGCAGTTAATATAGTCTGCATATTTATACATTTCGCGGAGTTCGGCATGGTTGGCCTGGTCCAGAAACGTCTTCTGAACGGTAACCGGAAAAACATTCCAGAAGTTGTAGAATTCGCCCATCTCTTGGTCGGTATCTACGGCGATATCAATCCGTTCATCCTGCGTTGGCGTTGACGGTTTGGATTGAGTTGTCTCAAGCGATATCGTGAGTAAGCGTAATGGACCTTCCAGGCCGGTTGCTGTTGGATTGCTGAACTCCTCAGTCCATCTCTGTGCGACGGGGTTATGGGTAAGGGATTTGCAATAATTTGCCAATACGGTGGTGTAATGGATTTCAATATCGTTGCTTCCATCTTTGAGCAAGTCGGCAATGGGGTACACGGCTTCACCATACCAGCGTGTGCCTGCCTTTATGCCGTTCACATAGAGTTCAGTGACCCCTTCGTTCACTTTTCCGAGGTCAAGATGGGTAAAACCCTCGGTATCCTTCAGCGTGGTGTTGTAAATAAGTGTTCCACCAAAGGTTCGTTGTGTGGCTTCGCTGGAGTGGCCGAAGTCGATCAGTTGATCCACATTCCACGTGAACGTTTTCCCATCAACGCGATTTCCGGTGACAGTCCAACTTCCCTTCACTGCTTTGGATTGTTTTAACACTCGCTCAACGGGCGCCGCTTTCGCTTGGGGCTTTTCCTCTTCGAACACGAGCAGGAGCGATTGCAATGGCTCCAAGGTGATGCGAAGCTGATTCGGATCGGACGTGAAAGGATAAGGTGTTCGTTCTCCCGTTTCCGGGTTCCAGGACCAGGGATATTTTCCTTCGACTGGGAATGTTGCAGCAAACGTCGCTTCTTCGGCGCGGTGAACGTTGGCGAAGAAGTAAATTTGCTTTCCTTCCGCACGTTGATGAATCTGATATACCTTTTGGCTGGGCTGATCGATGGCCACGTCGGGAGAGACGCCCGCTTTTTCTAACATGGTTCGGGTCCAGTCGTACAACAGGTCGAGCGATTTCGGCTGTTTCACCTGGGTGACCGAGGCGGGGTGTTCTGCGAGCAGACGCTCCATCGCGTTTTTAACCAACTGATCGTTTTTTGCGTGATCCTTAAATTGAAGCGACTTCATGGGGAGCTGATCAATCGCGACGATTTCTCCTCCTGCTTCGGCGAATGCTTGAACGGCGGCCGCGGCACGCGGAGAAATGGATTGCATGCTTGCGAGCACGAGCAGGTCATAGCGCATGGGGCCATAGGCGATGGCGCCGTCCTTTACTGTGGCTTCTTCCAGAATTCTTTGATTGATGTAGTCGCAGGAATAGCCTAACTGGCTGATCGGCTCCCAGAGTTTGTTGAGGTATTCCGGAGTCATATGGAAGGGGTCTCTGCTCAGCCCGACATCGCCCCACAAATCCGCGGTGGGTCCAATGATCGCGATTTTCTTCAGGGGTTGCGAGTTTTGAAACACGAAAGAGAGGCGCGCGTTGTAGTCGGCCCATCGCGAAAGGTGTTTCCACCATGGGTTCAGCTCGCTGAAAAACGCGCCAAAACGTATCCAACCCGGAAACGCCACATCAGGAGGGGAATAGTTAAACCCATGCAGGACGGAATGATTCATGCCGGTGATAAAGTTCATGTCGTCGTGCTGTTTGATCTCTTCCAGCGTCGTTTTGAAGACGCCTTTTAGATTGGTCATGGCCTCGGTCGAGATGATTTTTCTACCCTCGAGATGACCTCCTGAAGCCGCGTACATATTCCACGTCATGTAACCATGTTGTTGGCTCCATTCCCACTGCGGGCCCTTCATGTCGGCGGAGTAGATCCAGTTGTTGCTTTCGGGAATATCCGGGATCATGTAGCCATCGAGCATGCCCATCAAGAAGGGGGTTCCGTAGGCTTGATAGCGGCAGAGGAGATCATTTTCTGTGCAGAAGTCCTGAAACTCCCGTGTGAAGTTGGCTAGGAAGGTTTCGACTAAGAGCTTGTTGTAGTCGTATCGAACGCGTTTCATCTGTTGCTTGAATTCCGGAGTGAATTTCGCCGTGTATTCCCCGACTTCAGGACCATCGAAAATGAACGGCATCCAGGGGGCTAACTCGTATCCATATTTTTGGGAAAACAGGTCGGCGAAGCCGTCGCTCCAGTTGGCTCCAGAAATCTCGATGCTGTCGCAGAATAATGCCCGCACCAATTGATTCAGCGGGATACCGGATTTTTCCGAGATTCGCTTTAATCGCGAAAGGTAGGCGCGGGTCACCTCCTTTTTATAATGATCCATCACGGGCCCCGCACCTCCCGGCGCACCTAAAGTTACGTTTCTGAAGCGTTGTTCCAGGAACCCGTAGCAGAGATTGTATTCGCCCGCTTGGTTGATTTGATAAGAAACGCGACCCTGCTCATCCATGTGATCCCTGAGGTCGATCACCTCTTCTGCGCCGTCGCACTTCACGGGCACCAATGTTAAGTAGGATAACGTGTGTGTAGAGTTGTCGCTGGCGTGGGAGCCCGCGAGATCGGCTTTTTCGGTGGTCTTGTACGTGGCCAACAGTTCGGCTTCACTCAGTTCAAGCGTTGTACCGCCCTTATAGCGCTGAGCATGGGGCGTTACGCGCTGGCAGGTGTCGTCTAACTCGAGAAACTCACCGCCAAACGGCCAGCCGGTTCCCACGATCATGTCCGTGATCAGTCCCAGCTCTTTGGCCTTCTCGCAGGAGTGAACCAGCAAGTCGATCCACTCGTCGCTCATCCAGACCAGGGCTTCATCGCCGTTGTCAGGACATTCCGACGGCATCGCGATCGGATTGATCTCGACACCTCCAAACCCGGCGCGTTTCAAGAGTTCCAGTTCGCGGTCCAGCTCCTTGGCAGTGATTTTATTACCGTTCCACCACCAGCGAACAAAAGGGCGCGCTTCGGCGGGTGGAGTTTTGAAGTTTTCATAGAGTTGGTTTTGGAGGGCGGTGTTAGCCCAGCAATCCGATGTAATGAACAATATGAATAAGATGGCTGCTAGAAGAGAAATAATCTTATGAGGCGAGATAAGGCCCAATTTATTCATCATGGTTGACTCCGATTTCAATTTAGCGATTATTTGGCTTTTAGCGCGGTGGATTTCTGGGGATCGAAGTCGACCTCGCCAAGAAGTTGATTCAAGCGATCGTAAAATGCGTTATGTGGCCCACTGCCGAGTCGATCGGCAGCAACCCAGAAGCTATCTTGATGTTCGCGACGCCGTCGTCCCAATGTCATTCGATGGTCTCCAAACCGTGGTTGACGTAGGATAACCTGAATGTGCGAAATCAACACGCTGCTAGACGATCACCCCATCCCATTCGATCAAAGCGAACCGTCTTATTCGCGATGCCTTTTTCGATAAGTTCGTTTCCGGTTTTTAAGAGATTCATTCGTTTTAGGTTCGCGTTTTGAACGACATCAACCCACTTCTTGGGCCACACCTCCATGCCACTCAAAGCACCCAGCCAAGCCGCGGAATTACAGGTGATGCTATCCGCATCCCGCCCCCCTTTGACGCCAGTGAGGACTGTTTTATAGGGATCCCCTTGTCCATAAACAAAGTAGGCCAGAGCCAGCGGCTGTTGCTCCGCGAACAGTATTCCGTTGTATCCTTTGGGTTCCATCCTCACTTCGGGCTCCAGTCGTTCCGGCATGGGGCCATCCACGTCTGTCGTGCAGGATTTTACCAAGCAGTGCTTATAGAGTTCTTCATAGAGCTCTGTTGGCGACTTGGCCTTTTGCGCAATTTCCACCGCCCGCGTGAATAACTTTTTCGTAAGCTCTCCGGAATCATCAAGTACCGCCTGAACCACGGAATCGACGGTGGCTCCTTTTTTGTAGGCGGCGGCTTGACCTGCTACGACGGAAGAGAGGATATCTTCTTCGAGCGGGGCCTTCCATATTTTGCACATCGCCGTTGTCACGGCCGAAGCTTTTTGGGGATCACCGGCGTAAAGCATGGATACCGGTTGCCACCAACCGCCGCCACCCCCCTGTTTGTGGTCCACCCCGGCTTCTTCAGGTGCAACCTCACCTTTTTCGATCCGCTTGAGTGGCCTAACCGCCACTTTCCACCAGTTTGAAAAGTCAGCATGCTGCAACAACCAAGGTGCAAAACTAGCCGCATCATAGGGGACATCAGTTCCCAGGAGATACCCAGCCAGATCCATACGAATGAAGGTGTCATCCGTGATACTCCCCGCAGCTGCATCGAGCGCATACCCCGGCCTCAACTTAAAGAAGGTTCCGGGGGTGTCGTACCGAATATGATTCTGAAAATCAGGAAACATTTCGGCAATACGCAGGTAATGCTGACATTCCGTGGGCCCGCCCATAGCATCAGCAATAGCGGCACCCACAAAACAGCCCATGGCCTTGGTACGATAGATTTCGAGCGTCTTGGGATCAACGGCCCCTTCAGCAAAAAGGCTCGATGGAATCAAGCTAGCCCCTAAGCCCGTTGCGGCGGTGGTTTTAAGCAATCTGCGGCGAGAATGATTGATCGTGTTATTCATACTGTTTCTCCTCTTTAACAATGTTTTTTAACGCCGAATGAACTCAATGAAGTCCAGCTTGGCCTGTTCGTTCTCATCAGCCTCACCAATCAAGGTTATAGGGTCACCTGCATTCACCTGAATATTTTTGAATAGCCGCCAGCGCCAGCAATCAACGTCTTCATCCATTTTAAACGAGGCCTTTTCTTGATCGGCAACCTTGAGCGTCACCTTGCTTTGACCCTCTTCTTCGTCGAAGTAGGTGATCCGAATATCATAGAGTCCCGAAGGGTTGTCGAACGTATAGGTGGCTTTGCCCGTTCCTTTCGTTTCCACACCCCATTCTTCCACTAGCTCCTCAGAGAACTTCGCATAGTTTTCCAGCTCCATCTCCTCAATCTCTTTACCCAGCGTTGGGGTGAGTCCTTGTACGCCGGCATCAATCATGCCCTGCTTGAAGGCGCGGAGAAGCGAAAACGAAGCACCGTCATAATGCTTTAGGGCCAAGCCGTTGATTTTGGCCGGATGCTCCAAAGCCACTTTAATCCCTTCTTTCACGAGTTTTGGTGAAGCATCCATACGAGGGGCGATCCCGCAGATGAGCGGTTTGTCTGGCCCGAGAAAATCGCGATTTACACTTAGCCATTTCTTTCGTAAGGCAAAGCCTTCGTTCTTTCTTCCTTTTTGCTCTGTATGATCCTGATTCACAATCGAGCCGAGATAGGGAGCCACGGCGTTAAGATCAAGTCCACTTTCGATGGCATCCCTTCCCTCCCAGAACCATATATCATTCAACCGAAGCTGGCAGGCGGGGTTCTCTTGCTTGATCTTTTCAGATAGCTCTCGATACAACTTGGTAGAAGAGTCACGGCGAAATTTTAGCCACTGCGACTTTTGAGGCTCTGCATTTTTATCCTTCTTCAGAATGGGAATAGCCGCTTCTAAATCAAAGCCCGTTGCTTTGGCCTCGGCCATGCAATATGTACAAAAACAGGTTCCCCCATCGTCGATCTCGTTGTGACTGAACAACCGTTGACAGGTCTGAATATAGTCTAGGTCATAGTTGGCGGCCAAATCTCCATAGAGAGCAATTAGGTATTCACGCACCACCGGATTATTGGGACAAAATCGATCCTCACTCCATGATGTACCATCAATGGTCTTCATCTGCCAATCAGGATTAGCTTTGAGGAGTGCCTTAGGAATGGGGTAATGAGAGACTTCTGCTCCTGTACTTAATCCACGGGCCCGTGCAGCTTCCACCATCAGACGTAACCAATCGGTCTCCCGAATCCACTTATGCTTTGAAAGCTGGGGCTTGATATTTCCGTATCGGCTCATCTCAGGGAAAAAAGTTACGCGGGAATCCTCGGCCTCCCAGCTATCACGCGCGGGATTATGAGGAAATTCAGGAGCCCGAAAAGGTCGATGTTCCTTATGCATCACAACGACCATATACAGATCGTTAATACCCGCCATGGATTGCATATTATCCAGCAGATAATCCATGCCCTCATCCTGCATGGTCCACGCCCGAATCTGCGTTCCCACCTCAAACTCAGAGGATGAATCTGCCTTCCATTGTGGCTTATACGATTCAGCGAGTACCCCCCGGGAGAGACTCAATATACTAAGCAATATATAAATTAGATAGGTAACCTGTTTTTTCATCAAAAAGAACCCATTCAATTAAATGTTAGTGGAACTGTGCAGCAAAGACTCTTCCCCTCACCTACCGATTAGGATCACGTATGAGTAATCTTCATTTCTACTGCGAAGCCGCAGTAGATGAAGGCGTCAACATATCATGATTAAATGAAGCATCTAATGCTGAATAATCTTGCGACTTCATATCAAATAAACGAATGGCTACCGGGCCGTGATCTCCCTGGATATAGGCTTTGTCTTCTGCGACCCAACCTTTCTTCATGGATGATCTCGTAGACCCTGAAACAAACTTGTTTTCCTGAACCGTCTTTCCGTTAAGAATTACTTTCTCCGAACGTATAATCTGTAATATCAAATCTTTAACCACATCATTAGGAGGCGGCCCCATCTTGACCATAGCTCCTCCCTTTAGGGTTTCATCCGGATGACAAAATCCGGATGATCTTTCCTTAATTCGACATCTCTCTACTTTGCATTTCTCCGCCTCGATCGAGGTTCACCCCATCCTGCCGCAAGCGTTTTTGAATTTCCTTCACATCCAGCGCGCGAGGTGAAACCTTCGTTTTTGAAGACATAGCCCCAGCTACACCGGCCGCATGCCCCGTGGCAAAACAATTGCCCATACTTTTCCCTGCCGAAGCGCCTGCATGAGTCGCAGAAATACAACGACCAGCCACCAGCAACCCCTCCACCTGCTTAGGCAACAGGGCACGATAGGGAACCTGATGAACCTTCATTTGAGTGACCCGCGTAAATCCAATATCCAACCACCCGCTGCGCCAAGCAATGGCATCGTCAAAACGACGTCCCGCCAAAGCATCTTCTTCACTGAGAATATACGCCCCCTCAATTCGCCGAGATTCCCTTACGCCAATGCGGGGCGAGGTTCCCACCAATTCACAGTTCTTGACAACCCCCTTGCCAAAATGACGCATGGCTTCGACCATCTGTACCGCCTGCTTTCGACTCAGACACTCCGCCTTGGAAAACTGCTCGATATCTGTCACATCAAAATTACCTAAGGTTTTAGTTCCCGAATGGTTAATATAAGAAAAGTTACAATTAGACACCTGATGCATCCACCATCGGTCGGGGATCAGCGGGTATTGTTCGCGGGCCTCCGTAAATACGGGCATAAGATCCTTTCGTCCATAGCCCTCTACATTCCCTACATTAAGACCCAGCGTTTGGGGCGATAACTTACCCGTTGCGGTCAACGTGGGTGCGCCCGAAAAATAGGCAATATCCGCATCGCCCGTACAATCCACCACCACGTTCGCTCGAATTTCCTGCAAGCCGGATTTGGTCGAAATAACCACCCCTTTCACTTGATCTCCCTCGGTGATGGCTTCAACCGCCTTTGCATGCACTAAATACGTACACCCTACCTCATCCAATGCATCCAGCACGGCGGCCTTAAGATATTCGACATTCACAAAAAACTGATGAGTCTCCAACCGCACGGCCTGATCGCCATAGGCCTGAAGCTTCTCGAGCAGTAACTCATGAACAAATCCACGCGGCTCACTAAACGGCCGCATCTGATTCATACACATGCCCACACCCCACGCAGCGACACCGCCAAAAAAGGCCTCATCCTCCAACACCAACGTTTTGGCTCCCGCCTTGGCCGCTCCAATTGCGGCGCCAATGCCCGCCGGACCACCACCGACCACCAGTACATCTGTCTGTAAAGATGCAGGGCGGCGGTTTGGCTGCGCAGCTTGCGCTCCAACGGCCCCAACCAAACCAGCAGCCGCGGGGAGCAAAGTTGCTTGTTTCAAAAAAGTACGTCTACCTTGTTTTTGTAAGGTATTACTCATCGATTAACTCCTAATTATTTTATATAACTCCTCAATTATAGAAAATGGTAGAAATCTGTAACCCTTAATGATTCAGTTTCGCACCATACACGTCATCCCTGACTGGAATATGTTATTGATACTTATCTAAGCGCTTTAGGAAGAAAAGTTCCTTCTGAATCAATACATACTAGGTAAAATACTGCATTTCCGTTTGACCATAAGCGAATAAAACCACGACCTCAGCCGAAACAAGGGCCATTTTTCTGATTTTTGACATGTTAATATTCCGGGTAATAATAGTTAAACCGTCCTGATGGGGCCACATCCCCATTGACATAGAAATCCATGATGTCCTCCTCAACTTGCATATTGTCCGACCACTTGAACTCAAAGCCGTCAACAACCTTAATCCCTGTGAGGTGGTTTTTGGGAATCCTTAATTCCAGACGCTTGCCATTGATACAAAAATCAAGAGAACCATTCTCTCTCCACGTCCACCCGTCAGTGCTTTTTTCGAACACAGCCTTGTCTCCGATCGGCGTAAGACGGTTGATCACATAGTCATAGCCCTCCCAGCCGGTGCTTTTGTCTCGATCCATGTCGAGTAACAGCATCATCCATTTGTCTGTGGGCGGGGATATTGGCTTTGCTGTCTCCACGTAAAAGTAAAGGGCTTCGTCATCCCGAGCAACCTTGGCAAAGACAATATCATTTCGTCCACTGTCATTTTTGTACTGGGTGCTGCCATATCCTCGATGGTTGCGCGGGGCCAAAACGTCTCGGTGATCGCGAAACAAGGGTTCCACCCCCTGCCATTCATCGAATACTCCGTCGATATGTGCGGTCGTTGGACCGGAACACTCCGCAGGAGGACTGATCCCCTTGAATCTGCGCACGTTGTCAATCAGTTGGTAGTAGTAATTGTCGCCGTGTCCGCCCTTCATGGGTTCAATGTCACGACTGTATTCCTGGTTGCACTGATCAGGAAATGCGTTGGTCGTTCGTTGCCACTCTTTGTATCTTCCCGCGGTCCATTCGTTCCAACCGGTCACGAAAACCAATTTGGGATCAACGTCGAAAGCGCGATCCCACTGCTCTTGGAAATTAAGCCCGCGGTTAACGGCCTCCGGCCGGCTGTCCATTCCGCTCTGCTGTGTGTAGCTGCGTCCGAAGACTTGATGGGGGTCGTTCATCGCAGCGGGGGTCAGGGATTCGGTCGCGTTTTGGGCAACACCGACGGTAAGCTGTTCAAACTGGCCGGCTGAGTTTTTCACGTATCCATGCTGCGGATAGAACTCCAGCCAGCCCCAGTGATTGGGCCGCGAAGGTCCGCGGTTGTACGTTGGCTGACCGGGTCGGAACGTAAAGAATCCCTGCACTTCCTCAGAGAGGTTGTCCGGGTATCCCATGATCAATGGCTTCCCGTCCCACTCGTACCAAAGATCTCGGTAGAGTCCTTTCTTGTAGACGCTCTCGTAGATCTTGGTGATGAGTACCCGCGAGTTGTCCAAAGGAGTGAAAGGGCACATGAACGCGATGTCTGGCGCCCGCACCCCATCAGCTCGCGCCTGTGACCAGACACGTCCAAGCGCATGCAGGGCATCTTCCCACATGAATGTCTTGTTGGTGCAATCAAAAAAGACCACGTCCACGCCGGCATCGGCCAGCATCTCAGCGTGCTTCCTCAGGACCCACTCGTCGGTACTCACGTAGTAGCCAAACAGAGGTTCGCTCCAATGATGCCGTCCACCCCGGGTCCATACAGGGTGGTTGTAATCGTTGCTCGCTTCCGGGTGACGCGACAGGATACTCTCCACGTTGACGGGCTCGACGTCGACAAATTTTGACGTGTGCCAATTCCAATAAAACATCGCCACTTGCTTGCCGACTCTCCGGTCACCCGCCTCGGCGTGATTGGCAATCTTTCGCCCGAGTGCGTCGGTGGCGACCCATCCATCAGAGATGTTGGGGGGCGGGTCTTCTCCGGACATAGTCGCAGAGATGAAAGGGCTTATGACCAAGAACGCAAGAACGACAAGGCGGCAGCGAATCATTGGACTGGCCCCACTTCGGCAGCGAGTTGATCGCAGCGATTGCGTAGCTGAAGGAGTCGTTCGGCGTACTCCGGATTCTCGGCCAGGTTGTTCAGTTGGTCTGGATCGGCCTGAAGATCGAAGAGCTGCTCAAAGGGCGGCGACGGATCAATGTATCGAGTGTAGCTGTCGGTTTTGGTCCGCACGCCGATCGTGCGCGGGATGCGACCCTTGTGACCATAGGGGTGATCATAGAGGAAGTCCTCCCGCCATGCAGCCGCTGAATCCTCAGCTAGGGCGGTCAGGTCACACCCCGTCATCGAGTCCGGGATTTCCACCCCGGCCAGCGAGAGCATTGTGACGGAAAAGTCTGTCGTGATGACCATGCGATCGGTTGACTTTCCACCGACGACGCGCGGGTCATACAGGAATCCGGGCACGCGCAGCGACGGTTCGTACATCAACCACTTTCCGCCCAGACCATGCTCACCACTGAAGTGTCCGTTGTCCGACGTGAACAGCACAACGGTGCTTTGGTCCAGACCACGCTGCTTCAATTCGTCCATTACGCGTCCGACGCCGAGATCCATGCTGGAGATCGAACGGTAGTAATCACGGATGCTCTTGTCGTGTCGCTTGGGATTGCTCAGCATATTTTGACCCGTCGGCCAACCCAGCGACTTCTTGACGATTTCAGGTTCATGATCCGCGTTCGCCTGAGTCGCGGCGAATGGAAACTCGATATTTTTGGGGTTGATTGCACCGGCGAGCGACGGATCCCAGTCGCCGAACGGACCATGTGGTGACTTGAAGAAGAGCATCAAGCAGAACGGGCGGCTTTTGTCGCGACCGTCGAGAAACCGCCTCACGTGCTGCGGTGTCACTTGCGAGTCGACGTGGATGGGGTCCACCAGATTGTCTCGACCAATACGGACCTTATGGCCAGCTTTGCCTCGCGAGTCCGCCGGACAATCACAGAGATCATTGAGTGGTCGAGTGAATCCGTCGAAGTTCACGTAGCGACAATCCGACTGGTGAAAATAGTTCGTCTGCTCGGGCTGCCCGGCCCAATAGTCAAAGACAGCGGCGCCCTCGTGGGTCCGCTCCGGTGAATCGCCGATTCCCCACTTCCCGAAGAAGGCTGTCTGGTAGCCGGCGTTTCTCAATCGACCGGGCACCGAGTCCGCCAGTTGCTCTGGCGTGAAGGCTTTATAGAAATCATCAATGCCGTGCCGGGCGGGATACTGGCCTGCAAGGAGATTCGCCCGGTTGACCGCACAGATGGAAGTGTTCACGAAACAGTTTTCGAAGACGAACGCCGATCTTGCAAGTCGATCGAGGTTGGGTGTCTGAATCGCATCATTGCCCGCATAGCCAACGGCATCGTGTCGTTGATCATCGGTAAAGATCATTACGATGTTGGGGGCTCCATCGACTGGGCCATCGCCTGCGTCACAAAACGGCGTGATGAGAAAACCGAGCGAGACAAGTTGAACGATTCGAATCATGGTTGAACTTAATCCGGGAAGGGATTGGCTGGCTGACGGATTGTCGATGCGGATGCTTCTCTGGCGAACGATTTCAACTTGTAATGGCAAATTAATCTGGCTCTCGGTCGTTCCCCATGCGTCCTAAACAATTGGAAGGCTGGTCATCGGCAAACAAGAACAGAATGTTTGGAAGCTGCTGCTCCGCACATGCCGCATGGGATTGAAGCAGGCAAACACCGAAAAACAGGAGACTTGCAAACCGCCTGATGCGAACGTTAACTTGATGGGTCATCAAAACTCTCATTCGCCTTCGATCGTCGAGATCATTTCTTTTGTGTTCTGGGCACGCTCGATCGGTGTGTCCGTGTGTTTGAAGAGAATATGGTCCAGCTTAAACAATTGGGAGCGGCCAGACACGATCAAACGGTAGGTCTCTCCCGATTTAAAATCGTAAATGGCAACCCGTTTATTTTTCTTGCCGCCCGGGTCGAGTCGGTTTCCGGATGACCAGACGAACTGGTTGACTTCGCCACCGAAAAACTTGGTGTCCTTGCGCAACAGTGCCAGCCGTGCTTGGTCGTTATGATTGTCACCCACCAACGGCCCCTGTCCAAAGTCGCCTTCCACGCGGACATAGCAATCATTCGCCAAGTCGGCTCTGCCGTCGACTTCTTCTTTCGCGCAGCGCAGGTGCAGAGTGTACAGTCCGCTCTGATTGATTTTAAAGCGATAGTGCAGCGGCGACTTCGGTGGACCGGAGTGCGGAGTGTTGCCGGTGAATTCCAGATAGCCTTCACCTGTGTGCTCGGGCAACTCCGTCTTTGTGATCCATTGGTCCAAGTTGGACACCGTATCTTCGGCCTCCATAATGACCATGCCGCCGCGCTCCAAATACACGGGAACGTTTAGACCGTCGGAAGTACCTTCGGTGACTTGGATCGTCCGCGGTACAGCCTCGGCGAAAGCGTTTTGATCATCGTAGACTCGGACGCCTATTTGGTAGCTACCCGACTCGGTTGGTGCCCAACTGTGCTCGAAGGGAGCAGTCTTGTCGACTCGTACCGCTTCGCCATCAAGCATGAAGACGACTTTGCGGATGGTCCCGTCCTGATCCGACGCTTCCGCGCTTAATCGCAAGGTCTCGCCAACGGTGAATGATTCCTTGCTGGAGTCTGTTTGAAGGATAACGGATGGAGCAGAATTGTGATGTTCAATAAGCTGTACCAATGCGATCCAATCTTGTTGTGGTCCATACTTCGGCACGCCAATTGACACGTCTTGACCGCCCTCGACGGATGCCACCGTGCCTGTCTGCGTCCAACCGCCGACCGGATCAAACCAGCGAACACGGAACTGGCTCGAACTCGGCTCGGAACCCAACCTGAGGATGGCTGAGTCACCGCCATGATTTAACTGAACGATGTACGCAGCACCCTCCGCAGCCAAGCAGCGACGGCCGACTGGGTCAACCAACAGATCTTGGCGGCTGAGCATCTTTGCCAGCGGAATGTCGTTATCGCGTATGAAATTTGCAGCCAGCTGTGAGTACCGGAACAACTCCGAACGCTGCGTGAAGTCTTCGCAGTTGCCGTCACCTTCGGCGTAGTCGCCGCCGTGGTACCACGAAACTCCCGTGCCGCCCGCCATCAAAGTTCCCCAGAGTGCATCTCTGCGTGTGACCTCAAACCCCGGATCCCAATTGTCGGTATTGGTTCCTACGCCCGAGAAACCCTTACCCTGCTCGTCGTTGATCACGACCCAAGTGGGAGGACTCTTCTCGCTGCCACTGCGGAGCTTGACAATGTCAGGATAAATGTCGTGGCAGTCCGCTTGGTGGCCCTGGTAACTGTAGTACGTCATCGGTTCGTAGCCGGCATAGTCCTCCAGTTTCACCTTGCCATTGTGCAATCCGACGGGCGACTTGTATGGATCGAGTGCGTGAATCCGTTTCATTCGCACCTTATTGCGATCGACGATCCCAGGCGGCGCGTACGTTGCGGTCTCTTCGGCAATGATCCACATCACGTTGAGCTGATGACTGAAGCGTGCGACCATCTCGCGGTAGTAGAGCGATCGCGCTGGACCCATTGCTGTCGTGGCATCACCGTCCAAGGCCTCTTCGTTTTCCGCTTCCGCCAACATGAATGTCAGGCCGATCCCTTTGTCGTTGGCGTGGGTAAAGACCCTGTCCCACTGGTCCAGTTTCGAGACGTCAATTCGGAGCCGCTCTGTCGGACTAATCCACGGCCAGGTGTCGCCGCCATCGCCGCAGATTCGTGCGTGACAGCCCTTGGGGTTGGCCGACGCAATCGTGTCATCGGCACCGATGTTGAAAGTCAGAAAGTAGATGCTGTTAAGGCCTTGGCTGGCCAAGTAGTTGACGGCACCGATGATCCCTTTCCCCTTGCCATCCTGCCAAGTCGGATCGCCTGGCTTAAAGTGCTTTTGATGCGGTGCGTAGCGGTGTAGGCCATCGACGAGGCCAGCATTGAAGCCGTTGTTTTTCAGGTCCCGCGTTTGATCGAACTCGTGGTACGCCAGGAAATTCTCCGGACTTCCTTCTCCAATTTTGACGTAGGGCTTACTGCTACCCGCGTACTTCAAGACGTGTGAACCGTCGTAGACGACGCGGCCTCGTTCCGCCGCGCGGAGGTCCGGCTCGACTTTGTCGGACACTTCCACCACGAACGAGCCCTGGGTTCCATCGAGCGGCGACCAAGGTTCGGAGTCCGCGTTGTCGCTGTCCAGCTTCAATGCGACGCCTTGACCAGTGCGGAAGGAAACCGAGTAGTTCCAGTCACCAATTTCGTCGGGACGAAAGTGCACACGCCACTTATTGCCCGCGCTCGCTGAACTGTTGGCCGCATCCCCATCGGCGGCAAAGTACCCGGGCACGACGAACTGTTTGTTGCCTTTCGAGAAGGTGACCGACAAACGGTAGTCCAAAAATGGGTTGTCTTCGCCTGCCTCGCTGACGTCCGGCCCGTCAAAGGTCAGTGTCATCTTGTGCCACGTCTTCTGCTCGCCACTTAGTTGGGCAGCATTTCCCGAGTTCGTCAGACTGAGGACAAGCAAAAAGAATGCCACGATGAGATATCGAATTCCTGACACGAAAGTTGTCTCCATGGAGTTGGTGATGGTAAGGCCAGTTGCGAACTGGAAGCGATGGGTGATTTCAGGCAACATAGATCTAGTCATTGCTCGCCTTGGCCTGCTGTATGATCCACGAGCACCCGAATGTGATCCGGGTTGAAATCGACGTTGAGTTCAAAATTGAGTCGATGTCCGTCGGCGCTGATCGCAATCCGATCGGCGGGAGCTTTCGCGATGCCGGACGCTCGGTCTTCAAGTGATCGCCTCCGCCAGGAATCGTAATCAACGTCGGGACGTCCAAAGATTCGCTCGGAGAGTTCGAGCCGTTTTCCCCGGACGCTTACTGCTGCGATCGGCTTCTCAAACGTGATGGAACCCGAAAGCGACCGATAGGTGGACCGATCTTTTGTCTTCGGCCGAAACACCAGCAAATAGCTGCTCAGTACACGACCAGCTGGAACCACAGGCACATCGGAGTCTTGCTCGAATTTTGGCCATGTAACCGCCTGCTTGGCATCCGGATCGCGTGCCAAATCAACCGCCATGGGGGCGGTCAACGTCAGATTCAAACGTTCGGGAAACAAGAACAATCGGTCATCACTGGCAAGAGCCGCGAGCTTGAAACCAGTCTGCGGTGGCACGAAGTCAATGAGATGGGAAACGCTGTCGATTCCAACGGTCAACGGCCATAGCTGAGCATAAGGCTCTGAATCAAACTCGATCGAATTGGCCGTCGAAGCGTCGCGGGAAATCGTAACGGCTTCGCCCTCGGAAATGGTCTTCGTCGACCGCTCGGGAGGTCGCTGTGAGTCCAATCTTGACTCGGTGGGGCGAAGCTCCAGTTCCAGGCTTCCGTCAAAGACAGATAGTTCGACGTCTTTCCTTGCCGCTGCATAGACGCCAAACGCGGTTCCCGGATCACGAATCCCAAGGTTTCCCACCTGGACGGTCAGTCCGTTTGTTTCATTGGGGGACCATGCCGCCATCCGACCGTGGATCAGATCGATTTGTTGCTGGTCAAGAATCTTAAACGCTGAAGGACCTTCCAATGAGACGATTCCGCCACCCGCCATCTGCAGGCGGACCGAACCACTGGTCAGGTGATAGCTGGTACGCGTTTTTAAGTCGACACCCGCGACAGGAGCTCCCGCGTTTGCACTGGACCAAGTTGCGTTGTCGGAGTAGGTAATCCTTGCCGACGATGAAGCCAGGCGAATTGGCTCGGTCAGTTCGGGGCGTTGCTGTCCTTGCTCTGGCACACTGGCCCACGTGATGACCAACGCAATCGCGACGGTGATGCCAATCCAAATCGATTTTCGCGTCGTCGGATGGCTGAGCCAGTTGCGTTGCGGAAGGACAACCACTCGATCGCATGAACCACCATGGAGGTTGATCTGTCGCTTCATCAGTCGGGCAATCTCGGCTGATTGCTTTTCGATCCGAAGATAGATTAATCGTTTACGTTCATCGGTTCGAAGCTGCGATTCAAATGCATTGATCTCTTCTTGCGTCATCGCTCCGGCCTGGAACCGAACAACCTGTCTTTCAAACTCATCAACTTGGCTTGGTTTCTTTTGCATCATGGCTCCATTCTCAGTCGTTGCCCGACGCAGTCTCGCAGTGCACGATGAATGCGTGTGATGGCCTGGTACGCCGAGTCCACCTTCGTTCCCATGAACTCGGCAATCTCTTCTCCGCTTCGATTCTCCTGATAACGCATCGCCATTATTTTTTGACTCTTCGCCGGCAGGTGTTCAAGGCATCCGTTGAGCGCCTCGGATCGGTAGTCTCCGGCTGTGTTCGTCTTCGCCCACTCGCCTTCCATGGTGGCAAGCATTTCTGGCGAAAGTCCAACGTAGCGTCCCTCCTTGGATCGAATAAGGGTGATGGCGTGGTTTCGGGAGCTCGTGCGGAACCAATTGGAAAGGTGTTCAAGCGAATCAAAGTGATCGCATTGGGAAACCGCCTTCACACACACGTCCTGAAACACGTCCTCCGCAAGATGGTAATTGTGGGTCACTGCGTACGCATAGGCGGTCAGCGACGCCTGCTCGTGAAGCAGATGTTTGGTGACTTGTTCGGGAGTTAAGTTTTGGAAATCGCTCATCTTGCCTAACATACGCCCCAGATTCCCGCATTCTCGACAGAGTTCCGTTGGAATTTCAGTAAATTCTTATTTTTGTGTCGAGATCATACAGTATGCCTTTTAGTGCGTCGCCTTCGCGACGCCCGACTTCTTCTAACGAACAATCCATTACGACAACCATTCACGATAAGGGGTACTCATTCGTTAATGAGAAGCTTCCGCTCGTATGGTGTCGACTTCTTTTTCCACGTCCTTGGACAATGCCTGCCAATCGAGTGTGCGGGCGCGGGCCAGGACTTGAGGGCGGTATTGACTGCTACAAAGCTTGGCATAGCGCTGCCAACTCCACGCCTCGTTCCGGTTGGTGGTGCAGCCCACGAAGTTGACACAGCGATTTTTCAGTTCCATAACAAAGAGCAGGTAGAAAGTTGTCAGGCCACTCTTGGTCCAGACTTCTACTGTCGTGAAGTCGATGGATGCCATCACGTCCCAGTGTGCCTTCAGGAATGTCTCCCATGATGCTGTGCGTTTGCGGTCCGGTGCCGGCTCAATGCCGTGGGCTTTGAGAATGGTTGCCGATGGTGGAGTCGCAGAGGTGGTAGCCGACGTTTGATAGCGCACCGCTGATACGGTCGTAGCCCCATGTAGGATTCTCTTTGGCGAACTTGATGGTCAAATCTACGATCACTTGGCGGATCCTTGGCCGATCAGATTTCTTTTTTTTTTCGGTTGGAGTAGTCCCACTTACTGGCTACCAACTGACGGTGCCAACGCAAGATGGTATCCGGCGTGAATAGGGTCCCAACCTGCTTGAGTGGTTTTTCTCCCTTTTGCTGTCCTTCCTTTCGTTCGGCGGAGCGATAGGTGGCATTCTTCCCCTGCTCAGACCAAGCCAGATCGATGCCCCGCTTTGCGTCGGAAGTGTGGTAGCCCGTTTTCGAGTTGTTCGAAGTGAAGTAGCCCGCTTGCCGCATCAAATGGGGGAAACGGTAATTCTCGACGGGAACGGTACAGTTCGAGCGATACAGATCGGTTCCAAACATCGTCGCACGATTGAGGATAATGGTCGATCGAGCGGGTGAGCAATGAAGAGCTACTAAAGACGCGTTCGAAAGTGAGCCCAATTAAATGGATGTGAACGTGAAATGGGTTCGGGCTATCGTACTCGAAGCTCGCAATCGCACAGAGGCTCGCACTGTTGCTGAATAGTGCGTTTAATATCACCATGAAAGTGCCTATTTTTTGCGACATTGCATCGCCTTTTAGTCGCGGGCGAAGTTCTTCTGATAAGATAGGCAGCCATCTTGGGATCAATCTTGTATCATCGAATTCCCGTCGCTCCTCATTTTCTTCTCGTTCCTCCGCAAATCAGTTGAATGAAATGCACAAAACGCGATTCGTTATTCAAATCCGAATGGTGATTCTCACAGCCGTTGGCTGGCTGAGTCTGTGCAGTTTGGTTGCTGCCGACCAGCCTGAGTTGAGCGACAAGTTTCGTGAGCCGCCCGCCTCGGCACGTCCGCGAACATGGATGCATGCGATGAGCGGGAACATGAGCAAGGCCGGGCTGACCAAAGACTTGGAAGCCATGGCGGATGCAGGCATTGGCGGGATCATCCTGTTTAATGTCACGCACACGATTCCCAAGGGGAACGTGATCTTCCATTCCGACAGGCACACGGAGCTTACCTGTCACGCGGCCAGGGAATGCGAGCGTTTGGGACTGAGTTTTGGCATGCATAATTGCGATGGTTGGACGTCGAGTGGTGGGCCGTGGGTGACGCCTGAGATTTCGATGAAACAGGTGGTCCACCGCATGCGAGTTGTGAAGGGCGGAGCACGCGTTGAATTCGACTTGCCGCAGCCAACGGCTCGACATGACTTCTACCGTGACATTGCCGTGCTGGCCTACCCGGCTTTGGCTTCGGAGTTGGCCGATGCACGCGTCACTCGCCTCGTGACCAGTTCCGATCCGCAGTTCGACGTGGCGTTAGCCACCGACGGTCGGATCGACCGACGGAGCAAGCTCGACGCGTCGCCGCAACGCCCCGGCTGGGTGCAGTTTGACTTCGGTCGTCCGCATGCGATTCGTTCGGTCTTCATGAACATGGAAAAGGCGATCGCGCCCAAGGGTGACACTTGGCTGGAAACATCCGACGACGGCGAAGATTTCCGCAAGATCGGTGAACTCAAGCTCCAACGTCAAGGGAAACGCGAACATGGCTTTGACGATGTGTTTCCCGCTGGCATCACGGCACGTTTCTTTCGCGTCATCACGGAAATTCCGTTTGAGATTTCCGAGATCGAACTCAGCGCCACGCACCGCATAGGAAAACCGCTCGCTCGAACATCACTTTACCGTCTTGAAGACCACCGCCTGCCCGACATCGGTGCGTCTGAACCGGGCATGGTCATCGATCCGAGCGCGATCATCGATCTCAGTGAAGAGATGGATGATGCCGGCAAGCTCACCACGACGCTGCCGCCGGGTGATTGGACAATCATGCGTTTCGGCTACACGGTCACCGGTGCGGTCAACAGCCCTGCGTCCGACGAGGGACGCGGCTTGGAAGTGGACAAGATGAATCGTGCCGCTTTGGATGTCCATTACGACTCCTACGTGGGAAAGGTCATTCGAGCTTGCAAGGACATCGCTCCTGGCGCGCTGCAATACATGGAAATCGACAGCTACGAAGTGGGCGGACAGAACTGGACGCGGGGTTACGAAGATCAGTTCCAACAGGCCCACGGTTATGAGCTGATTCCTTTCCTGCCGCTGTACGCGGGACGCTTTGTCGACAGCGCCGAGACGTCCGACGATGTGTGTTGGGACATTCGTCGCTTCAACAGCAAGTTGATGACAGACAATTACTTTGGTCACTTCACGGAGCGGTGTCACCAAGACGGTTTGATCAGTTACATCGAGCCATACAGTTTTAACGCGGCCTTCAACGAGTTGGACGCTGCTCGCCATGCAGACATTCCGATGGGCGAGTTCTGGATGCATCAGCGTTTCCAAACCGAAACGGCCGTGTCCGGTGGTCGGATCTATGGCAAGAAAGTCATTTCGTCAGAATCCTTCGCAGCCAACTCTGACTTGAATTGGAAAGGCCATCCTGGCTTGATGAAACTGACGGGTGATCGGGCATGGACCTTGGGAATCAACGAGTTCATGTTCCATCGGTTTGCTCATCAGGCCAACACCCATGTGACGCCAGGCATGACGATGGCGATTTGGGGATCACACATTGATCGCACGCAAACCTGGTGGAGCAACATGGGCAAAGCGTGGCTTCAATACATCGCGCGGGGTTCGTATTTGCTACGACAGGGCAATCCGGTGTCCGACTTGTTGGTCTTTGTTGGCGACGGCGCGTCTAGCTCAACAGTAACGCGGAGTTCGTTCAAGCCCGCCATCCCGGCGGCGGTCAATTTTGATTGCATCAGTACGCATGCTCTGGTTCATCGCGTCAAGGCAAAGGAAGGAAAATCGCTGTTGCCGGACGGAACCATGTATCAAATGCTTGTCCTGCACAATACGGACACTCTTAGCCTCTCGTCTCTCAAGAAGATTGCCGACTTATCCGAGCAGGGGGTCGTTGTCGTCGGGAAGCGACCACAAAGAATGGGTGGGCACGCCGTCAATATTTCGGCTCGCGAGGAATTCGCTCGACTGTGTTCTGAAGTCTGGCAACGCGAAACGACCTACGAAGATTACGATTGGTCACGCATCTATCGCGAGCAGAACCTGCGTTTTGATTTGGTCATTGGCGAACGAACCGACATCACCTACATCCATCGCCGAACGACTGACGCCGATATTTACTTTTTCTTTAATCCCGACTCTTCGCAGCGAACATTCGATTGTCAGTTCAACGTCCGCGGAAGGATTCCCGAGCAGTGGGATCCCGCGACGGGACAGATTCGCAAGTTGGGGCAGTTTTCACAAGCACAAGAAACGACACGCGTTCCCGTGACTCTTGATCCGGAGGGCTCCGCTTTCATCGTCTTTCGAGAGAGCACTGAAGGCGTTGATCCAGTGGTCTCGATGACAGGGGACATTGCGCCGATGTGCAATGTTCGTCTGACTCGCGAGCATCGGCCTGAATTGGTTGCTTCCAAGAACGGAATGCTCTCCGTTGAAATGCGATCAGGTCGACGGGTCAATCTAGTCGTCAAGAATATCGACGAGCCGATTGTCGTAGACGGTCCTTGGCAGGTGAGCTTTGAACAGCATTACGGGTACGACGCCACCCTCGTCTTTCCTAGTTTGCTCGATTGGAAAGACCACCTTTCCAACGAAGTCAAGCATTACTCCGGCACTGCGACCTATCAAACAAGTTTTTCGATTGAGCCTGAAATGATTGCTCCAGATCATTCGTTGGAGCTCGATTTGGGTCGAGTGGAAGTGTCCGCGGGAGTTCGCGTCAACGGTAAAGAATACGGTGTACTGTGGAAATCGCCTTATCGCGTCGACATCAGCGATGCCATCATGCCGGGCGAGAATCAGTTAACAGTCGAGGTCACCAATCTCTGGATCAATCGCCTTGTCGGAGACGCAAAGCTTCCTGACACGAGCGGTTACGACGTCAGGCAGCCGCTGATGCCTGACTGGTACAGCAACAATCAAAAGCCACCGGACAGTCAGCGTTTGACGTTTACGACATATCCGCACGTAAAGGCATCCGATTCGCTTGTGCCGTCGGGGCTGATCGGGCCGGTTCGCCTTTTCACAAAGAAAACCAACGCGTTGGATTAAGCCGCACAAAGCAGCTCTCCGAATCTGTCATCAGGAAATTGCAAATGTATCTTCATCGCATTTTTCAACTCGCCATCGTGGTGGGAACCCTGTGCCTATGCTCATCTCCGAGTTGCTTGGCCAACGAAAAACCATGGGGTCTCCAGTGCGAGTGGGAGACGAAGCCTCTGAATGTTGAAAACGGTACTCCGAGGCTGTCGTGGAAATCCGAAGTTGCCCGTCAAACGGCCTATCAGATTCAAGTGGCATCCAGTGCAGAGAAGCTCGAAGCAAACTCAGGCGATCATTGGGACAGCGGAAAGGTGAATCGATCCGAGTCGGTTTGCATTGAATACCGGGGAAGCCCGCTTTCATCGCGTCAGGTTTGCCATTGGCGCGTCCGTGTTTGGAGTGATGCTCAGACGGAAGCCGGACCGTGGAGCGAAGTCGCAACCTGGGAGATGGGCCTGCTGCAACCAAGCGACTGGCAAGCAAAATGGATTCGTGCTGGCGAGCTCAACCCGGCGAAGGAGACGCCCGCGCTCAGGCACTGGTACGTGCTGGCGGGACACACACTGGACAAGAACGACCAGCCAACTCGCGTTGGCGAAGAACGGCTGAGAAAGATGGTGCCCGCGACTTGGTTTCGCAAGTCGTTTGAGGTGACTCAGCCGATCGCAAAAGCGAGGCTTTACAGCACTGCCGCCGGATATGTCGAAGTGTTTCTCGACGGCGAACCCATCAGTGACCGGATCATGAATCCGGGACAGACCGATTTTGATCGTCGGATTCTTTATGACGTTGATGCGGTGGAAGATCGATTAACGCCAAGCGACCACGTGCTGACCGCACATCTGGGGCAAGGTTTCTACGGTCAGAACGCCGGGTTTGGAACCAAGTTCGACTACGGTGATCCTCAAGTCTTGCTGCAATTGGAAATCACGTACGCCGACGGAACTCGGCAAACCATCGCCACCGATACGACGTGGTTGACCCTCCCATCATCGGTCATCAAGAACAACGTGTATGCGGGAGAGTTCAAGGACTCGAGCTTCGAGAAAGACCAATGGATTCACGCAATCGAATCCTCGGAGGTCCCCACACAGAAGCTTGAGGCACAACGACAACCGGCTGTTCGCGTGGTCCGGGATCTCAAGCCGGTCGCGATCCTGGAGCCGAAACCCGGAGTCTATGTTTACGATTTTGGACAGAACTTCACGGGTGTCGTCACACTTGATATGCGTGACGCGCCTTTGCCGGCGCGAACCGGTGTCTTCTTGCGGTACGCCGAGTGGGCCGATAAGAACGGCAGCATCGATCAGAGCAGTGACGGTTCTTTTGCCACCGGTATTCATCAAGTGGATGCGTTCGTCACGGGCGATCGTGAAGCGAATCTTTACACCCCCGCATTTACCTGGCATGGGTTCCGCTATGTCGAAGTCACGGGCATTCCCAGCGGCGAATCATTACCATCGCCACAATGGATGGATCGAAAGCCGTCGCTCGAGATGCTGACCGGGCATTTGGTGCGCAGCGGGGTGGCGACGCGGGGCAAGTTTGAATGCTCGGATCCCCATTTGAATCGCGTGCACGAGACCGCGCTTTGGACTTACGAATCCAATCTGATTAGCCTGCCATCGGACTGTCCGATTCGTGAACGTTGCGGTTGGACCGGCGACGCGCACGCAACTCTGACGATGTCAAATCTTAACTTTGATATGGCAGCGTTGTGGGAGAAATACCTTGGCGATTTTGAAACGAGCCCGCACGTCAGCCCCGCGATTGTGCCAGGAAAGCGTGGCGGCAATAGCCATCCCGATTGGGCCGTTGCGCAAGTTTTGATCGCTTGGGAGCGATACCTGCACGACGGTGACGAACAAACGTTGACGCAACACTATCGGCGGATGCAACGTTTCCTCGATCACTTTTGGTCCAAACGCAACGAGGACGGGATCATCACATCGGGCTACGGCGATTGGTGCGATCCGGTACGAAAACCCGGACAACCGCGTGAAGGCGGGCGCGGAACACCCCAGCAAACACCACCCGCGATTACGTCGACGGCTCTGTTCGTGTATGCCGCCGATTTGATGAGTCGGATCGCGGCGATGGTGGGTGAGCCCAACACTTCACAGACCTACCGCGACTGGCGAGACCAAGCCGCACGGTCATTCCACGCTGTTTTTTTTGATTCTCAATCGCAGACCTATGGCAGCCAAACTGCTGACGCGATGGCATTGTCGTTCGGCATCGTACCGGCATCGGATCAAGCCGCGGTCGCACGATCACTCAATCGAGATGTTCTTGATAACTGGAAAGGCCACGCATCGGTCGGTGCACTCGGGCATCGCTGGCTTTATCCTGCGCTCAGCGATGCGGGTTATGGCGAAACGGCGCTCGGGACTTTCTATGCGCAAGGTCATCCCGGATATTTCTATCTGTTTGATGAATTACGTGGAACCAGTTTGTGGGAACGCAAGGGAGCGTTTGATCCGGCCACGATGACCGCCCCGGTTCGATCACTAAGCCATCCCTTTCAAGGCGGTTATGATGCCTGGTTCTATCAAGGACTCGGCGGGATTCGCCCCGATCCTCAAGCTGCTGGGTACAAGCACTTCTTTTTGCATCCCTGTTTCGCAAAGCCTCTCGATTGGGTCCGAGTGGACTTCGACTCTCGGTACGGACCGATCCAAAGTCATTGGGCTCGTGAATCAATTGACGGAGTCGAGAAGATTCGATGGACAATCGCCGTTCCGCCGAACACCTCCGCGACGATCCATCTTTCAGGAAATGAAAACGATGGTCGCCTCCTGGAACCTGGCCAACACGTTTTGTTGATTCGTTAACGCTTGCAGCAAGTCCGTCGGACAGCTTTTCCGCAGCTTTCCGACACCACCGAACCATCCAACCATAATTGGCAAGCAATGTGTTTGCCACGATTTATCGAAGCGACACTCACGGAGTTTTACGTGCGAACGATTTTTCTACCCTGTTTCGCGATCTTGCTGTCTGCGACTTCTTCGCTCGCGGCCGAGCGACCGAATGTGATCGTCGTCTTCACCGATGACCACGGTTACGCCGATCTCGGATGCCAAGAGGTGTTCAATGATCTCAAAACACCACACCTTGATGCACTGGCCAGCGGTGGTATTCGGATGACGGATGGTTATTGCACCGCACCGCAGTGCGTGCCGTCACGCGGCGGATTGATCAGCGGCCAGTATCAAACCAAGTGGGGTTTGGAATCAAATCCGCAATTCAAAGATGCGGCGATCATGGAGCGGTTTGATCAACTGCAGACCGTTCCCGAGCGTTTGAAGAAAGCGGGGTACGTCACCGCCATGGCGGGTAAGTGGCACTTAGGCGAAGACAACGCGGAAGCGATCGCGAAAAACGGATTCGACAAAGTCTTTTTCAAGCACAGCAATGCTCCCGGTCATTGGAACATGAACTTGCAAGGCGAGGATATTCCGCCGCAGGTGCAAAAAGGGGGCGGTTACCATTTGGATTTGATCTCTTCGTTCGCCGTTGCGTTCATCAACCGCTTCAAAGACGTTCCGTTCTTTCTCTATCTCGCCTACCGCGCTCCTCACGTTCCGCTCGATGCACCACAGCATTATCTGGATCGCTTTCCCGGCGAGATGCCGGAGCGACGACGCCAGGCGCTTGCGATGTTATCGGCCGTGGATGACGGGGTTGGACGCGTTGTGTCCACGCTGAATTCCCCGGCCCTTCGCGGCAGCGGATTGGGCTGCTGCGGCTTGCTTCACCGATTCCACCCACGGTTGCCCATAGATCGGCTCGATTTTGTTCCAATCGAACCGCTGGTACAGTGCTTTACGAAGGGAGCTTTGCCCCGAGAAAATTGATCGCCTCACGCTGTCCGAACCGCATCCGCGAAATGGTCAGCAACGTTTTCCAAGTTGGCTGCATTGAGGCTCCGACACGCCCGTCCGATATCTTCGGATGTCACCCCAGGTGACACCCCTGAACCGAAAAACGGCTCGATTTCCCCTTTCTCAGGTGATTTTGAGAGTTTCCGGGGGCTAAAGAAAATGGCCACCGCAACGCAGGTTATTCCCCCTGATTGCGATGGCCCCGTCGTTCAATTGCTTAGGCTTATCCTCGCTTCGCTCAGTTAGTTCTTGGCGTGGCCAACTGCAGGAACGAACTAGACCGTCAAGCAGTTTCCAGATTGCGTTTCAGCTCGTCGATCAGTTGCGATGCCTGTCGAATTGATAGTTTGGCGACGGTAGAGACGCCGAAGCGATCAGGCAGGGCCTGTGCCAGTTCCATGCCCTGCTGTTTAGCCATGGCGTAGATTGCCTTGATCTGTTTTTCCGTTGCCGCCCGAGAATTCCGTGAGCTCTCGGTGGTTGTCCCACTAGAGCTGGGTTCTCCTTGCTCGGCATGGCTGGTCGCTGTGCCCTCGAGTGTACGCTGGCAGATTCCCAACATCTTCATCAATCGGGTTGGCAAGTTGGCTTCTTCCGATTCATTGCCACTGAGCTCAATGCTGCAGCCTTTCGCTTGATTCGTGAGCCGCAGTGTTAAGTGAAGGTTCATTCGATTCCTCTTCAGGTAGGGATAGGATTGGGGAGAACAGCCGAAAGCTCACCGGCGAGCAGATTCAGCGTGGTGTCTTGATCGAGTGGCAGATTCCGCAGCCAGCGTGTGAACTGGTGGACCATCAGCCCTGCTGCGATCGAAGCGGCGTAGATCGTGCCGTGTGACGTGCAGGTGCCCTGCTGGGCATCTGCAGCGGTGAACAACGTGTTTGCGTAGTGATCCGACGAGGGGACGTTGTGAGCGGCTAGCACGCGAATGACTTCGCCTAACATCCGTCCGTCAACAAACAGTTCGACTCGCCCCCGCACGCTCCGCCAAATGGCGGAGCGTGCGGTGATCGAGTCGACACAGCAGAACATCACGTCGCCAGTGCTCTGCTTCGCTCGGTAGCGATCGACAACCTTGTCGATCTTGATCATGGGATCAATCTGTTCGATCGCCTGTGACGTTGCCGCCACTTTTGTCTTGCCGATGTCGGACGCAAGGTAGCCTTGTGTCGTGACATTGGTCTTTTCAACCGTGTCGAAGTCGACCAGTTGAATTCGGCGAACGCCGATCGACGCCAGCTGCAACGCAACCTGGCGTCCGATGGCTCCGACTCCGATCACCGTGACTGCAAGCCCTGACAAGCGGTCTGCCGGGACGAGAGCAGATTGGCGAACAAAGCGATCTTGAGCCTCCGTCATGATGCCACCCACTCCGTTGCGTGCCATCGCAGAGCATCCACTTCCATGGGCTCGGACTCCAGAGTAAACGGATCGTCCACGGTGGACTGTGCCCTAGCGAATGGGTCATGAATGCGAACGTTGGCGTCATATTCGTCCAGCCATCCGTCGGGATCCGATGCGGGGAAGTCAGTTGAATAGTCAACATCGACTGCCAATCGCACCGAGGCACCGGGACCGGTGTTGAAACGCAAGCGCCCATAGGTCGCTCCGTTCTTCGCCAAGATGAGCATCACGGCCCAGTCGGGAGTAGCGAACGATCGATCAAATGTCTCCTCATCGGTTCCGCTAGGCATGGCCGAACATCCGGGATGGGTGTGGATCCATATCCGTGCGAACTGGTCTGGAGTGCGTCCAGCATCAACTTGGCGGTCAAACAGATCGGCAACGGATTCGTCATCGAACTCGACCGTGACCGCTGTACAGGTTTGTTTGACCAGTTCGACATCGATGACCAACAGCGGGTCGTCGGGGTCGCTGATGCCGAACCCGCCAACCTCACTCGGTCCTGCGTCACGAAGACACAATAGTTTCGCCCACGCATAGGGAGAGAACCGTATCTTCGTCCGTGACCGGCGTCGATGATTCGACGCCGGCCTCTTCCTGTTCTTTCTTTTCCAAGCAATCATCACATCGTTCTCCTTTGTTAAGGCAGCCTTGGCAGACCGATTCGCCACAACCCGAACATCGGGTCAGGCAACATCGGCAGTAATCGTTGTCACACGACTTGCAGGGACGACGGCAGTCATCGCAAAGCGGTTCACCACAGTCGTCGCAGCTGGTCGAACATTCATTGCAAAGGTCGCAATGACAGTCAGAACACTCACTCGCCCCATCTTTGTTGATCGTCGAACCACAATCACGGCACTCGACGCCCTCCCAATCGTCCAGCGTCACGTAGGCACTGGCGGGGTTGTAGTTGTGCAGAATCTGGCGGACGATGACGAAGAAGTCGTGGACACGGCCTTCGCTCAGAGCACGTTTAATAGCCGAGTGTCCTTCGCCTTCGCACAGTCGGTCATCTTGCACATGGGGATGAGTGTTGGATTCGCAGATCGAAGCTGGGTTGGGATCGCGGGCGATAACGCTGTAGCAGTTAGAGTTACCGAGGTAACGCCACTGCAGCTGGATCTCAAACGGTCCCAGGGAAACGCCATCAAGCACGATCTCATCGGTCACGACCGATACGGTGGCGTTCTTGCGGTCGATGTTCACGACTCCGAAGTCTGCTTCGAGTCCTGTTAGGTCATCAAGGATCTCGCGGACCGAACACACTTGGGGTAGGTTTGGCTCCGATTCCAACCGATCGATCTTTAAGGTCGCTTGGTTGACCAGAGCACGGACCGATTGGATGAGTTGCTGATCAAGCTGTAGCGATGCGGACTGCCAATGCAGTCGTTCCGCAGTCTGCTTCCGCTGCTCGAGACTGGTGATCCGAGTCAACAGCTGCGGATCGATGCTGACTCTGTCGGGGCGATTCTGCGGTGACGCGATCATCGCGTGGATCGCAGTGGCCGCCCGATACCGTTCCCTTATCGTCTTTCGACGTTTTGCGTCCGGTCGCATCTAAACCGCTCCTTCGATCTTGATTGGCGTGATCGAAACACGGTCGCCGTCTTGCAGTCGTTGGTCCGCGGCCGAGGGTTGTCGATTGACGCGGATCAGATAGTTGTGCTCCTTGCCTTCGCCGACTCGCGAGTTGAACAGCTCGCCAACGGTCAGGTTGTCAGAAACGTTGATGTAGTTGGCGAAGCCGCCACCGTCGTTATTGATATACAGAATCTTCATCGTTTGGTTGCCTTGGGGTTGTGAGTGGAATTGGGGTCGTTGTGACGACGGCAACTTAAACGGAGTCGTCGCCGACCACGGCGTGGCTGACATGCGGATGCCTGCCAACCACGCCGTAGGTTTGGGTTTGAGAACCGGGGACGCGAGGGATTAGCCCAACACGAAGTCCAGTTCGGGTTCTTCACTTCGAAATGCATCGAGTTCATCCCAGTCGAGGACGTGGGGGCCGAGGAATTCGGCTTCCGGGTCGCTGATCGGCTGCGAGGGGTCGGCGATCAGAAAGCCAAGTCGTTTGATGGTTGCAACCGATTCGCCGGTCGCTCGTGAAACGCTGCGGTAGAGGTCGAGTTGGGTCATGGGAGGGATCTCCAATGGGTTAGGGACAGAAACGAAAAAGCCCTCGCCGCAAACGATTGCGAAGAGGGCTAGGGAAGTAACGGATTGGTGTCGAAAGCTAAGGGCTTGATGCCGTTAGCCAGTACTCGCCCAGCCATGCGATTTCTGCTTCGAGGGCAAGTCGACGTGTTGAGAACGGGCCGAGGACAGGACCGTCAACGGGTGACATATCCGCTGTCCATTGGCCCATGGCATTAGGTTCGACGTGAGAGCCACGACGAATATCGACTGCTCCAAGCTGGGACAGATCGATCGCCTCGTCATAGACGCAGCGAACCAATCCATCGGGGGTAATGACCACTTGCATTGATGGCCTCGCTATTTGGATCGCCGCAGGATGCTGCGACGTGGCCGGTCGGTCATCCAGCCGTCGAGAGAGGCCTCGACGCGAGTTAGGTCCCGAGCGACTTGTTGCCGCATCGTGGCCTGGTCACGAAGATCTTGGGGCTGGACACCGCCAATGACTTGCCGGGCATCCGCAACGAGCCGGTCAAGCTGGTCATCGGAGCGGATGTTGAGCCTTTGAAACCGTTCGAAGAATTCCAGTAGATTGGTCACCGCCGTGTCACGAAACACTTTGGGTGAGCCATCATTACTGCCGCTGAGTCGTTCGGCCAAATGGTTGACCAATTGACCCAGCTCGTCGGCAAAGGCTTGTTCAGCCAAACGGACCGATTCATCGAAGCGGGACTGCACACGGGCACACTCGCTGTAGTACAGCTGAGGGCTGACCTGCAGCAGGTATTCGGGCGGATTGCAGCTGGGGTAATCCCACTCGATACCGAACTGATCACGCAGGTTAGAATCGTAGTCACCCGGATCAAACAAATCGCCTAGCCGCTCTCGTGCCTGATCGACGAGCTCGTCATAGTGACGCTCGAGCTCTTCGACGGCTTCGGTCAATTCCGCTCGCGCCGACGTCAACTGCATGTCAAAGGCAGCGACATCATCGCGGCGAATCAATCGCATGCCTGGCTCGGTGTAAGGCAGCGTGTTCGACTTCCAGTAGTCGGCTGCCTTGGTTTTTACCGCGGTCACCGCTCGAAATGCCGGATGACCGGTGTCGAGCAGTTTCTTGGACGCTGAGACCGACTTGGTGTCGGCGTCGAACGTGCCAGCCGCTTGCCGGGTCTGATCGGTACTGAGTGTCTTGCGAACACCCGGCCAACGAATATGCAGCCGCACGGCAGTGGTTTCGGCTTGCAGTCGCTCGCCAACACTGGCGGTTGGGTTGACGATCGCAGCATTGGCATTTGGCTGTGTCGCCGGTTCGAGGGCTACGCTCATGGTCGAGTCCTTGTTTGTGGTTGAGGAACAGTACCAACGAAAACGCCCCGCCGGTTGTTTCAACCGATGGGGCAATACGCTGGGTCGGAAGTAAGGTTTGCAGTCAGAGAACACACGGCTGGGCCGGGTGTCATTCCTCGCTAGCAGCGAGGCGTTGTGTGGAGGGCGAAGCGGCGATGCGTTTGGTGTCACCCGAGACAAGGTTGCGGACCGTAACGACCTCATCGAGCATTGCTTCGCATACCGCTTGCGATTCCTGCTCTCGCTTACGTGGCCAGAGCAGTACGGCAACCAACAACAGGGGTAACGAGCAGCAGATTAGCAGGACGGATGACGAGATAACGGCAGCCAACACAGGTTCACTCCGTTCTCGCTCGTCCCACTCGCGTCGATCGGCCTCCAGCAAATCACGCTGCTTGCCCACCTCGGCTCGTTCGTCTTGCAGATCTTGTTGGATTTCGAGCCATTGCTGGTCGCTCAGATCGCGGCCCGACGGTCCGCAGCCACTAAGGGTCAAGGCGATCACGATCCATGTGATAGTGATCATCGTCAGCTGAGGGCGATTCATGCGGAGCGTTGTTGTCGGCATGAGAGAACTCCTTTCGTAACAATTGTTGAAGTAGTGCCTGTAACCCTCGCCGCTGACGCCGCAGTTGCAACACGATCAGTGACGCGGTCGCGAGCGCCATCGAGAGGAACAAGCACACCATCAGAATGGGTGACAAGGTGTTTCTCCTTGAATGCGTAAGAGAACCCGCCTCCGACGAGACTGGCCCTCAGGAAGAAGTTGAACCGCCTATGGGGTGAACCAAATGATCTTGCGTGTCGCCCAAGTGCCCGGGACCGGTCCCGCGCACGTGGCGAGTGCCAGCAATCAGTTTTTGGACGGCTGTGTCGAAACCTGCCGGCGACGATTCGAGGTTGTCGGGGCCGAGCGATAGATTCCGGCATGATCCGACGCCAAGCAGCGACCATCGGCCCAGCTTCGCAGTCGTTCCACGGATTCAGCCGAAGTGACCGCCACAGGCACAACGTTATCCGCTGCTTGTGAGAGGGGAGTGTCCAGCAGCATAGCGAGCCGGCAGCACGATTTGATCTCCGCCCCAGTCCAAAGGTCATCCTTCGGGCAAGGTTCATCATCGCTGATCCCATAGCGGTCGCGATACAACTGCCAGATCTCGTCCTTTTGCTTTCGGTCTGGTAGGTCCAGGAAGAACACACCGTCAAACCGTTCGGCACGACTTAGCTCGGGTGGCAATTTCTGCACATCATTTGCCGTGCAAACCACGAAGACTTCTGATTCATGATCGTTTAGCCACGTCAGCACCGTTCCCATCATCCGCGAAGACACACCACTGTCATTGCTGCCACCGCCCGAAGCACCGGCAAAAGCCTTTTCCACCTCGTCGATCATCAGCACACAGGGTGCCATCGCATCGACGGTCGCCAATGCTTGGCGGGTTCGCTCTTCCGATTGACCGACAAGTGACCCCATCAGCGAGCCAACATCGAGCATCAGCACCGGTCGATTGACCTCTTTGCCAAGGCACTTGCAGAATTCCGATTTGCCGCAGCCTGGGGGCGACAACAACATTACTCCCCGAGCATGCACCGAGCCACTCGTTCGTGATCGCAGCAACGCTCGTCGTGTGAACGCTTTCAGGGCCGACAGGCCACCGAGGGAACTGAAATCCGAATCGCCGCGATAAAGCGACAGCAGACCGGAGTGCTTCAGTGTTTGGGTCTTGATCTCCCAAATCGCTGGAGGCCGCAAGCATTGGTGACGAACCAAGGATAGCGAGAACGCATTCTCGGCCTCCAGGCGAGTCAAACCCGCAGCGGCATCAAGCACCGCTTCGAATTCGGGGCCGTCTGGCAATTCATCGCCTTCGGTAGCGACCCCGCGGGCGATCTCAGCAAGTTGCTCGCGGTCCGGACGTGGATGTTTGACCGTGACGAACAGGGTTTCGAGTTCGGGTGGTAGCTGCACGCTTGGTGACAGAATCACCACGAACGTCCGTGCCGTTTTACCACCGACAACGGCCCGGTAGACCGCTTGCACGATCTCGGGCGATTGCAGGAAGCGATGGTAGTTCTTCAGCACCAGCAGCGTGGTGCCATCGCCTTGTCCCAGCGTGCGAAGCGATTCCACCGCCGACAACGGGTCAGAGGCCTCGGCGCCAAGGTCGCCACTGCTAAGGCAATGCAGTCCGCGATTGACGTCCCACAAGGCGAGCTGCCAATCTTCTTCGCCGCAGAGTCGGCCCAGTTCGCCGATGGCGTCTTCATGTTCTTGGGACTCGATCCAGATACCTGTGAAGCAGGCATCGACGAGCTCCCTCATTCGTTGAGTCAGTGTCATGCACTGGTTTCCTATTGCTTGAGTGTTGAAGGGGCAAAAGAGAAGCCCGGCGAGCGTCTCTAGGAAGACTGCTGCCGGGCTTGTTGTGTTTGGCTGGCCTCGGTTCGATAGAAGTCAGCCGTTCGGTGGTCGCTGCGTTTCTGGCCAAGCGAGCGTTCCAGAAACTCGCTGGCCTGCTGGCATGTGCTGCCAGTAAACCCTTTCGTCTCGACCTTGGTTGAACCATCAGGCGAGACAATCACTTCGATTCGTTTCACGAGGCACCTCCGACTTGGACGGTCACCTTGATCGAGCCATCACTAAGCGACTGCTCGCTGACCGAGTAGCCCTTGCGTCGAGCCTGGATCTTGGTCTTCTCGACCGCATAGGCTTGCAAGAACTCATCGAGCCGTTCCTGTTTGCCCCAATGGCCTTGGTAATTGTCAAACTTGGTTTCACCGGTTGCTGTGTCAAACACCACCGGATACCGCCAATCCCGAAGCCGAACAGCCAGTCCCGTAACGGACTCGCTAAACAGCTTCACCGTCTCAACGACCGGCTCCTCGAGCCCCAGTCGTTGACACCCCGCCCGAGCCGCCGCAGCGTCTCGGACTTGAGTTTGCACTTGCACCACATGTGACATTCGCACGTCTCCTGTAAGTGAAAAAGAGAGGTGACGGTGGCTACGTCGCCTCCGTCACCTACATGTAGCGCAAAAGCGCTCGGTATTTAGCTCAATCGAGGATTCGGCTGCGAACTTGCATCACGTACGAGAAGCCCGCTCGTCCTTGTAGTGTTTTTCGAAGCTTGGCGTGTCAGGCCGGAGCTTAACTTGTTTCTCACCCCACAAAGGTGGACAATGAGTGGGATTCCAATATTTCGGGTGCCCCACCATGAGTGACGTCACGCAGATCCTCAGGCAGATCGAAGATGGCGACGGCCATGCAGCCGAGAAGCTATTGCCGGTGGTCTATGACGAACTTCGTAAACTGGCCGCCACAAGAATGGCGAGCGAGAATCCTGGACAAACGCTGCAGCCCACCGCTCTGGTGCATGAAGCTTATATCCGGTTAGTGGATACACAGCAGGCCAAGCATTGGGACTCTCGCGGCCATTTCTTTGCCGCGGCTGCCGAGGCGATGCGTCGGATCTTGGTAGATCATGCGCGGCGTAAGAAACGCCCCAAGCACGGTGGGGACCGGTACCGCTTAGGCATCGACGCCGTTGAAAATCAGCAGTGTGCAACGATTGCTGAGAACGATACCGACGAGGTCATTGCGGTAAACGATGTACTTGACCAACTAGCGAGTGAGAATCCGCAGGCTGCGGCGCTCGTGAAGCTCCGATATTTTGCCGGCATGTCCCTCAGTGAAGCTGCCAAAGCAGTCGGGATCACTCCCGCGAGGGCCGTCCGCCAATGGACTTACGCCAAGTCCTATTTGTACTGCGAGTTGCAGAGCACAAGAAAGTTTTGAGAAAATTTCGTTTTTAGCACGCGAGCCGAACGAAAAACTCGCATTGTAATACGGGCCCTTGATTTACACCCCATTGTCAACTGATTCGTCGGGGGGACAACGCAGATGATTGCGGAACCGCGAGACGTACAGGCGATCTTCGAAGCCGCCTTGGAATTGACCTCCGCGGAGGCTCGCGCAGATTACCTCGACAAAGCCTGCGGTGACAATCAAGTGCTGAGGGATCGGATCGAGCAGCTCTTACAGGTACAGTCCAAAGTCGGCGATTTCCTCGAATCGCCGGCCCCCGGCATCGCTGCCAGCCTTGCCTCCTTCGATCAAAAGGAGGCCTCCGATGGGAACGACGTAGCCACTCGGGACGATGCCGACGCCTTGGAACTACCCGGTCAGCAGATCGGCCATTACAAGCTGCTTCACGAAATTGGGCGTGGCGGGATGGGTGTCGTCTACATGGCGGTGCAGCAGGAGCCCGTACGACGAAAAGTGGCTGTGAAGATCATCAAGCCAGGGATGGATACGAAAGAAGTGGTGGCCCGATTCGAAGCTGAGCGGCAGGCGCTCGCAATGATGGACCACCCAAGCATCGCTCACGTTCTCGATGGCGGCGGCACCGATTCCGGGCGTCCCTACTTTGTGATGGAGTTGGTCGAAGGGAAACCGATCACAAAATACTGCGACGAATTCCGATACACAACGCGTCAGCGATTGGAGCTGTTTGCCCAGGTTTGCCAGGCGGTTCAGCACGCCCATTTGAAAGGGATCATCCATCGCGATCTGAAACCGACCAACATTCTGGTTACCGACAATGACCATGGGGTGACTGCGAAAATCATCGACTTCGGCGTCGCCAAAGCGTTGTACCAACCGCTGACCGATCGGTCGCTTTACACGCAAGCATCGCAGATGATCGGCACGCCGTTGTACATGAGTCCCGAACAGGCCTCGTCGACTTCGCTGGACGTGGACACTCGCAGCGACGTCTATTCGCTAGGCGTCCTGCTGTACGAGCTGCTCACCAGCACGACTCCGTTTGAACGTGAGCGGATGGATCAGTCCAGCGACGATGAGGTTCGCCGGATCATCTGCGAAGAGGATCCGCCGACGCCCAGCACTCGGCTGAGCACCCTTGACGGCGCGCTCGACACGGTGGCTGAGAATCAACAGACCGATCCTCGGACGCTCTCTCAATCGCTTCGTGGTGAGTTGGACTGGATCGCGATGAAGGCGCTCGAGAAAGACCGTACGCGGCGTTACGAGTCAGCGAGCGAATTGGCCAAGGACGTGCAGCGTTACTTAGAGGATCAGCCCGTCGAAGCCTGCCCACCATCGACGCCCTACCGGCTAAAGAAATTCGCCCGCCGCAACCGTGGGCTGCTAACAACCAGCCTATTGGTTGCCGTCGTTCTGCTGCTCGGAACCGGCATCAGCCTGTGGCAAGCGAGTGACGCCCGGCGAGCGCGCGATCAGGCCGAGAAGAACTTCCATCAGGCTCGCGAGGCCGTCGACACCTACCTGACCGAAGTCAGCGAGAATGAACTGCTGAATGCTCCGTCACTGCAGCCATTGCGCAAGGATCTGTTGGAACTGGCGTTGCGTTATTACCAGGGATTCATTCAGCAACAGCCTGATGATGCCGATCTTCAGGCCGAGTTGGCCGATGCACATGAGCGACTCGGAGAGATTACCAGTCTAATCGGATCCGCCGAGCAAGCGTTGCAAGCTCATCGACAGGCGTTGAGCATTCGCGAAAAGCTAGTGGCACGGCATCCAACCAGCCCAACCCATCAGCAGGCTTTGGCATCCTCGCTGCGCAATATAGCCCAACAGTCGATGCACATCGGCCAAACGGATCAGGCTCTGGCACAGCATCAAGATGCGATCACGGTGCTGGAAAAGTTGGTCGACCAGTATCCCCGTGTCTCGGAGTATCAGTCGGATCTAGCGGAATCCTACCGCTTCCTAGCAAGTTCTCAGAAGACGTTAGGGCAACAAGACGAGGCCGAAGATTCCTACGGAAAGGCGATCTCGATGTCTGAAAAACTCGTCGAGGAAAATCCCGCGGTCAGGCAATATCAGTATGAATTGGCCAGGTCTTACAACTTAGGGGCGAATCTTGACTGCTCGCTGGGTCGGTTGAGCGAGGGCATCGCCCGCCTCGAAAAGGCGATCTTGATTCAGGGAGCAATACTGCAGCAAGAACCAGAGAATTTGAAGTTCCAGGAAGCCCAGGCGGATTTTTTTGGCGACCTGGCGCTGGCACAAAGGACGTTGGCTCAATTCGAAGAGGCAATGACCTTCTGTGGGAAGGCGATCTCAATACAGGAGAAACTCGCCAACGAAAATCCCTCGGTCTTGCAGTATCAATCACGTTTGGCCATCTATTTTCAAACCCAATCGTTTCTGCATATCGACTTAGGTCAATTCGAAGAGGCCGTGACCTGCTCAGAGAAGGGGATCTCGATTCAGGAAAAGCTGCTCGAACAGGATCCCGATGGAATGGAAATCCGCGCTAGACTCGGCTCGCTATACGCCGCCCTGGCCCAGTCACAATCGAGCATTGGGCAACTGGAGGACTCGTTGGCTTCCTACGAGAAGTCCATTCTCCTTTTCGAGAAGCTTGTGGAAGAGTATCCCATGATTGAGCGCCCGACCTTGCCCAGAACATACTTGAACGTGGCTGTGGCGCACTTTCGCTTGGGTCAGATGCAGAAGGGTCTGGACTATTCACAAAAGGCGCTCTCCGTTTACGAGAAGTTTGCGGAGCAACATCCGGACGTTGTAGACCATCAACAGAGTCTGGCAGCTGTGCATTACAACATCGCTCATACACATTATTTAATGGGTGAATTCGATGTGGCCACGGAACACCTCCGAAAAGAGATCGCCATCCTAGAGACGCTGTTGGAGCGAGTTCCGTCAATCGTGAAGTCCCTATTAAAGTTGGACATGGCCTACTTCAAATTAGCAAAGATTCTTCGCGATGCTGGCGATGAAGATGTTGCTGCCGAAGCCTGGCGCAAATTCATCGAAATTGCCACTGACGTGAACCATGATGAAGCAAACATTCACCTCTGGGGTCATGTGGGCCAGGCGCACTACCGATTGGGCAATTGGCAGCAAGCACGCGAGGCGTTGGAAAAAGGGATCGAGCAGCGAGGTGACAATAATCCAATCTACGGCTTTGGCAGTGGATCCGAATGGTGGTTTCTGGCGATGACGCTGCATCAATTGGACGAGACCGAACAAGCTCGCGACATATACGACCAGTTGGTGGCAATGGGTGAAAAGTCCCCTGCCACGAACCAGTTCAATGCACCCTTTCGTGCCGAAGCCGACGAGGTCCTTGGTATTGTACAGCCAACAACCAAACAAGATGAGCAAGAGAGCCCGGTCGAGCCTGTAAGTTCAGAACTTGATTGAGATTCAAAGAGAACAAGATCGGCTGGCGAGACATTCGCTACCAGGCAACACGCCTCACCAGCCGAAGAGCCAACCTCAGAGCGAGTCGTCTGCGCGCTCGAGGCGAGGGCTTTTCCATTGTACCGCAGGCTGATCCCAAGCACGAGGAATGAGTCATGTCATCTCGAAAATGCGTCCAAAAAGCTTCGCAACACCACCGGTCCGTCCCTTCTTCACCACACCCGTTCAAACAAAAGATATTGCCATTTATGCTTGCTCTTTCCCTTGTCCCTCTGTTCACGAACTTTGCGAATGCAAAGAAACCGATTAAAGACGATCCCCCGGCAGATTTACCCCTGGTACGTTACACGATCGAGGAATTTACCGGATCGCCTGCCGGTGCCCCAGCGCCCCTTGACATCAACGTTCTTGGAATGGTGATTGGCTTCTATTGGGACGGCACGCATTTCCTTTATTGGCACGATTTGGACGGTGACGACCATCTCTTTTACGACCTAAATAATCTAAAGGATCTAAATACTCTAGAGGATATTGTGTGGCTGAATGGCCAGCCAGAGGGGACAAGGATTGTTCATCCCCTTGGCATCAACGTTGTTGGACAGATTGTGGCGGACATGTACTACACGGACGACGAGCCCGCAATCTACACACCCGTCTTGATTGATACTTTTCTTAACCCGAACCCGAGTGCTTGGACAGTTAGTGTCGTGCCACTGCCCGACGACGCCGACGATGAAGTGAGTTCGTACGCTATTGCCATCAACGACAATGGCAAGATCCTTGGCAGCTACCAACGTCCCAATGGCACGTGGTCTCGTTTTCTGTCTCAGTGGTATTGGGATAGCGAGCTGGACCAGGGGATTTTCTTAACAGAATCGTTGAGCACATCAATTGCAACACGCTATCTGTCTAATGGCTCCCTGAATAACGACGGTCGAGTGGCTGTGGCGGACGGCAGTACCTTGCTGATCTTTGACCCTGACTTGGAAGCACAGCAAATCGAGATCGAGGGGCTTCAACCTTTTGTTTCGGTAGATGATTTGGGACGGGTTGGTTGTCAGCTCACGAACGTAAAACTCGGTGGAAAAGGTGGGAAATTTGCCGACTACATAGTCCGCTACGGACCACCGCTTGAGGCCATTGCGAAGGCACCAACCGTCCACCTTTTCACCGGTAGCAACCAAAATTTCATGAACTCCTCGGGGGACGCCGCCTATTGGGTTGAGCATGAGGGTGGCTATTTGGTCCGCGAAGGGTCTGTTTGGAAGCTTGCCGATCTGATCGATACCGACAGCGATCCGACCATTGTGGATGCGTGGCGAGAGGGAAAACAGTGGGTAAAGGCGATCAGCGATCGTGACTCGAATACAGGTTTTCCCCTAATCGTGAGCGTTTGCAGCACAGAGATTGGTGGCGTTATTCTCATCCCACACCAAATTGAGGAATAATAACTCCGAAAGGAGTCAGTTCGAACTAACTTTCTTCATGTCACTCGATACTAAGCCTGTTTGATTGAGTGCAGGGGGTGCTTGCCAAAGCATTTCCAAAATCAATGTAGGCTACTGTAGCCTGAGTTTCTGAAGCAGTTTCGACCATCACGCGGCTGACTGAAGCGAGCTAGCCGCTGCGTGAAGTGGCGGAGAGTTCATTGAGTGTTAACCAACGAAATGACACCGATCCGACAAACGAATCGGAAGAGACGCATTAGGTCCTTACGCCAACGGCGTTGTATTCCACAGCTTAGGTCGCGACGCACAACCTAGGGCACCGATTGCCCGACACACCAAACCCTGAAAGGGTTTTACAGATGCCATAACTGTTGACGAGACAAAATAAGCATAGGCGGCCGGTGAGAAAGAGCCGACAAAGCAACCACTCACCGGCCTGATGCCATCCCCAGGGCGTTTGGTCAGCGAGCTCCGGGGAGAGGCCATTTGATTGTACCGCAGCCCAGGTGACGCCCCGAAAGAAGGGATCACTGCGGATCAAGATCAAAGCAAGAAAGGGTACGTGAAGTACTGCGTCAGAGGAACTGCGTCGCTCCTAATTGCAGTTTTGCAATGCGACGATTAGTACAATTTCCGATGGGTTCAACAAAACCATAGTGCGGCACGGCCGCAAGCGAAGCGAGCTGCCGCTCGGGTTGTGTATACCCACTCCCGTTGGTCGTTAGTATTTTGCCAGGATAACATCAAATTGAGTGATAATTGATATCGAATGAATGTTTGCCAATCGTTTCATGCCGATTTGTCCCGTACAAGAAACGACGTCCGTTTTGCGTGGCTGACTGCATGACAATCCTTCCTTTCTAACCGGAGTGTTTACGATGTCCAATCGACGTTTTTTGTCAGTTGAGAACTTGGAACAACGAATCGTCCTTGACGCATTCGGTCTCGTTGGCCCTACACTGCCCAATAGTTGGCAAGCGGTGATTGTTGAATTGAACGACAACACCAGCGACGCACGATTGATTGGCAATGATGTTGTGGGACGTGGTGGTGGACAACTCGGGCACATTTACAATCATGCCATCAAGGGATTCTCGGCACGGATGCCGATGGCGGCGATTCAGGCATTGCAAAACAATCCGCTTATCAAGCGTGTCGAACCAGACATCCAGATGCAAGCGTTTGCAGATCCTCTGACTCAAGTGCTGCCAACTGGAATTGATCGAATCAATGGGGATCAGCAGCTTGAGGGGGATCCGATTGCAATTGATGTTGATATCGCGATCATTGACTCAGGCATCGACACCACGCATGATGATTTGAACGTTGTCGGGGGCACGCATTTTTACACCACTGGAAACTGGCGAAAAAGCGTAACGGTCCAAGACAACAATTATGACGATGATAATGGACATGGTTCCCACGTCGCAGGAATCGCAGCAGCCAAAGACAATGACATCGGAGTTGTCGGCGTTGCACCCGGTGCTCGGCTGTGGTCCGTAAAAGTGCTTGATGAAAACGCGAATGGTTCCTTATCGAGCATCATCGCAGGCATTGATTGGGTCACCGACCGCGCCGAAACGATTGAAGTAGCCAACATGAGTTTGGGGGGACTTGGAGCGAGCACGATTTATCACGACGCGATCAAGGCCAGCGTTGAGGCTGGCGTGGTCTATGTTGCCGCCGCTGGTAACGAATACCGGGACATTCTGGGGCAAGATTTTCAGTTTGGGACCTCAGACGACACGATTCCGGCGGTCTACCCGGAAGTAGCAACCATTAGTGCGTTTGCGGATACCGATGGGAAAGCTGGTAACGCTGGACCGGTCAGTAGTCTTGGTTACGCTGACGACACGTTTGCGGACTTCAGCAACTATAGCAATAGCACCCGTGACAGTAACGACAAGCTAGTTTCCTGGTACGACGACAATAACCACGGAATCCTTTCACCGGGGCTGGGCATCGACTTGATGATGCCAGGCGTGGACATCTATTCGACCTACAAGGATGGTGGTTACGCCGTCGGTAGCGGAACCAGTGCCGCGGCACCTCACGCCGCAGGGCTTGCGGCCCTGTATATCGCGCAAAATGGACGAGCTCACAACGCCGAAGAGGTCTACACGATCCGCCAAGCATTGATTTATGGCGGAAAAGGATGGCGAGACCCCGATGAGGGATTGTATTTCCCTGATCCGAACTATATCCCAGACAGTCCCGACAATCATACCGAGAATCTTGGTTGGGTCGCCGACCAGGGACCGATCGATCATGCACCCACTGTTGAAATTACTTCACCGGTTGAAGGCACGTCCATTGCAGGAAACGTTGAGGTTACTGTAACGGCAAACGATGATGTTTCAGTCACACAGGTGGAATTTGTCATTAATGGAGCCAGTCTTGGGACCGACACTGTGGAGTCGGATGGTTGGTCAATGATGTGGGACACGACGGGTCTTTTCGATGGGGTCTACGAGATCACTGCAATCGCCACCGACACGGCCGGACAGACAACTTCCACCAAAATTTCTGTCATGCTGGACAACGTTGATGACCTTCCCACTGTCGCATTGGACAGCGACAGCCTTGCGGGCGTTCTTTCCGGAACGATAACGGTTACCGCAGACGCCTGGGATGATCGCGGCGTCGAAAACGTCCAGTTCTTTGTTGGAAACGAATTGATTGGAGTCGACGCCAGTGAAATCGGCGGATGGTCCGCAGAATGGGACACGACGCGATACGATGACGGATTGTATGGCGTAACGGCGACTGCCACTGACAGCGGGCAGCAGACCGTGATATCAATCCCAATTGAAGCTGTAGTCAACAACGCAGTCGCCTCGACGATGCACGTGGCCGACTTGGATGGCTCGAGTGTCCTTGACCGCAACCGCTGGACGGCAACCACAGAAATCTTAATCCAAGATGCCCAAGGTAAACCTGTCGAGGGCGCAACCGTGACTGGCTCCTGGAGCGATGGTGTTACCGGAACGTCGGAAGCGGTTACTGACGTCGATGGAATCTGCAAAGTGGTGAAAACGAAAATCTCAACTCGAACGCCAACGGTTCGGTTCAACGTCACCAATGTCAGCGGACCATTCCCGTACGCTGCCTCGGACAACGTCGACCCCGATGGCGACAGCGACGGCACGTCCATCGACATTGCCAGCCCGCTGTCTGCCTCTCGTTACTCGGTAGGCAGTACTCAGGCGTTAGCATCGGTATTCGAGGATACGGATGATCGCGAGTTCGACAATCGCGGTGACGAACCGGAAATAAAACAGGTAACGAAACGGGTGCAGGCTAAGGCACAAGTCCCCCAAGGGCGGCAAATGCAACCGCAGACGCGACAATCCAGCGACCCTGTCGTGGAAAGCACTGCGCAAGAGCTCGAGTCGCTCCTTGACGACACTGTTTTGGAACTACTCGCCAAGGGCTGGAAATAAGCGGTTACCACCGCCGCAAAACTCGGTGAATTCGGCATGCCGATTGGTTGGCCCTCCCTTGCACGGAAAGCGTTCATGGCCGAACGCTTCCTTGTAGACTTAGCCGTGCCAGCCGCCGAGCAGAAGTACTGTGCAGAAAAGGGGGGAAAGGGGAACTAACGCAACGGTGCTCGAAAAATCGTCAAGCCCGGCACGGATACTCAGCAGGTTGGCTGCCGCTTCGAGGCCACGGCCATCGCATCAAACGTTAACCAACTATTCGTTTCAGACCTGCCTAAGTCCAGTGTCGGTGTGAAAGATTTCAGTTGACGGATGTCAAAATCACGGCACGCACAAATGGATTTCCGAATGTCATATCAAGTCGCTCGTAAGTTTCACGATTGCTTCCAGGATGTCGAAGACCCGAGAGTCAAAGGTCGAACCACGCACTCACTCCACTCCATTCTCTTAAATGTTGTCTGCGCAACGATTGGCTACATCGTAATCGAGAGCGGAGCAGGACCAATCGGCGGAATCAGTTGCGTGGCGGGATTGGGTCGTGACACGGTCGAGGGTGTCACCGACGGAAACGGCTTCACCTACAACATCAGGCACCTGGATCACGCCGAGTTCGCGGTCGTGAGCGCCGCTGGCATGGACGGTGGCAACGGTGGCTGGCCAGTGCTCTATGGATCAACGCCGGTGACCGACAATACGCTGCTGTTGGGCTTTGACGAAGACCAGAGAGACAGTGAGCGGGCTCACACGACCGAACAGGTGGCCTACATCGTTTCGGATCCGCCTCCTGCAGCAGCACCCGCGTCCGAAATTACCATGGATGCAAGCGGCGACGGGCAAGTGACATCGATGGATGCGCTGCTGGTGATCAATTGGCTCAACACTCATCCGTCTGGTGCGACACCGTCACACTTGGATTTGAACCATGACGGAGCCGTGACACCGCTCGACGCGCTCGTCACGATCAACCAGCGAACTCGCAGCGTGATCCAAGCTCGTGCCGCGATCAACGCACAAGCAATCGACCAACACTGGGCCTTCGACGACGAAGACGACAGCGAAGGTTGGCTGGACGAGGAACTGCTTGAGCTGATGGTACCTTAGACCTGCAATCGGGGTTGCCAATACGTAAGCGTTCTTGCTCCTCACGGGGCAAAAACGCTGGCGGCATAGTGTAAATTGACATCCGGAAGCCAACCCGTGAGAATACTGAAAGAGGCGCTCTCAACTCCCCGGCGAGAACACTCCATTCAACCTACGAGCATAAATCGGGGTCACCCTTGGTACCGAATGGGAAACCAATGTGAATGAGTCCCTTCATGGGTATGATCGCTGGTCCTTCATATGAATATAGAAGCACGGTTCTTTGCTGTCATTCTTTGATCAGGAGTCCTGAAATGAGATCACTACGAATCGCTGTGTCACTGTTATTGACGCTGTCATGAGCATTCGCCACGACGTCACGTGCGGCCGACGAAATCAGTCGCGACTTCTTGCTAATGCTATTGGGCAACTGGAATGTTACCGGTACCGCTGCTGGAATGGGACTTACCGGAAAATTTGAGATCAAATGGAATGCAGAAGAATCCTGCCTTTCAAGTGCGTACGAATTGAAATTATGCGACATAAACTCAGCTAATACCAGCGTCGATGCTTTAGGGACTTTCGTGAGACTTCATCCGATTAGGAGGCTCTGTATGCCAACCTACGTTTACGACAAGCGGGTACATCACTTACGCAGTGAATTGGTTAAGCCACGTGGGCCGTCTATCGGAATGCCTGCGGCTTTCACAGTCGACACTGGCACCGGCGATTCAATCGCGATCCCGATGGAATGGCTACCCGACCGTTGCTTTGTTGTGGTTACTACCCCGGACTGCAAGATCGATGTCCCGTTCTCCTATGTCGTTTCAATCAGTACGACTAAGGCTCCGCCATCGAAAGCCAAGATAGCTGCCGAGGTCGTCAAGAAAGTCGTGAAGGGGGCACGAAAAGGAAATCCAATTGGTGGTGCTATCGAGGGTCTCATGGTTAGCGATGAAATCGGTGATGCATCGGTGTATTCTGAGATCAAGAGGGGCAAGACTGAGTCTGGAACGGCTGTCACGTTTTTCATCAAGCGATAACGACACAGAACATTGGGAATCTTTGGTAAGATCAGGGGGAGCCATCGGGGGACAACTAAGCAACGTGGGGGAAATAAGTGAGCGGAATAGTGCCAGCCACCGGTGCATGAGGACAGGGTTTTCTAGCACCAAACCGGCGGCTAGCGCCTTGCCGCTCACAATTGGAGATCCGACAGTCATTTCTCGCACGATGCTAGGAATGGCTCTCACCCATCAAACCTCGGGCTTGCAAGTATTCATTGTGCCACCAGAGTGCGTCCTGACGCGACGGTCAGCGTTGGCCATCGCCTAATCCGTTCCCGTTGATTCCCTACTAGCGAAAGGTTTTCGCCATGAAACTCGCACCCTCGACCATTGTCTTGCTGTTTGCCGTAATTGCATCGCCAGCGTTCGCGCAAGAGTCTAGTCGCAAGGACTTCCAGGAATACTGTCAAGCGTTTCAAGGACGATGGGTAGGTGATATTACCTGGGTAGCGGACTGGCCAGGCTTGGGAAAGAAGGGCGAAAAGGTCACCGCTTATTCTGAGAATACGGTAGCAGAAGATGGGAATGCCCTGATCACAAAATTCTATGGCGGTAATGGTTCGGGCACTGGCATCGTTGCGTTCGATGCGCGCGCTAAGCAAATCAAGTGGATGTGGGTTTCGTCTGGTGGCTATGTTGGTCAGAGCACGCTCCACAAGGTGGACGGAAAATGGGTTGACAAGGGTCTTGGAAGTACCCCAGACGGAACCAAGAACGAATACACAAGCACGGTAACGATTACTGACAACGGCAATACGCATACCTGGACCGGAACCGGGACGCTTGGCGGAGAACAGGTCGATGACCAGCACGATGTCTGGCGTCGCGTGAGCCAATAGGGCAATCAGCCGTCTGACAAATCCAGTCATGAACGCACGAGCCGCAAATGGTTTGATGACAAGCAGGTGCGATACCAACCGGGATAACTGCCAGCTGCAGGCCCATTCTCAAGTTTTGCTACCGCCCTCCGCAATCAGTTAACCTGAGTCTGCTGGGTGAGCCCGAGCAACAGCTCCGGGGCCCCCACGGATCTGTGCCGCACCAAGCCCAGCGTCTTAGTTCAACGCCCTGACTATCCCTCGATTCCGCTTCATTTGGAGTGGTTCGTAATTCCATCCGTCTGTTTTTACCCAACGGAGTCCGATGCATGTGCATTAGGGAATCAAGCCGCCGTGAGTTCGTTGCTCAATGCTGTCGCATTGCCTCGACGGGGTTCGTGACGTCCACGCTAGTGGGCACCTCCCGTGCAATGACATCCGAGCGAATCGATGAGCGAACCATTCTCGCAGCATCAGCAACTTCTGTTGCCGACTTTCTTAGACGCAGGAGAATCTCCGTTACGGATTTGGTCGACATCGCAATCGGCCAGATCAAGAAAGTCAACCCAAGCCTGAATGCGGTGATTCACTTTCCTGAGGAACTGGCGCGTCAGCAAGCTAAGCAGATCGATACACTGCTTGATAATGACGCTGTTAATTGGGAGTTGACGCCTCTAATGGGCGTTCCAATTACCATAAAGGACTGCCTAAATGTCGCCGACATGCCCACCACGAGCGGCGTGCCGATATGGAAGGATACCAAGGCGAAGAGTGACGCGACGGTCGTCAAGCGATTGCGAGATGCCGGAGCGATCCTCATAGGCAAGACGAATTTGCCGGCACTGATGAGCGCGTACGAGACTGGCACGTCAGAATTCGGTGTAACGAACAATCCCTACGACCTCAGTCACACGCCAGGAGGCAGTAGTGGCGGTGAAGCTGCGATCATCGCAAGTGGTGGGTCATGGCTAGGTATTGGAACGGATGGATTGGGAAGCATCCGCGTTCCAGCTCACTACTGCGGTGTACCTGGGCTGCGCCCCGGATGGGGGCGAGTATCTCGGGCTGGTCAAGTTCCCGCTGTACCGCATGCCGAAGGTTGGTTGCCTGATCCGGGATACACGGTAACCGGGCCTTTTGCACGTTCGGTCGCGGACCTACATCTCGCTCTTTCGATCATGCAAGGGCCGGACCCACGAGATACGAAGACATTCCCGGTACCACTTGGCGACTATCGAAAGGTCGAACTCCACGGCATGAAAGTGGCCTATTGGACCCAAGGTTCCGGAGCAGTGCTGACGCCTGAAACCGAACGGACGCTGGAAGACGCGAGACGCACTCTTGAGGAGCGTGGCGTAAGGGTTGTGGACGCAAAACCGCCACTTGCAGACGAGATATACGACATTAGTCAAGCACTTTACTCACCTTTCTTTCTCGACAGCTGGAAGCAAACACTCAAGGAGCACGGTATTGATCAACTGGGGCCAATCGATTGCGACATGATGCGTGGGCTTAGCGCATGGGCCACACCATATAGCAAAAGCCAGGTTGAGCAGTTTCAGTTACGATTACCTGAATTGAGAACAGGTCTGCTTTCGTTTCTGCGTGAATACGATGCGATCCTAAGTCCGGTGACGGCAACGCCGGCGCCAAAACACGCAACGACGTTCACGGACATCCGGCGTTTGATCTTTGTGCAACTACCGGCATACTTGCCGGCCATACCATCCGGCAGTGTGCCATGCGGATTCAGTGACCGCACAGATAAATCGCAGCCATTACCCATTGGGGTACAGGTGATTGCTCGCCAGTTTCGGGAGGATGTGGTGCTGGCATTCATGAAAGCACTGGAGGACGACCTTGGGGGATGGCAGCCACCACCGATACTGACCTGATGCTTGAAAGACGTGACAGAACTAAGAGATGCACGTGCAGACTAGAAATGGTTTGCTGACGAATGGGTGTGAATCCCGCCACGGTAACTGCTAGCCCCACGCCCAGATTTGCTTAAGCGATCAGTATTGCTAAAGCGATGACACTGTTTTTCGTTGGGTTCGTCCAGAGCAACAGCATTACTCCAATACTTCACCGATGACCCGAGCGACCTGCTGGCCGAGGAACACGTAACCATCCGAGTTAAAGTGAACGTCATTTAGATTCTGCATTTCAGCTAGGTGCGGAGTGATTGCAGTGAAGAGATCGTCGATCGTTACACCGTGCTTCCGCATCAGCATCGCTGCCACGTCGTTTCTTTCAACGATCGCAGCTGCAGTTTGATTCTTGGTCGGGTCATCCGGAATCGGCGTCGTGCTTGCCCAAACCAATTCCGCACCCGTCTGTTTCATTCGTTCGACGAGTAACTCCAATCGCTCGCCATACTCGGTGATTGGGGTATTCCGATCGTGGATACCGAAGTTGAAATGAATCAGATCCCAATCGCCATCACCCAGCCACACGTCTAGCTTTCGCACGGCTAGCGAGGTGGGACCGCAGTTGGCCGGAGCTCGATGGACGTTGGCCTTGCCGGCAAGTGCCATTCGCACACTCTGGGTGTAGCCTCGTGATACCGAGTCGCCGATCAGCAGCACGCGTGGGAGCTTTGGATCGTCCTGGATGAAGTCCCAGGCGTTGGATCTGCCGGCGACTTTCTCGCGTTTGTGGATCGGAAGATAGAAACTGCCGAGGTTTTCCTGTAGGACTTGTTCCCAGGCTTGCTGAGCGGGCGAGAGGGTGATCATCCATGCGGCATATTGTTCGTCCAGGATCTTGTCCGCATCCGCTTTCTTCGCCGCTGCTTCAGCGCCATTGGTTGGTTCGCCCTGTGCTTGCGGAGCGGTATTCCAGGCTGCGGCCAGCAGGACGATGAGAACTAGCCATGGGGTCATAACGGCGCTTTCTTAGGGGGTTATCTCGACGACCCTAACAATACACCTTGTCGGCTGCAGAGGAAACGAGATCGCATCACGCTGGGATCCAATCGTCACCATCAAGCAGATGTATCCCTGATGATGTGGGGCATTGATGATTGGTCGGTTAGGAGACGAGTGCCGCAAGGTGGCGTGAAAGCCAATACCCAATAACTCACGGTTTTGGGCATGAAATGGTTGAACAATGCCACAATCAACGCCAGTCGATGCAATAACTTGCAATGCGGAATTGATGTGTTATGCTTCAAGGAATGGTGAGTTTTCCAGCAAATCGCAGGGAAATAGCTTGGTGCGAGAAGTCGATTCACACCGCAGAGGTCACAGATTCGAATTCTGTATCGCCCATCAAATAGTGGTTTCCTACGCTATCCTGAACTATGAAAACACCGCCTTTTGCGGTGTTTTCATAGTTCAGGGCGGAATTGCCCAAGTCCTCAATAGCGCCAGATTGGCCCGAAATGCAACCGCCAGTGCAACCGCGGTTGCATCCTGAATCCGCGTTGTGCCCTCGTTCTGAATCACGGGCCACGTTGTTTGGCTCGGAGGGGGTAGCGATGGTTTGTCCGTGCGGGTCTGATGCCGCCTTGAACGCTTCATCCGTTGCCATGGCATAAGACTTCATCGCAACGGGAATCGAGTTACCCACCCACCCCACAACGTCCTTTGCGGGGTAGCGAGCTAACAACTCCGTTTCGCGGCTGGCCCGCAAGTTCTGAAAAAGCTTCGGCCATGGGGTTATGCCGGCACGTTTTAAAATCAGCAGAAACGTGGACCGCAAATTCTGAGTGGATTGCCGGTAGCGGTTGATTACAAATTCCGCTCCCTCTGGCGCCGCGTCCCATGCCACTTCTAAGTAGGGCCGTAATTCTGGGAAGATCGGGCAGACACGCACCCCACCGGTTGAATGGTGTTCCGTCTTGCTCGCGTTAATGACCATGCGGCCGGCTGGCAAATCCACGTCCGACCATCGCAACGCGACCAGCTCGCTCGGACAACGCATCGCACCATAGCGGGCTAACGCTAGGATTGTCTGCCACTCCAAGTCGGGGCAATACTCCATGCAGCTTTCGATGACACTTGCCTCAACGAAGAACTGCCTCTTTTCGTTTTCTTGGATTGCGCTCGGTAGCTTGGCAAAGGGGTCCGCCGGCATGTAGCCGCGTTCAACTGCTTCGGCGAAAAACTGCTTCGCGGTTGCCGTTCGACGTCTGACCGTATCTTCGGCCATGGTCTTTCTCTTTTTGTCCCGCCGGTTTCCTTTGGTCTTCAACCAAACACGCCACCGCTTTCCTTCCGCAAGCGTAATGTCCCGCAACAGTTTCTTGCGGCCGAAGAAGTCGATCAGATTCGCTTTCGCTTGCCGGTAACTGATTTTGCTTGAATCCTTGACGTCTTGACGCTCGCCGATGTATTCATCGATCCACTTTTCCAACGTCAAGACACGGGCAACACGTTTTGCGACTGATTCACACAGACCGCATCGAGCCAACTTGTTGCGCAAGTCGTCATCGATACCACTAAGCCAATCGGCCGTTGCCATTTCCGGCGGACACTTTTTCTTCACTCGGTCTAGCAGGTGTTCGACGTGCTCTTTCACTTCCTGTGCCCGCCACTCGGGAACGTCCCCAAGCCAGATCGTTCGGTTTCGCTTTTCCGCATCACGAAACTGCAGCCGATAGCCCTTGCGGCCTCGGTCATCTTCTAAGCGTAGACTTGCCACTCAATCTTCTCTCGCAGTTGACCCATCTGAGGAAAACACCATCTCCGGCCGGGATGGGACCGGCACTCAGCTGTATGCCAAGAGGCGGTTCAGTCATACTAACAAGGCAACACAGTTCGACTCGGGGCTTTCACCGCGACGAGTCGATATTTCTGCACGTCGCCGATATTTTGGCAACCGGACACTTCACCAGCGCGGTTTAACCAATGAAACACAAGAATCCGAGACAGCTTCCGAATCACGGGTCGGACGACCGCCCCATGCTTTCCCTTTTCACTTTCGTGGTCCTCGGTTTTCTTCTTGTTGACGTGGTTGGTAACCACGCAACCGCGGGTTGCATTGGCCGAAGTGTTCGTTCCAGTTCTTTCCCCACGCTATTTTACAGAATTCGACTTTTTTCAGCCGAAGATTGCTTCGTCTTGCAAGATTCCGTTGGTTCGAGGAAAGAAAACGCTCGAACCTAAACCACCTTTTAAGGTACTGTTCTAAGAACACTCACTCAGCCACGAGATGTGTTCGGCGGATGTTACTTGTCCTGAGCCCCGCCATCTTTGAGACGCATTTCAATCACTTTGGCAACAACCGCGGCCTCGTCCGCCAAAGCCTCCCCCACAGCAAGGTCTTGGGCCAATTGCAGCATGGCCTTGCTCGGATAGCGTCCGATGACCTCAAGGACCAGTTCGCGTTCGGCATCACGCTGGGTCGCATTCCACCCTTCGCGACACATCGCGACGCGCTGCTCATCCGACATCTCTGGGCCGAACTGTCGCGGCAATCGCAAATACCCTCGGAGCGCTCTGACACGATAGGACGAATTCGGGTCGGTGGCCAAGTCGAGCAATACCGGACCCGCGTCGATCGACATCCACTCGCCCAGAACTCGAGTAGCAGCGTCCTGCATTTCCTCATCCTCTGACTTACCCATGCGGCCGATCGCGGCCAGCGCCTTCGTGCCTCCCACTTCCCCAAGCGTCTCCATGATCGTCACTCGGGCGTCGGTCGGTGCATCCTCCAACGCCTTTGCGAGTCGTTCGGCGCACGCTTCTCGATCGGCCATCCGTACTGACGCGGCTCGAAGCGCCTTCGCGGCAACCTGACCATCCTCGGCATGGACAGGTTCCAGCACCGTGTCAATCAGCACCGAAAGGTTCTCAAGTGAAGCAACCTCGCCCAGCGCTTTTAGCGCTGCGGCCCGAACTTCCGTACCGGAGTCGTTGACGGCTTTCAGAAGCGGTTCGATGACCTCGATTCTTCGTCGACCGACGAGTTCGATCAGGGCGAGTCGCCGTTTGCCTTCCGCTTCGGCCAAGCTCTCTGTCAACAGAACGTTGACACCGTCGCCCGACAAAATCGACAGGGCGCCTCGAGCTGTCTCGCGAATATCGTCGTAGTCATCCGAGGCGAGGGTCAGCAATAAAGGCACGCAGGTTTCGTCTCCAAGGATGCCAAGCACTTCAATCGCCGACAAACGGACTGCAACCGGACCTTCCTGTGCGGCGCTGAGCATCGCTGGCAACGTCTCAGCGTCGCCACGATCGGCCAGGGCCAGAATCACCAAGGCTCGGAGATCGGCATCCAGATCGGCCAACCCGGAGAGTAACTCTTGGGAAACGCTTGAGGCGGTCAACTCGCGAGCGGCGGCCAGCGCTGCTTGCACCATCGCTCGATCACCTGATTTCAATTGATTGAGCAAGAGCGGAACGCCCTCGGCGCCGCGTGAGAGAATCGCGCCGCGCGTTGCCTGGGCAACTCGACACTCGGGTACCTTGGCTGCGAGAACGATGTCGTAAAGTTCCGCAGCGAGGATTGCCTTGTCGTGGGCCATGAGCTTCTCCGCACATAGAATACAGGCATAGGCAACTTCGCTACGCACCGGCTCGAAGTCCGCTTCCAGGGCCAAGACGAGAGCCTCGATTGCCTTGTCGCCTCCGATTCGCCCGAGCGTCTCAGCAGCGGCCGTCACTAGCTCGACATCGTCGCTTCCCAGGAGTTTCGTCAACGCGCCAACCGCGGCTGCATCCTGGCGAACACCGATCGACCTGATCACGCCGATCCGTTGGCGTCCGTCCAGACGCTCCAGCGATGCGCGCAGGGCTTCGTCGACCGACGGATCGGGAATCACCTCCAGCGCAATCCGAGCCCAGGCCGCCAGTTCTTCATCCTGTAGCAGCGCCGCGAGCGCGGGGACGCACTTGCCGGAACCGCAAAGTGCCAGTTTCTTGCATGCAATCGTCTTCTCGCCTCTCGGTGCATCCGAAGTGATCACGTCGATCAGCGGCTTCTCATCTTCCGCAAACGAAAGAGTTGTTGCAGTCGCCTGATAGAGGATCGCCACACACATCAATACAAACCATGTGCATCGTAAACCGTTCATGAGTCTTTCTCGAATCGAATCAGGTATTTCTTTTTCCAACGTCGTCGCTTTCTCGCGTCCCAGACAGCGTTATCCACGGCTCGCTCGCGACAGCAAGCGATTGGCGGCGGAATCGTGCGGGAACTTTTCGGCCGCAGGATTCCATGTCAACGAACGTCCCAGCTGATAGGCGACAATCGTCAAGTGACCGAGCGTCGCCGCACGATGCCCTAGCTCCGCATCCGTGCTTGGGCGTTGTCGAGTGCGGATGCAGTGCAGCCAATTTGCCTGATGGTTGTTTCCTTCCCTGGCTGGCTCGCGTTGATTCACGGGGAGGCCCTCCATCATCTCTCTAGGGCCGCCCTCGATCGGTCCGCCTGTTGTCATTGATGTAATCCATCCCTTTTCTCCCACGAAGACGCCGCCGAAATTTCCGGCCAAGCGGGCCGAGTCAGGTACAGCCTGGTAAAGCCGTTTGACGTCCTGCCAGTCTTCAATCAGATGCAGCAACGTTCCGTTGGCGTAGCGACAGGTCAGCGTCGGATAGGGTCCGTCATTGGGGTGAAGTAACTCAACCGGTCCACTGCGTTCCATCCCCAACGCATACTGAATGATGTCCGCAGCATGTGAATGGTATCCAGTCGAAGCGCCCACCCCGAACTCTCGGCAGAACGACCAAGGAACGACTCCCGGCTTTGGATTCGTGTGAAACAAACGGTTGTAGCCATGCCACGGGGCAGGACCTACCCAACGGTTCCAGTCTAACCCCTCGGGGACGGGCTCCGCTGGCAACGAGACATCCAACGGTACGTAGGAACGACTTGCCGCCTCGAGGTCCAGAAACTCGCGATAGGGCTGAAAACGCCGATTCCTCAAGTAGCCCGCCATGTTTCGCCAAAGCGTAAACACCGATTTGACCTTTCCCAAACCGCCATTGCGTACGAAGTTACAGACTTCCCGGATCGCAGGAATTGAGCGGTACTGCGTCCCGGTCTGGAAAATCCGGTTGCACCGCCTGACCGCTTCCTCCAACACGCGTCCCTCGCGGACCGTCATTGAAACCGGTTTTTCGCAGTAGATGTCTTTACCTGCCTTTGCAGCATCGATGGCCATAGGAGTGTGCCAATGGTCCGGCGTGACAATCACGACCGCGTCGATGTCGTCCCTGGCCAAAACGTCCTGGTAATCGTTGTAGATATCGGGGCTGGAATTCCCTTCGGTCTGCGAGACGGCGGCCTGCGTGGCAATGAGACGCATTCGATCTACGTCACAAAGGGCAACCAATTCGACGGAGGGGTCGCTACTCAAACGGCGCACATGCCCCTGTCCCATCGTGCCAAGCCCGATCTGCGCCACGGTGATCCGATTGCTTGGTGGCGTTTGTCCCAGTCCCCCCCAAGCCGACGCTGGAATCAGAGAAGGCAGGGTCAACGCGCCTGCTGCGCCGGTCGCCTTTTGCATAAACCCGCGGCGGTTGAGATCGCGGCCATCGCCCGTCGTCTCACGGCTATTCGCTGTTGTGGATTTCATAGAGTGAACCTTTTTTGTAGTTCGTTGCTGGCAGTTAGCTTGCACCGTTTTGACTGGAAACAGACTACGCACGTTGGAGTCGTAGGCTTTAGCCGATTTTCTCATCGATGGGCGGTAAAGAATCGGCTTAAGCCTACTACTCCAACGTGCGCTGACTAATCATCCGGGCTAGTTCCTGCGTCGTTTCATTGAAGAAACGCACGCATTGCTTGACTTCGGGAATCGAATCATACCAGTCGTAGGAGTACTCCAAGCCGAACATCTTGGGCTCGACGCCTTGCCGGTGAAGTTCCTTGAGGAACGCCTTGGTCTTGCCAGCCCCCGAACCCCAAGGCACATCGTGACCTTCGGAGGTAAGAGCATCGAGGTCATGCAATTGCACAACGAACAGCCGCGAACCGATCGTTTTGACCGCGGCCACGGGATCGATTCCAGATCGCAACCAATAACCGACATCGGCGCATACGCCGATGTGCGGTCCGCGTCCGTCACAGACATTCATGACCGCCTCGGGGCTCCAGTAATGAGGCGAAGCCTTTTGGTCGTGGTTGTGGATGGCAAGGTCGATGTCGTACGCTTCGCAAAATCGTTCAATCATGTCCAGCGATTCTAGCGGCGGTTCCGAGATGAGCGTTTCAACGCCCATCTTTCGGGCGAACTCGAAGACCTCACGACAGCCCTCCTCGTCGCCGGGAATCTTCGCGTAGAAACTGGTCAGCATACGCACGCCTGCGTCGTCCAGCTTCAATCGAATCGCCTTTAACTCGTCGTCGTTAAGCTTCGCATCAAACGGTTTGTCGATATCACTGCTGACCTTCTGAAAGCTCAAGCCGCCCAAGTAAGGCAGCCCCAATTGCTCGGTCTTCTCGATGGTCTCGAACAAGGTGTAACGGTAAAACGTGTAGGCCGTCACGCCCAACCGCCATCCGAGCTTCTCCTGAGCGGAAATCGTCGGAGTCAAACGGTCGCTTGGGATGGTCGAAGCGGGGAGGTCTCCCAGTACGAACTGAGTCGCAGAGAGATAGAATTTCAACATCTGTGGATCGCGAAAGACCTCTGGGTTGTGCGCGATCGTGCAATAGAACACGCGGCCTCGCCCGTAGTTGCGTATCCATGCGAGCGCGTAGTCGTTGTCTTCGCGCTCTTGCTTCCAGCGACTCTCCTTCGGCGTGAGGTCGGTTCTGTCGACATCGATGCTGAAGAGCACACGAAGGCGGTCACGTGAATAGGGACCGTGAACGCGAAAAAACTCGTCACGGTACTCGAATCCTTCCGCCGGGAAGACGCGAACGAGCGGATGGTCCGGTGAGTCGACCTTGGCGAAGACGCGTTCGTCAAATTCACGATGCCGTGCGCCGCGTGCGCCCAGCATGACGCCAAATTCCGGCCAGTCTTCCACTGCGCCCGGCCACTTGGTAAACGCCACGGTCGTTCCGTGGACTCCCATCAATCCACCGCCAGCATAGACAAATTCGACAAGGTTCCGACGCAACTGCGAATCCTCGAATAGGTTTCCTACCGTGTTATTCAAGAAGACCGCGTCGAAACGCGACAGGCTTTCGCGACGAAACACCTCCGGATCACGGCTGAGCACAATCTCGAATGCTCCGGTCCTTTTGCCCATTTGCTCAAATGCGTAGTTGGCGTGGAAGCGCGACGGATGTCCGGGATAGCCCACGTTGACATCAAAAATCAACAGTTTACGAACCTTGGCGGGAGTCGCGGGCGCCTCCGTGGGTACTGCGGTATCGATTGCCGCGATGGCGACTGCGTCCAGTTCCGCGGAAGAGATGACACGTTGCTGAGCCTCCTCCGCTTCTCTCTGGTATCGTTTCTGATCGCTGGCGCTGGCTTCCGAATTCGCTTGTGCGCAAGCTCGTCCCGGCATGCAGGAAACAGCAGCTGCGCCGAGCATGATCGAAAAGACGACTCGAAAAATACGTTTCATGATTGGTCCTTTTTTGAAGCTCTGCCAGAGAAATTCAATCGAATGCTTCACGCCGACGGAGCTCACCGGGCCTCTTGACCAAGTCGCTCGCATCGGGCTCTCATGTCCGTCAGAACGTCGGTGTGTGCAGGCACACTCGCGAGATTGCGTTGCTCACCCGGATCGCGAGTCAAATCGAATAACTGTTCGTACGGCGGATCGTGCTCTGTATAGCGGATGTACTTCCATCGCTCGGTTCTCACCCCTTCACTCTTGGCAATCGGACGGCGGGGGCGTTTCGTATTATACGTATGCTCGTAGAACCACTCCCTCCGTCCCTCGATCGCCGCATCACGTAGGAAGGGGGCAAAATCGCGTCCCTGCATCACAGAGGGAACTTCGACGCTTCCCATCGACAGCAGAGTGGGAGCGATGTCGATATTTAGCACCATCTGCTCTCGCCTGGTCCCGCGCAGTTCATGCGGTAGGCGAGGGTCGCAGACAATGAGCGGGACGCGTATCGACTCTTCGTACATGAGCCACTTGCCGGTCAGTCCGTGGTCGCCGCGCAACGCACCATGATCGGATGTGAAGATGACGATCGTGTTATCGTCCATGCCCAGTTCTTTCAGAGTCGCCATGATGCGACCCACGGCGGCATCCATGCCCGTGATCAAGCGATAACAGATTCGAGCCTTTTGAAGAAGTTCTTGATCAGCGTTGCTGGGCCATTCACCGTTGCCATTGAGAGATTCTCTAAGGAACTCGGGATGGGCCTCGAAGTTTTTTCGGGTGTAGCTTGCGGGCGAAGGAATCTCCGTATCCCGATACGGGTCGGGTGTTTCCGGATCGAAGAAACCGAACGGCCCGTGCGGCGTCTTGAAGCTGATCGACAAACAGAACGGTTGGCTGCTCGGGGTTGTCCGCAAGAACTCAATCGCCTTGTCGGCCAATAGCGTCGTGAGAAAACGATCTTCCCCGTCGACCTTCTGGCGGAAGCTGATCGATTGGGGAAAACCAAACCAGAAATCGAACTTGTCCTCCGGCAGCGACAGTCGGCGAAGCCCGTTTGACGGGTTACCAATCGCCATCTTGCCTAGAAAACCGGTGCGATACCCCGAATTCCGCAGAAGCACCGGATACGACGCATCCATGGCTTCCGACGAAAGCGGCGTAGAAAATTCGACGATCTTGTGACGACGCATATGCTGCCCCGTCAAGATCGAGGCCCGACTGGAACAGCAGATGGCGGTCGTGACAAAGGCGTTGTTGAAGATCACACCGTTGCTGGCGAGCTGATCGAGATTTGGCGTCTGAATGATCTGGTTGCCCATGCAACCCAAGTCGTCGAATCGCTGATCGTCGGTCAGCAGGAAGAGAATGTTCGGTCGGGGTTGCTCGTCGGCGAGAACGAAACCGGAAACGAATTGCGTTACAAGCACCACGCAAAGCAGCAGGAGAATTCGTCTGAGCGTCATAGCATCACTTACCTGTCAAAGGCCTTGATCGAAACCTCGTCTGATTGTAGCGAATTCGAATCCCTGTTTGTTGCGAGAAAGAGCTTTTCAGCCGATCACCGCAAGCGACGATGATGTTGGGGATCACTCGGATCATAGGTGCCATCAGTATCTGAAAGTAGCGTCTGATCGATCGCACACAACTCCAACAACGCATGCCAGTCTTTGCCAGACCGTGATAGCCGACTCATCTCCAGACCGAGCACCATCCCCACTGAGTCATGTGCGACGACTTTCTGGCACTCGGTAAAATCTCGTAGGCCTTCCCGCCAGTCATGGTCATCTTATCCGTCGAAGGGTGCTTCTGATCGTCAAGAATTATGACGAGTGCCACGACGCGTGAAGTCATCCCTGTGATGCATTGGGTGCTTTTTGCTGCGATTCAATGCGGCCAACCGCCGGGCTGTGGTGTGGCCGTGCACTGCGTGTCGACGTACCAGGCCTTAAGACGCGTCAGCATGACGGCCGCTCGGACGGCGTACTCACTGGCCAAATCGGTCTTCTCGGATGGGTCTTGGTCGAGCCGGTAGAGTTCGACTTGCTCGTTCTCAAAGCTCCCCTTGCGAGCCTTGGTGCCATTTTCCGATCAAGGCCGTGGTATAGTCTGCCGACTGCAACAGCTCGGCAAAGGTGACTTCCGTCTTCTGCAACCCTTTGCGGTGTTCGGGATGCTCGCGCACCGGATGAATCACGGCCTCGATCCCGGCTCGCTGTTGATATCGACCGGTCAGCAATCCGGCCCGAGTCGGCGAGCAGACGGTGCCCGAGGAGTGGAAATCGGTCAGCCGCATTCCCTCGGCGGCGAGACGATCAATTTCAGGCGTCTTGAAATACGGGTTTCCAAAACAACGGACGCCAGCATAGCCCATATCATCCACCATGATGATCACGAAGTTGGGACGATCATCGGCCTCGGCCAGCGATGCGGAGAGAAGCAGCAGTAGACAGAGTCGTCGTTTCATTTCAGTCCTTCATCATTTCTGTTGCATGGGCGGGAGAGTGGTCGGCTTGCCGTTCAAGGTATTGAAGAAATCGGTTTTCATCGCTTTCTGGTCGATATCGCGAATGATATGAACGGTCGTTGGCGAGTCGACCTGCTTCCACTGGTATTGCTCATCCGGACCGAGCACCACGGAAGGCTCGACCGACGTCAGCCAAGGCTTCCCAAGGTGGTTGCCGATGACCATGGAAATCGTCGCCACGTCGAAGAGGGCTTTCTCGCGAGCAGGCGTGATCGCTTCCAGGTATTGGCCCAGCCGGTTGTCGGGATAGAGTCCCGACTCGGCGCGTTTGTCCATGGTGATGCTGGCACCGGTGGGATTCTCCAGGATGATCCAGAAATCGACATCGCTCTGACCGGTCACAAAGACCGACCAAGGGTCACTGCCTCCGTTGTGACTCCTGACGTTGACCTTTTCTGAGCCACCCCCCAGCCAGACGATTTTGATTCGGCTCCTCAGGTCCAATCCTTGTTCACGGGCCAGAAGAATCGCGCTGGCAATGTTGGTGCATGGCCCGACGGGCAGGACCCACACCGGATTGTCGGGCGAAGCGCCACGAGCCGCAGCTAGAATCGCTTCGCTGGCTTCGCATTCGATTGGTTGCGTGTCCGACCAGTTGCCACTGGCGGGAACCTGCAACGGCACTTTGGCGCCGTGGAACACCTGCGGAATTTGGTTTTCAGAACGATGCTTTAACAGGCCGCTAATGCGGCTGAGTTCGATGATGTAGAGAATCTCGCCATAGTTGATCGGCTCCTGGGCAACGCCAAAGTGATTGATGCGGTGGGGACCGTGATGGGCGCTGTTGATGCCCAGCACGTCCACGTTGCTGAACAGGCCGTAGGCGATGTAATGCTGGTCATCGACTTCGTTGCGTGCGTCGGTGTCGAGAAGGACCTGCGGCAAGTGCAGTGTTTCTGGCGTGTGGACTCGCACGATGGCGGAAGATAGCTCGTTGAAAGTGTCGCCCACTTTGGATCCGATGACGATGCGGTAAATCCCTGGTTCCTGGTAGGTGTGGGTGACCGACGAGCCGTCAACCGTCGCCCCGTCTCCGAGATCCCAATGAGGGTTGCTCGGATTGCCATTAAGTTTGAACGTCACGGGCTTGCCGGCCAGCACCGGCCCATCGAGCGGAACAATCGCGACTGCACTCGTGGACGGGTTCTGCGCGATGGCCAAACCGGGCAACAGGCTGGTGATGAGACCGCAAACCAGCAAGGCTGAGGCCGTCTGGCGAATAAGCTGGCTTTGTTTGGACACAATCACTCTCCCTGTATTCAGTACTTTTCAATTTTCAGTGCGTGATCAATTCTGTTGCTGTGGCGGCAAAGGGGTTGGCCTGCCGTTCAGATCGTGCTTCGCGCCCGCTTCCCAGTTTTCTCCTCCCCGCGGCGACGTAATCGAATTGGCAGCAGGCGGCGATATTGATCGGACCGTCGATTGTATAGCGCTCGGCTGGGCGGCGTCGGCATCGGGACATTCTTTAAAACTGACCTCGAATGAATGTTGTGCAGTGAGGGCAATCAACTTGAACACCTGAGGGCGTTTTTTTTTCCGAGACGGCAACTCGAGACTGCCGTGATGCGGAAAGGATGCACCCCACCTCCCACCAGGGAGATTCGATGGGAACGAACTTTTTTCGGGACATTAACGCACGTCACTGGCTCGTGGTGTTATAGCTGCATCCGGTCCATGAAACCGCGCGGACTTAGCCATCGGCCTTTCCGCGCTGAGGTGAAAATGACCGACGCGACTTAGAATGATCTGCAATTGCATGAAGACGATGCAACTTCCGCGCGTACGCTGAGCAAATCTGCGAGCGAGGAAGGGCGAGCAACGCCTGTGACGCTTTAACGGTGTCCCGGGCGACACTCTACCGACGACGTCTACCACAACAGAAAACGGTCAGTCGTGCTGCTTCGCCTCGTGCGTTGAGTGAAGAAGAACGCAACAACGTACGCCAGGAACTTTACAGCGATCGCTTCATTGACCAGTCGCCGTATCAGGTTTACGCCGCGCTGCTTGACGAAGGCAACTACCTGTGCAGCGTACGGACGATGTATCGAATCCTTGCTCAAAACAAGACCAGTCGGGAAAGACGAGATCAACTCAAACGCCCGAACTATCGAAAACCCGAACTGCTCGCGACAGGCCCTAACCAAGTCTGGTCATGGGACATCACGAAGCTTAAAGGACCCGAAACATGGACTTATTATTATCTTTACGTGATCCTCGACATTTTCAGCCGGTACACCGTCGGCTGGATGCTGGCTCATCGCGAACAAGCCAATTTGGCCAAAAAACTGATTCAGGAAACAATTGAGAAGCAAAAAGTCGTGCGTGATCAACTGATCATTCACAGTGACCGAGGCCCTTCGATGACGTCGCACAGCGTCGCCAATTTGATGGGCTCCTTGGGCGTCACAAAATCCCATAGCCGCCCTCATGTATCCAACGACAATCCCTATTCGGAAAGCCAGTTCAAGACGATGAAGTACCAACCGGAGTTTCCAAACCGATTCGGAAGTTATCAAGACGCGCTGTCGCATAGCCGTCAGTTTTTTGGCTGGTACAACAACGAGCATTACCACAGCGGGATCGGGTTGATGACACCGGCGTCGTTGCACTACGGACTGGCCGGTGGCATCATCGCGTCACGAACGAACACCTTGGATCTGGCGTTTGCAACAAACCCTGAGCGATTCGTCAACGGTGTTCCGCGACCAGCGAAACTGCCGACTGCTGCATGGATCAATCCTCCGGTTCAGTTGTCGGCAAACGAAAAAAGGCCTCCAGAAATTCATTGTCCTGGAGGCCCGCAAGAAGCGTCTTTGACGCACCCTCGATCCGGTTATCCCTTGGCTGGTTGCGTCCCCGCAGAGCCAGCTTCCGTTTCACCGAACGCAACGAACTTAGCCGACAACGAACCTTTGAACACCCGAGCAATGCCTGGAAAAATCCCGGGGGTTCGGGGGCTGGCCCCTGATAGAGCTGGCTTCAGTCACTAATTTCCAAAAGTTGTTGTCTCAAACTTGTTGACACGTTCCGCGGAGCGTAAAAATAAAATATCAATCGATCTTAACACAGCCAGGAACTGCTACTTGGCTTCATCCGACAAATTCCAGGGCACATTCGGCATCGACCAACAACTACTTGCTTTGGGCTACCACCCAGGCAAAGGGTACTCAGTTGGACACTTCAAGCGACTGTCAGACACCAACGTCGCAGGGAAGTTATTGTTTTTCGACAACGATTGAGTAAAGACCGAACACACTGGGAAATGGGAGAAAACGGCTTACGGATATTCGTATCTGGTTGATGGGAAAGACCAGTTGAAATGGCACCGAAAACGAGAATAGTTGACGACCACCGCTTCATTGGGATTCGTTGTCGAACTTGATCATCAAACACAGACTACCTGTACCGGCCACTTTCCTCGCCGGCAACTGGATTTGACAGGGGCGTCGCAACACTCAACGCCCACCTGCTGGCTCAGTTGGGAATTTGACAGCACTGTGGCGATCGGTGAAGATAGGTCTCCGGCTGATCTTCCTTCCAATCGAGAACACTCGAACGAACCGGTGAAGGTCGTTTCCTCCCAGGGAATCTCGCTGGTCCTTCAGGTTTTACACAAGTTATCCGGCTGGGCATCGGATCCCAACGTTGCCATCAATCTCTTGGGCGAAGCTTCGGCCAGCTAGATCGTCACTAAACCAGGAACAATCGCATGCTTGCTTTTGGTGCACCGGGCCTGATGGAGCTGATCATCATCGGCGTCATCTTGCTCATCCCCGTTGCCATCGTGGTTGCGTTGGTCGTCGTCCTGACACGCAGCCGTAAAGCGTCCGGCAACAACCCGAACTTGAAACCGTGCCCGGATTGTGGGCGATTTGTGTCACTCCGCGCTACGACCTGCCCGCAGTGCGGGTGCCCACTTCAGAGGCAGCAATAGCGTTCAAACGAACCTCGTCGGGGTATGATGACACCAATGCCGGATAACTAACGCATCCAGCGGAGAGCTCGATGCACTGATTCCTGTACTCATGCTTTTCTCCTCGCACCCGCTGATGCAATTCGTTCTGACAGATCCGCAGGAAACTAAAATGATCCGTACCCTTTCGATCGTCTGTCTCGGGTTGATCGTTCTTGTTGCCTCTGCCAAGAGAAGTACGCCGTCGAAGTCTACAGAGCGTGGCGTACTGCGCGGCTACGTCGGCGACTGGGATCTCGCCTTCGATGCGGACGATCCTTTTTCGCAAGGAACACTCAGTGGAGAATGCGTGCTGGGTGGTACGTATCTCGAACAGACCGGTGAACTGAAAGCCCGATTCGTACCCTACAATGCGAAAATTAAGGTGTTGACAACCTACGACGCGAATACGAGCCAGTACAAACGGTGGGCATTCTTGTCGAATGGTCGTAGCCTTTCCTACACGGGGACTTGGGATCCCAAAACGACGACGATGGTGTGGGTCTCAGAATACTCCGAGCCACTGTCAAAACAGACCGTGCGGACAACGACAACCGAAGAATTCCGTGACGGTGATACCATCGATGTGTCCAAAGTCTCGATGAGTGGAGGGCGCGAGGTTGGTCGCTCAATCGAACGAAGAACGCGCCGCAAATAAAGAAGCAGCCAGAACTATGTCGATCGGCATAGGGCCCCGCATTGCCCCGGCCCCCCTGCCACGCCACCAAAGCACACGGGTCCATTCGTCGCTGGTGGCTAGTTTCCGCCTTGCCGCTATGCAACTGCCAGACGCATTGTCGATGGCCGTTGGCACGACAATCAGTACCGCCAAAACAACAAGTCCAATGCGGTCGTTCTCTTCTCGCCGGGTTCAATTTGCAAGAAGAACGCAAGCTGCACGATTGGTGGATAACTAGGTACCGGTGTCGGGCCAACCGGGGGCGGCGTGTATCGAGCGGTTTTTTCTTGCCAAACCGGCTCACTGCATTGACTCCCGCTTTGTATTATTGTCATACTATAGGAAAAATAAAACGAAGGCCCCGCCTAGCCCAACCCCGATCGCAGCGAACAGGAGCACGCTCCATGATCTTTGTCCGATATACCGCCTCATTGGCAATCGTGTGCAGCCTTCTTAGTCATTCTGCCCTGGCGGAACCAACCGCAGCCGCAAGGCAACATGTATCTTTGGACGGAACGTGGGAGATCGCCTTTGATGCAGGCAACAAGGGTCGGGCGGCGGATTGGCACCGGGATGCGGCGTTTTCGGCGCTGGTCGAAAAGCAGAAGATTCCAGTTCCGAGCTGCTGGGAGGAGCTTGAGAAAGACTACGAAGGTGTGGCCTATTACAGACGCAAGTTCACCGTTCCGAAGGATTGGAATGGGAAGGTCGTTCGTTTGCACTTTGATGCCGTTAACTTCTTCTCAGAAGTTTGGGTGAACAATACGGCCGTCGGCACTCATGACGGTGGATTCACGCCTTTCGAATTCCGCGTCGACGATCTCCTGAGACTCGACCGGGAGAATACACTCGTCGTGCGCGTCGCTGGTCCGATTTTGCTGCAGGACAAACGAATCGACGGAGTGGGGAAGATGGAGACGCCGCAATGGCGCGGCGGCATCACCGGCGGCATCTGGCAGTCGGTACGCTTGGTCGCCACCGATTCCGTCTACGTGGAAGACACGTTTATCGAGCCGAAGATCGCCGATGACAGTGCGGCACTGCATATGCAATTGAGCAACACCGGCGACCAAACTACATCCGCTGATGTGGAGATCGTGATTCGTTCAACCAAAACGCCCGAGCGTATTGTCGCCACATTGCGCAAGAAATATGACCTCAAACCGGGATTGAACCAGCACAGCGAAACGTTGCACATACCCGACGCCACCTACTGGTCGCCCGACGATCCTCATCTGTACCGCGCCGAAGTCAGGGTGGTGTCAGCCGATGCGGTCTCGGACAAATGGACGACGCGATTCGGGATGCGAGAGTTCACGATTCGCAACAAACAGTTCTATCTCAATGGGAAGCCGCTCTACCTGAAAGCGACGTTCTTCGAGGGCCTTTACCCGACCGGCGTGGCCTATCCCGACAGCCGCGAAATGGCGATCCGCGAGATCAGGCTCGCCAAAGAGGCTGGCTTCAATATGATCCGCCCTTGGCGCAAGCCGCCGCCACCGATGTGGCTGGACCTTGCTGATGAGCTGGGCGTCCTGACCGTCGGTAGCCTGGTGGTGGAATGTATGGGCTTCCCGTCCGAATCGGCTCGGCTGCCTGGCTGGGTGGAAAACGAAGTAAGCGAGAGCATCTTGCGCGACCGCAATCGTGCCTGCGTGGTGCAATGGGAGTTATTCAACGAGTTGAAACAGCCCGTCCTAAAGCGATTGCTGCGTCCGATGGCGATTCTTTCGCGCCAGCTCGACCCGACGCGGCTGATTCTTGATGAATCGGGCGGATGGGCCCAAGGTGCAAACATGTATCTGCCTTACCAGTCCGAACCGGTCAAGTTCAACGATGTCCATTTCTATCCTGGTGGGCAGGTAAACCAGTCGCAGTACGATCGCATCCTGTTGATTGGCAAAACGAAGGAAGAGCAGAGAGCGATGGGCTTGGCGGGCCTGCCGATGCCTGGCAAGAACGTACAGCCAGGTCTCATGTCTTATCTGTCGGAACTCGGCTATGCCAGTTGGCCCGACATCGTGGGAAACAACGCGATGTTTCGGGAACGTGGAAACCCGATCTTGCCGGCGACCGTTACAACCAAGAACTTGGAGAAACATCTGGGACACGCCTTCAAGCGTACCGGATTCGACAAGGCATTTCCGGATCTGCGAGCTTACTGCCTGGAAGAGCAACGAATACACGGCATCGCCAACAAGCGTATGATCGAGGCCACGCGAACGAATCCCGAGATCAGCGGTTACTGCATTCACGCCCTGACCGACGGCGATTGGATCCTGGGTGCGGCGATTCTCGATCTGTGGCGGAATCCCAAAACCTTGGCCTACGAGATGACCAAGCAGGCCAACCAGCCACAAATCGTTTCCGTTCATGTCATTCCACGGAATGTGTATGCGGGACAAGAAGCCAAAGTATCTATTACGGGAATCAACGAACTGCGGTCCACTCAAGCGATAGTGACTGTCCACGTCGAGTCACTCGATGGAAAAACGCTCTCCACCAACACGCTCACCAAGGACTTCCAACACGGGATCTCGGACCTCTACACGGATCTAATTAAGACCGACTCGATGCGAGGTAGCTACCGTGTTCGAGTCGATGTCAAGGATCCATCCGGCCGACTGATCACGAGCAATCAGCGGGCATTTGATGTCTTTGAGAGAGAACAAATCGGCAGGCCGACAGGGCAGGTGTCCGTCGTCGAAACCGGCAATACGGTGAGTGCTCATCTAAAGAATAACGGCATCAAGACAATTCCATTCTCTTCGGACTTGGACCTGTCATGTCCGGTGGTTATCGGAGCGATCAGCAAGGCGACGCCCGACTTTCGAAAGACCGTCGGCGAGGTCAAGGAGTTTGTCACGCGTGGCGGATACGCGATATGCCTTGATGTCGCCGGGCCAAGCCTAACTTGGGGGGCTCCCAATCCCGAGCCAAAGCCGAAAGATGATGACGGCAGTTGGAGTTGGATCGTACCGCGAGTCTTGACCGACAGTGACGTGGACCAACTGCCGCTGAGTGGGAAACTGTACGCGACGGAAGGAAACTACATCTCACGAAATCACATTGTGACCGATCACCCCGTGTTCGACGGCCTGCCGACAAACGAATTGATGAGTGGAGTCTACGAAAACGTCTGCGCGAACAAGTCGATCTGTCGCCCTAACAGAGGCCAATACATCAGCGGTGTCATTACGTACGACCAACATAAAAATATGGATAACTCGCTTCGTCATTACAACGGCATCGGCGATGTGCTCTGGGCAGCCGACGTGCTGCTCGTAACCGAGGGCAACAGCGACGGCAAGATTCTGTACTCTACCCTCAGGATCATGGAGAACTTGGGCAAAGACCCTGTTGCGGACAAGCTGCTCGTTAACATGCTCAACCAAGTCGGGCAAAGCGATGCTGATGGTGTACATCATTAGCATCGAACAGGCACGGTAGCCCCAGAAGAGGATTACCTTACACGTCCAGGAAATGATCGAGATATGAGATACCTGAATTTCAACTTCTGCTGCGTCACAATTGCGACTTGGCATGTTGTGTTGGCATCGTCGTGTTTGGCGACCGACCACACGCGGACAAGCCGTGACAGCGCCTCGACCATCGAGGCCGAGCCCATCGACGACAGGCCCAGTTGGCAGCGCGGAGAAAAAGCGACTGGAGGGTACCTGAAAATCGATACCACAGGCACACTCAACAATAACATCGACGCTTCTTGTCTTCGCTTTCCAGTCCGTGCGAAGGAAAATAGTATCTTGACTTTCAAACTGGCTCGGGATCCAGCTCGTGATGCCTGGAAAACGAGAGTTCGTTTCGTCAGTGACAATAAGGTTTTGAAAGTTGGTGGAATCGCAGAGAAAGAGGGTGGACTGTTAGGAACGGGGCGTAGCACTTGTTCCAAAGGTTCGGACGGGTGGTGGAACATATCGATCTGCCTGTCCGATCATGTCAAAGCGACGGAGGTCACCGGCATCGATTTTGGCAGAACCGGCGGAGGAACAACCGAGTATTTCGTTGATGACATCTATCTGGATGATACAAAGCTCTGGGCTGAACCAGGAGACCCCTTGAACGACAGCCAAGGTGTGGCCACAGCCATTCACATCGCTGACAGAATGGTCGAAGCACAATGGCCAGAAAAGATCGCGGCTGGCCGACTAGCGTCCGACGATTATCCCACAACCCATGTTCCTTCACGCTATTCGAACCGGGTTTTTGAAGACCATTTTGTTACGTTTGACGAAAGCAAATGGAATCGAGGCATCTCTAATAAGGAAACTGGAAGTTCTCACCTTGTGAACAAAAAGCGAGGAGGCGGCCTCAATATCCTCAATCAAGACAAGTACGCCGGGTACATCACCGATGAAGACTCCTTCGTTCAGGACGGCGTCCTCTTTTTGCAGAACCAGAAACGACGATATCGCGGAACCGAGCCTCCACCCTGGGAGTGGGATGTGAAGGCTATGGGTTGGCGGAAGACTCCAAGGCCTGCAGACTTTCCCGTTAGTCGGACCCACTTTGACTACACCAGCGGATGGATCAACTCCTTTGATAAGTTTGGATTCAATGGCACGAAGAATCCCACCTATCTTGAGGTCCGCGCAAAATTTCCCAATGGAAAAAACGTATGGCCTGCCATCTGGATGGTGGGAATCAAAACCTGGCCTCCCGAGATCGATATCTGGGAATACTTCGGCTGGCATTGGAGTGAGAATCATCAAGATTACATGGCCATGCGATACATTTATCCGACCCAATGGCCTCAAACCTGGCTAAAAAATGGAAACACATCCTATCTATCGCAGAGCTTTGTCGAAAAACACAATGCCGACACGATCTGGCATACTTATGGCTTCGAATGGGCTGGAGATGTGATGGTTTGGTATCTCAATGGAGAAGAAGTCCATCGTAAGCATCGTTATGGCTCTGATCCTTACGATATGCCAGCTGAGCATGCCCAAAGATCATGGCCAGATGAAGCCCTTTACCTAACCTTGAATAATGGCGTGCTGGCTCAAACCAACCCAGGCAGCCCCTTCAACCCCAACGACAAACATCCGGCAGTATTCCCGAATTACTTGTCCATCGACTACATAGCGGTTTACCAGGACAAAGCGAAACTCGATGGGATCATGACGCGCGAAGAGATTGAAGCGAGAAAGAAATGATGCGTTTTACTTGTGAGCCAATCATGCGTGTACCTTCTTTCCTTTCGCCTCTACTGTCGGTTTCCGTACTGATGGTCTCGCTGGGATCGGTTCGGTCGGACGATGTCCTCTGCGACTTCGATCAAGGATCCGAGCCAACGTCGATTATCCACCAGCGCGCCGAAACGGAACTCGTGCAAGGCGCGACCGGTCGCGCGCTCCAGGTGACTCTGCACGGTAAGGGCGAGCCTTCCCGCATTCGACTCACCTCGCCCGGCTGGGACCTGTCATCCTTTTCCGGCGTAGCGATCGACGTGACGAATCGAGACTCGCAACCGATCGCTGTCCTCGCTCAAATTTCGGTCGGTCAAGAGAAAACAGCTTCCCGAAGCGTCGTCTGCCTAGAACCTGGCGAGACCGATACGATGCTTCTCACGTTCTTTCGAAGTGAGCCGCCGGAGTACATGCTGAAGTTCTTTCGCGATATGCGAGGCTTGCCTGGCGGGGTGCTCGCACATTGGCAGGCGCCGGACTTGACCAAGCTCGACACGATCGAAATCAGCAAGTCGCGTCCGAACCAGTCGATGTGTTTCTCGATCGACAACATCCGCGCCACCGGCAGGTTTGCGCCGCCGAGTGAGCAGGAACTGCAGTCCGACTTCTTTCCGTTCGTCGATCGGTACGGCCAATACATGCACGGGACGTGGCCGGGCAAGACACGATCGGCGGAAGCGATTACCGCCCAGCGTTGGGCGGAACTCGTGGATCTGGACGCCCACCCCGGCCCGGTCGATTGGGACCGATATGGAGGCTGGGCCGCCGGACCCCAACTCGAAGCGATGGGCCACTTCCGCACGGAGAAGTATCGCGGAAAGTGGTGGCTGGTCGATCCCGATGGTCGACTGTTCTGGTCGCACGGGATCACGGGCGTGCGATTGTCGCAAAGCACAAAGATCTGGCAGCGGGAGAACTACTTTTCCGAAAAGGTGCCCGACGGCGACTTCCGCGCGTCCAACCTGAAACGTAAGTTTGGTCACCGATGGCAAGAGGAAGCTGGCGACCTCACCCACAGGCGGTTGCGCTCCTGGGGTATGAATACGTTTGCCAACTGGTCCGATCCGGACCTCTACCACGTGCGGAGGACCCCGTATGTCGTTGCGGCGGGCTCCGGCATGTCCAAGAAGGTTTCGGCCTCGATCGACGAAGCGGTATTTCGCGCCACCGTGCGAGGAAGGCTCAATGCCGAGTGGGCCGCCGAGTTCAAGGACGATCCATGGTGCCTGGGCGTCTTCGTCGACAACGAACTGCACTGGCCCAAAAAAAACACACCCCAGGTCGTGGAGACCTACTACAAAGTCGTCAGCGAGCAGCTGAAGGCGGTGGCCCCGAACGTCCTCTACCTGGGCAGCCGCATCCACGGCGACGGTGAACCTCGCGCTGCCTACCGCGCGGCGGCCGCTTACTGCGACGTCGTTAGCATGAACCGCTACCAATTGGCCGTCGTCCACGAAGTCCTGCCGACGGACAGCCTCGACAAGCCAATGATCATCGGCGAGTTCCATTTTGGTGCGCTCGATCGAGGACTGCCGCATACGGGTCTGCTGGCCGTCGCCAATCAGCGACAACGGGCCCGGGCCTATGCCGACTACGTTCACCAAGCTCTGGAAAACGATCGCATCGTCGGCGCCCATTGGTTCCAGTACTCCGACCAGCTCTTCACCGGCCGAGGAGACGGCGAGAACTACCAGATCGGATTCGTGGACATCGTTGATCGGCCGTATCCTGAAATGGTCGAAGCATCGCGCGAGATGGGAGACACGCTGTATCGCTATCGATTGGAACACCGCAACAAGCACTAGAAGAGAAAAGAAGAGATGAAACGAGTACTAATCAGTCTGTTCGTTGCAGTGGTGGCTTCCAGTGTCTGCGCCAAAACCCAGCCCAATGTAGTGCTGATCGTCTGCGATGATCTCAACGACTATATCACCGGCATTCCCGGCCCGCGTCGTCGACGCTGCAATCATGCAAGCTGAGTGCGCGAAGGTTTTTGCAGCGCCGTTAGATTCCGAAGTCCGATACTGGTGATTCCTGGACCTTGTAGCTCTAGTTCCTTGAGTTGCGTAAGCCCCCGAAGATGTGCGATTCCGTTATCGGAGAGTTGGTTGCATTCGCGCAGGTCCAGCAGCTCAAGTTTCTTTATGCCTGCCAAGTGTTCTAAGCCGACGTCCGTGACATAGGTCTTGACGGCACGGATGCGTGTCAGAGAGTCCATCTGTGCGAGGTGTGTGAACGATTCGTCGGTGATACTGCACCGACGGACATTGATGTCGTGGGCGGGCAGTACCATTGCTGGCGACATCATGAGGACGAGACGATTGGACTGACGCATCCCTTCCACCACGACTTGCGCGCTCGCGGGTTTGGGTTGGCACAGCACGCGGGCAGTGGCTATGGACACGATTTCCGCGGCTGGGAGTTTTACACCCAAACCAAAATCGCGTACGGCACGGTGATCATTGGGGATCAAGAATATCCGCACCCTGTACCGACCTCGATGGTGTGGCGACCGGACAAGGTGATCTGCACGTACGAAGTCGCTGGCATCAAGATTCATGAAGAGAAATTCATCGCTGCCAACGATGTGGCTTGTTCGATCATCGTATCCGGCTCGCCCATCACACTTCGCTTCGATGGTCACAGCTTGGTGATTCCGAAGCTGAGCATCGACTGCACCGCCAAAGTGCGATTCGACCAGAGCAATAACGCGGTTCAAATTGCCGAAGGCGGCACAGTTGTTACGCACCCAGTCGAAAACGAAACCTGCACCGGCCGGCTGATCTATGACGGCATGAGCACCGTGCTTTCTTCATCGGCACAGATCACTTCGTACACAGCAAGGACCGACGATGAAGGTCGCCGAGAAGAGCACCCGGCATTTCAACAAGGTCTTCTTTGAAGGCGACCCGAAGTACAACGACGGCAGCTTTGCCGTCTACTGGTACGAGGAACCCGGTGGCGAAGGAGAGAAGATCCAGCTGCCACGCGACTGGTGGGTCGACTATCGGGTGGGCGAGGGCGACTGGACGCGCATGAAGAAGTATGTCACCGACAACTATGGCCTGCAGCGCGACAAGTTCAATGTCGTCCGCCACCCGAGCACGACTGGGCTGGGCGCAAGTGCCCGAGGCCTGTCAGGCCCGTGCACGCCAGGATCCTGCGACAAAGTGGCCCTTTCGAAAAACTCATACACGACATCTTAGGGCAGGTTGACATGGACCGAAACTGGCGTTTTCGTGGGCATCCTGCGCCGGTGATGACCGACCACATAGCTCGATGCGAGGTGCCGCCAACCTGCTGATGTGTGTCGGGAGGAAACGTTTGCGGTCTCGCCAGGGAGTCGTTCTTTTATCCTCTCGGGTCCGCCGTCCGGCTCAAGTCATACTCTAATCGCGTGATGGAGTACGCCGGAAGTGTGATCGAATCGCCGTTGGAGGCGGATATCTCGACGCGCTCACATCGCTCGGTATCCTGCATCGCTTCGGCCAGCGACCTATCCGCTCGATGTGTCAGTTGTATGCCTCCGGTCAGGCGGAACCCGAGCTTTCTTTCCGTATCGGTCATCGCAACCTGTTCGACGGTATACTGGTTGTCGTGTCGATTGATCACAAGGACATGCACGCGATCTTCTCCCACGAGCGCAATGGATTCCAGGTCCTCAGCGGCTGCCGAGTCACCACGCGTCTGGATCGTCATGTCGACCACGGCGTGACTGTTGCGAATTGCGTCGCGAAATACCGAGAAGTGGGTGTACGGCAGATGTTCCTTGTCGCCAATTCCTTGCGGGCCGCCGACAAAGTCCCAGAAGTGCTGGAACGAGTGCCAGTGCGCGACGGTAACGGACGGCCGCTTGATGAACCGCAGTAGCATGACGTCCGCGTGCAGAGCGCCCAGATGGGAGAAGCGGAGGTTGTACTGCTTCAGGTTCCCTCCGAAACCTCCGACCCCGTACTCGGTCATCCAGATTTCCTTGCCGGAGAATCGGGTTTCGAGCGTTTCAAGTGTCTTGTCGAAGAAGTGGTCCAGGTGGGCGTCGCAGTTGTTGTAGCCTTCGATATGGGGGATGAAGTCTTCCGGCTTCACGTCATTTGCCATGCCTGTCAGCGAATAGACGTGCAGGATAACCGCGTCGTAGAAGGTCTCACCCTCGAGCGCGGCGATCCAGCCGTAGGGATGGTCCATTCCGGCCGAGCGGTCATCGGTCAGGAGGTTGTCGTACTGGTACATCTGGTTCGGCAGCACGACCCCGACCTTGGTCTCCGGCAGCAGCTCGCGGATCACGGCGGTCAGTTTCTTCGCACGATCCAGATACTCGGCCCCCGCGGCAAAGGCCCATTTGTAGCTGCCGTAGAAGACCTCGTTGCCGATCTCGATGGCCGTGACGCGGTGGCCCTCTTCAGCGATCTTCTCCAGCCAGGCCTTGTTCTGTTCGAACGTCTGTGTGCAGACGTTCAACACCAAACTGTAGCGGACATTGTGTTCCTTGACGAACCGAAAGTACTCATCCGGCACGCGGCCGGCGCCGTCGGTGAATTGGGCGACTCGCTTGTTATGCCCGGTGTAGTCGCGTGTCGATGGCGATTCCTCGTCGTAGTACCCCGTGAAGGGATTATAGAAATTCGAGCCTGTCCCACCGGGGTAGCGAAAGAACGGTCGCCCGGCCGCCAGGTACTTCTCCGCATAGGCCGGATGGTCGAACCAGACGGGGCGGAAGAGGCACTCGTTGTTCGCGCCGTGGATGTCCTGCGAAAGGGGACGGTGGGCGTCCAGGGCAACTGCTAATCGGACACTCTGTGCCCGTAATGGTGCGACGGTGCTCATGAACAGGACGAGTAGAAGACTCAGAAGAGGACATTTCATTTCAGGTATGGTCCGATCGTAAAGGTTGATTTTCCGAGGATCGCCCACCACGGTGAGCTGTTGTGCGCGATGCCGTACTCACTGCTGCTGGAGAATCGTGTTCCGGTCGAGTTGCTGCTGCTCCTTCTTCACCTGGTTCAATAGCCAGCCGGAAAGATGGGCTCGCGATGAGAAGAACGCCTCCTCGTCATATCGTCCCGGGTAGGTACTCTTGAAATTCGACCGATGAGTATCCCGGCTCAAATCGCAATCGAATCGAGCGAGTGTGAAATGGGCGTTTTCCGCCCAGTTCCCCGGAGCGGTGGCATCGACCGGCGGCGGAATGTGGCAAAGCCCCCAAGTGATGCCGCGGCCATCCTCGTTATCCGAAAACGCATCAGCCACAAACGGCCCCGGCGCAAGCGGCGGCATTTCAATGCTGGACATGATTTCGAAATTCACACCATCGGGTGCGAACTGCACGGTGTTCTTCTCCGGTCCATCCAGACTCGTAATGGCAGCGATTCCCCCTTTCCATGGAAACAGGCAAGTTTCATGCCCTGAAGTGATAACGGGATTAAGCGGATGCTTGGTGAATGGTCCGAGTGGATCTTCCGAGATCGCCAGCCCTTGTGCGCGGACAAGTTCAAGGCCGGGAGACTCGTCGCTCGAATGGATCGGCTGGCCTTTGTAGTAAAGGTAGTATTTCCCTTTGAACACGAGAACGTCCGGCGTCGTCACGCTGCGCCAGCCATAATCTGGTTTTGGCGGCCGGGGAACCGCGACTCCCTGCTCTTGCCAGGCGAAGCCATCGTTGCTGGTGGCATACCAGATTTCCGCGAGATCCCAATCCGCCGACGGAATCGTGTCGGTCGCCTTGCCCGTGCCGCTCGGGGGAGCCTCGGTTTTGCGATGGGTGTACCAAACATAATAAGTCCCATCGATCTTGAGGACTTTCGTGGGGTCGCGTCGAGACGTATTGCAGCTGTAGTCGAATCCCTCCAAACGTGAGTAGCGAAAGTTGCTGTACAACTCCATTCGATCATTTTGTGAGACCCCACGCGGCGAACCCAAAGACGCGATTCCCCAAAAGTCATAAGCCCGCTGCATCGCCGCGCTGAGCGGTCGGTCAGTCGGTTTCGTCAAAGGCAGCCGGCCGGGAAATCCCCTGGCAGGCGGCTCGGCAGCCGGCACCAGGGCCAGCGGAGCCAGCAACGCGACGGTGAGTACGGCTTTTGACATGGTCGAGAGGGTCATTGTTTTCCTTTACGTCGTAGTAGGGAGCCTTGCCGCGAGGCGGAAAACCCGATCGAGGGTCACGGCCCATTCTATCGAAGACGGCCGCTCACTCGGCGGCTTCGTGAAGTCTCGCCGCGTTGGTATTGACGTCGCGGATCACGTCGGTCCACTCGGTATGGTAGTTCTCAAACGGGTCCATAAAGCCGTTTTCGTTCATGGGCGAATCGCCCCGCTCGGCCGCGTCCCACTGTTCCAGGCAGCCGCAGTGGTGCCAGCCGATCATGTAGGGAGTGGCCATCATGCCTTCGAGCGTTTCGCGATAGAGCGACGCCACTTCCTGGAAGCTCCTGGCCTCGGTTCGCCAGCCCTTGGCTCCCCACTCCTGCTGATTCGGCTGTACGTAACTGTAGGATCCGTCGCCGTTGTAGATGGGCTTGCCGAGTTGTTCGTAGAGTTTCGCGACTGACTTGCCATCCTGCTCCCAGCGACCGTAGGCCTGGATGGTGACCACGTCGACGTACTTCTTCATCGCCGGAATCATCCACTCGTAGTGCCACATGACCATGTTCTTGTCACCGAGAATCAAATGGTTCGGATCGTACTTGCGGATCGCGTCGTGGTGCATGCCGTACCACTTCTCGCAGATCACGTACATGAACGCGATCATGTCCTCGGTGGCCTTCTTTGCGTCAGCCGGCTCGAACCACGTTTGCAATCGGGCCATGTCCTGCCAGGTAATGCCATAGGCCGGACTGACGGGCAGCCCCCAGACAACGGCCGCCGCCTCGGGCGAATCGTACCGCCGGCTCAGGTGTTCGACCCAACGCTGCTTGCCGGGCGCCCATTCTCCGAGTGGCAGAATGGCGTTGATCCATGGGTAGATCATCACTTGCTCGTCCCGGTCGTTTTGGTCCTTTTGACCCATGATCCAACTGGGAACGTCCGTGTAAAGGTAGCCCAACAGGTTGCGGCTCTCCTTGTTTTCGGCACACACGTCATGCACCCGGCGGTCGAGAAACGCTTCGAAATCGCGAGAGAAAACATCCGGCCGGGGTCCCTGGCCCTTGCGCTCTCGCCAGCCGGCCAAGGGAGCAGTCTCCAGCGACGCGATATAGTACATCCTGTCCTCGTACAATGCCCGGTCGATCGACTCATGCGTGTGCTTGCCGAAGGTATTGAAGTGCAGATCATCGCAGATTTCGATCTGACGATCGATCCAGCGTTTGACGGCCGTGCCCTCCGGGTTGAATCGGGCGCCTTCGGTCACCATGTCCTGGCCGTATCGCTTGAGCGTCGCTTCCTTGTTGTAGGGCGCCAGCCAGAGATGCGGTTCGATGTGGTTCACGCCCAAGCTGACGAACCTCTGTCCATCGGGATTAATGAACCACCAGACACCGTCGATCTGTTTCGCGTGAACATAGCCGGTTGCGAGATCCGAGTCTTTTCCAGGCTCTGCGATCGCACTCTCAGCGAACATAGCGATCACAAGGGCGAACATTGCAGTTGCGAAAAGAGTTGTTTGTATCTTCATTGCGGTTCTAGTGCCTCATTTCACTTTTCAACCTTCGACTTTCGACTTTCTAGTGTCCCCAAAGCGTACGGCCCCGCAAATGCTTCTGCCACGTGTCATAAAGCCTGATATCCAGAAGCTCCAATTCCTTCGGCGTGGCGGGATGGGGCGAGTGTTCGTAAATCTGGCCGTTCATGTCCGTGATTGCCTGGAGCAGTTTCGGTCGTGGATTCCCGTGAATATCGTAGATGCCGTTCTGGTTGTTCTTCTTCAACGTCTCGCCGCCCTGATCGAACATGCAGGCACAGTACGTGACGCCCAGGACCTGAGGATCCTTGAAGTGACGCATGAGATTCGCCCGATAGACTTCGCCTCGAGCGTCGTGCGACTCTAAACCGGCGTGGCGGCTGCCGACGTCGCCGGGGTAGTGCCAGCCGAAATACTCGTCGGAGATCAGGATCGGCAGATCGGCCGCCTCGGCCAGTTTGTGTACGGGAACGTCCTGGTTGATGTGCTGCGGCGCGATCATGTCGACATAAGGAGCCATCGCCTTGCACGTCTCGGGCGAGAGGGCGAACTCCTTGACGAACGAGCCAAAGATCAGGTGGTTTGTGTCCCATCGGCGGATCGCGTCGTAGCCGATTTTGTAGAGTGTGATCGCCATGTGCGAGAGAATCGCCTCGAAATCGGCAACCTGGCGAGGATCGAGTTGGGTACGGACCTTGGGATAGTTGCGGCGTTCCATAAGCTTGTCGAAGGCCAATTCCTCCGTGTCTTTCAGGTCACCGATTCGTTTCAGTGAGGTGCCATACACCTGGTTGAACTTCTCGACGTCGCTCGCGTAGCGCTCGATCAGAACGTCGACGACCGCATTGCGGCCGTGACTTCCCACGGGTAGTGACAGATATTGGTTCACCCAGATCTCGGCATGGTTGAACGCGCCGAATCCGTAGTAGTATCCCATCACCAACGGGTCGTCCTTGACCGGCGGGCAGGCTGCCTTGGCCCGCTCTTCGATCATCTCCTTGTATGTTGGAGCAAAGATGTCCGGCAGGTCTTCGCCTTCGACGAACTCCCACGGGTGTTTCAGCAAGATCACGCCGACGGCGAACGGGAAGTTGTGCTCGCGGAACAGGGCTTCGACCTTGGGGATCTCGACGAACCCGTTGAGATTCCGCTCCGGGCTGGTGGCGCTGCCCAGGGCGCAGTTGAACCCCATCGCGCGAGCTTTGGCAAACGAGTCCTTCATCCAGGCGTCTTTGTCGCCGCCGTAGACGTTCTGACAGGCGACGTCGCTTTCGCCGGAGTAGAGATGGCTGAGCGCGACAGGGAAGAACACGTTGCCCTCGGGTGTGATGAACCAGTGGCGACCGCCCGTCTTCTCGAGATGGAAAAACCCGGTCTCTTCGCCCTGGATTCCAGTCCAGCCGCCGTACTTGTCCAGTTCAACGCCGAGCGTCGGGCGAGCTGAAAGCAGCATGGCAATGACCAGTGCGATCCGTGCGATGGGGCGGATCGAATTGTGCGTGGAACGTCGTGTCATGGGGCACTCCGATTTCTCAGGGGGGCGTCGGGGTGCGGGGGCAAGGCTCAACAGCAATGTCAGCTTTATGAAAGTCCTGCACTCCAGATTTCTTGCCGATTTTGGCATGTTTCTATCGCCTTTGTTTTCTTGGTGGCAATGTAACGTGACTCTGCCAATTCCTCGATTTTCACCTGGGGAATGTCCGACAAGGCAGGATTGTAAACCTCTCATGGGAGAATTGGCGTGTTTTCTACGGAATCTCTATCCAGCCCCTCCCCGGCCGCTACCGCGTCCGACCCTCCCGACTGGAGGGTGAAGGCGTAGAGTGGCAAAGGTAGTGCTTAGATTTGAGAAGCCCAGAAGAAATTTCGACGGCAGGTTTACAGATACACGGATGGTGACATTCCCCCATGTATGCCCCGCAGCCCTTTCGAATCGAGATTCATAATTGACCGGACGCCGCCATGCAACTCACGATTAGACAAACCGCCCTGTGCATCTTCCTTGCGTGTATGGCGAGCATCGCCCATGCCCATGTCCCGCATGACATTATCTACTCGCTGGACGTGAGCCCGAATTTTCATGAGGACGGCTTGGTCTTCGCTTCCTCGACCCAATTCGGCGAGGCCCATCTCGTTTCGACGAATTTTGGGGAGACGTTCTCCGAATCTCACGCCGGCATGGACCGGACGCTGGTCACCGGGCATACCTTTTCGCCCAGTTTCCGAGAGGACGGCACGGTCCTGCGAAGCGACGATTCCGGAAGGTCGTGGCAGGAGGTTTTCCGTCGCACGAACGACTACGTCTGCAAGATAGCGTTCTCGCCGTACTATGCGGAGGACGGGACCATTGCAGTAGGAACGGCGAAAGGTTTCGTGTTTCTCTCCGAGAACGAAGGGGAGGACTGGCAACTGAGATCCAATGGCCTGAACCGCTGGGTGCATCATACCGATATCCTCGTCACGCGACTCTTGTTCTCGCCGGACTACAAGAAGGACCGCACACTGCTGCTGGGGAAGACAACCGGGTTCTACAAGACCACCGACGGCGGCGACTTCTGGCGACATATCAACGTCTGGAACACAAAGTGGGGATACTACGTCTATCCCGCTCCGGGCGGCGCGTCCCGGGACGTGTTCACGGCAACGTACAACAGCGGCATCTCCCGTTCCCGCGACCTCGGCAGTACATGGGAGTCGGCCAACATCGGAATCACGTCCGCGTTTGCCAACGGGATGCAGCTCTCGCCCGCCTACGACAAGGACAAGACGATCTTCGTCATCGATATCTCCACCGGGCTGTATCGGTCGACCGACGCGGGCCATACCTGGTCCCAGATCCCCGAACTGGACATATCCCGATACTACAACCAGCCGGTACTGCATCGGGAATTGGGTGTGTCCCATCAGTTTGCCGACGATGGAATCCTGCTGATGTTCACCGTCCCCAGGCATATCCTTGACGTCGAGGAGAAGTTCGTCTGGAAGTACAACGATAAGACGCGGGAAATCAAACGCGTGATTGTCGGCAGCGAATCCAACTACATCAATGCCTTCGCCTTCCCCCCCGTGGGTTCGAAGAAGAACCTGATGTTCTGCGCGTCGGGCCAGGGAGTCTTTCGGTCGCAGGACAAGGGTGACACCTGGGAGCACGTTTTCCGGGGCAACGCCTCGCAGATATTCGTCTCGCCCAACTTCGACAAGGACGGCCTGGTTCTGGTGATGAACGCCGGGGGCCAACTCCATAGTTCGCGTGATTGGGGGGCGACGTTTGGATCGAGCGATTTCAATCTGAACGAGTACTACATCAACAATCTCGTCTTCTCGCCAACCTATGCCGCCGACAACACACTTTACGCCACCACGTTCGGCGAGAGGGTGCTGCGGTCGGTGAATGGCGGCAAGACTTGGAATTACTTCGGCCTCAAGGGAAAATTCCTCTATACCGGCCTGACGTTTTCCGGCAGCTACGCGGAGGATGGAACCATCTTCGCGCCCGCGATCGACGGCATCTACCGCTCGACCAACCGGGGTAAAGATTGGGAAAACGTTTTGAACCCGACGCAGTTTCTGGCCAAAGTTCCCTTTGTGACTCTGAAGGACGCTGACGGCCAAGCGATCAGCATCACCTTTGGCGACGAAGCGATGATGCGGCAGTACGACAGTTGGGATCCGGAAATCAGTCCCCAGATCTATCGACGCGTGAAGAACGGCGTACAGATGGTCTCTAGCCCCAACGCCTACCTCGGACAATACTACAAATTCCGGGTGGACTTCGGCTATGCCTTCGAAGTCTACTTCTATGGCACGGGAATTGAATACAAATGCGTCCAAGATGCCGACCTGGGCATCGCGGAGATTTTTCTCGACGGAGAGAGCCAGGGACGCCTTGACCTGTACCACGCAACCGAGACGTGCGACGTGACGGGCTACCGCAGTGACGATCTTGAAGCTGGCATCCACACGCTGCGAGTTGAGGCTACCGGTCACAAGAATGCAAACTCGCGCGGGACGGCGATATCATTTAACGCAGCCAACATCACGAATTGAACAGCCCATAAGCATGGACCAGCAACCTCCGCGAGAAAACGACCGGGTGCAACAGTTTTCCCGACTGCTGGTGTCGAATCAACGCCGAATCCACGGCTTCATTCTGTCGCTGGTACACGATCGGGCCGCCGCTGCCGACATCCTGCAAGACGTGAGCATGTTGCTTTGGGAGAAGTTCGACCGCTTTGAACCGGGAACCGATTTCGCTGCCTGGGGCATGAGTATTGCCAGGCTCACGATCTTGAATTGGCGGCGGCGTCAGCAGCGCGTGCCACTGCCTCTCGATGATGAACTACTTGTGATCCTGGCCGACGAAGCGACCAAAGTCAGTTGCGAGTACGAGGATCGACGGGTTGCGTTGGGGCATTGCATTCAAACACTGAGCGATGAAAACCGAGACCTGCTTGTGGCGCGATACGCAATGGATCGGCCAGTTTCCGGAATTGCCCAGCGATTGGGACGCAGTCGCGTTGCCGTGTACAAGCGTCTTACTCGAATCCACGGCCTCCTGTTGGACTGCATCAATGACCGCGTACAGGCGGAGGGAACCCAATGAGCTATCGATCAGAGAAATGGCTTCCAAAGCTGGATGAGCTGATCGGCTTACTCCTTGACGGCAATCTGGGAGACGAGCAAGCCGCCGAGCTCAAGGAATTGCTCGGGGAGCAGCCCGGCGCTGCCCGCCGTTTCGCCGAGCACATGCAACTTGTGTCGCTGCTCGAAGAAGAGCTTCCGCTGGAGTCTATTGAATCGCAGGCTGTCGCACAGGCAGGCGCGAAACGCTTGCGGACACGGCAGCGACGTCTCCTGCTCGTCCTGGCGCCCCTTATTGCCGCTTCGATCATGCTCGCGGCCATCGTAAACTGGCCGTTCGGCAACGAGTCGGAGAAACGTGACACGGCGATCGGGCCAACGCTAACGACCGGAAGCGTGCTGGATGCAGGCGTTGCCGTTGTGACGCAGATGGTCGATGTTCGGCCGGGGGCCAACGTTTCGATCGATGTCGGTTCGAGCATTGCCCCCGGCGTGCTGGAGCTTGAGACGGGGCTGGTTCAGTTCGAGTTCTATCGCGGGACGGTTGTCGTCGTCGAGGGACCTGCGGACCTCGAATTCGTGGATGCAGACCGGCTGATTTGCCGGCGAGGGAAACTTCGCGCTCACGTTCCCCCGCAATCGCAAGGATTTGCCATACTGGCTCCGCAGTTTGAATTGGTCGACCTGGGCACCGAATTCGGAGTGAACGTGGCCGACGACGGGAGCGCGTCGGTTCACGTGTTTGAAGGCAAAGTCGAATTGTATGATGCCCAATCCAATCGATCCCTGCAATCACGCCGAGACGTACTGGCCACGTCCGGCGTGTCGGTTTCCGCCCAAGGCGAATTTCACGCGATCGCGTCAGAGTCCGACTCTTTCGTCTCGTCTGCCAGATTGCAGCAACTCGCAGCCGAGCAGAACCAGGGTCGTGTGGCCGATTGGCGAACGTTTCGTGACCGCCTGCAAAACGATCCCCGAGTTGTCTGCTACTACTCGTTTGAGCCTGAACCCGATGCACCCCGCGTACTCCCCAGTCACCGGGATCTGGAACCATCGCTTGACGGAGCGATCGTCGGATGCGCGTGGTCATCGGGGCGTTGGCCGGGTAAACGGGCCCTGGAGTTCAAACGCCCGGGAGATCGTGTGCGTCTCCACATTCCAGGCACGTATGAATCGTTGACCTACGCCGCCTGGGTGCGTCTTGACGGGCTGGATCGCGCGTTCAATTCGTTGATGCTGACCAACGGGTTCGACGGTGGCGAGCCGCACTGGCAATTGCGAGGCGATGGCCGACTTCTGCTTGGGATTAGAGGGCGCACCGGCAAGAGTGTGGCGTACGATTCCGAACCCTTCCTTGATATCTCGCACTTGGGCCGATGGATGCATTTGGCCACGGTCCATGATCGTGAATCCAGGCAGGTAACCCACTTTGCGAACGGGGAGGTTCTGGCAAGGCTGCGGATACAAGAGAGCACGGTCCCCCTGACACTCGGGGATACCGAAATCGGCAACTGGGGCACACCACCGACGTACAGCCCCCAGAAGATACGCAACCTCAACGGCCGAATCGATGAACTCGTCCTGTTCGGCGAGGCATTAAGTGACACCGAAGTAGGCGAACTTTACGAATTGGGAAAACCCTGAACCCGCAGCGACACCGCCGCCAGAAGGTCACGTTGTACGCGCGCGGTCACACCGCGTGTCCGCTCCTCTGGTTGTGCAAAGACTACAGATGTCCGACGTAAGCGTTCTATCTCCCCAGCCTGAGTAGGTCCGACTGAGTGGCGTCGGCTACCAGAGAATGTCCAAGTCGCCGTCGCCGGTTCGTTGGGCGCACTCCAGGTGCTCGCACAGGTCATTGACCGCTTCGACGTCGCGGCCTGCTTTGCCTTTGACGCACGAGTGGCTCAAGTCGCCGATCAGCCACTGCAACTCGACCCGAGTCATCCCAACTCGGCGAATCACTTGATCCTTCGGCCAGCGACGAAGCGACGCCTCCAAACATCCAAGTGGTGGCGCGCCGCCGAAGAGACCATGCTGTACATCGCCGCGGCCACTTCGCCTCCACGATGTGAGCCGACGAACAACCCGTTCTGTCTGCCGATCGTCAGGCTGCGAAGCTCGTTCTCCGTTTCATTGTTGTCAAACGGTATTGCTCCGTCGCCAAGAAACACCGACAGTTCGCCCCACTGATTCAGAGCGTAACGAACCGCTTTGCCCAGTGAACTCTTCGGCAGCACGCGCGGATCGTTGCTCTTTTCGATCAGCCAATCATGAAGCTCATTCATCAGCGGGACCGACTCCCGCTGACGTAGTTCAAGGCGTTCATCGGCTGAGCACTCCTTCGCACGGTCTTCGACATCATACCGCCCCCGTCAACATGGGAAGATAGAACGCTTACGTTTTGCGAGGAATGCTGGCGGAAAAAACAATGGGAATGCGGAGGATGGATTGTTCGAGAATATCGAACCCAACCGGCCAAGCCTTGACAATCCCGCGACGATTCTCGACCTCGTTACCTGGTGGCTCAAACGATCATCAACACGTCGCATGGTTTCGTCATGACATTCGGGCTATCAATCATCGGCATCACAATGACCGACGGTGGAACGTTTCCGAATGCGATTTTGTGGGGAGTGTTGGCAACTTGTCTTCGATTCGTTCCCCATATAGGTCCAACAATCTCAGCGACCTTTCCGCTCGCGATCGCACTGTCGGTCTTCCCCGGCTACAACGTCATCACCGCCGGCAATGGACTTGAGGCTGTGCTGGCCACCGCCCAGGCTGCACCGTCGCTCGAACAACAGCTTGGCAAAGACTACACGTACATTGGCAGCATCAAGCCACGTCATGCTCGTGACATCAAAGCGTCAAATTGGTCGATTGGCGCCGAGACAATGGATCGCGACTTCACGATCTGTGAAATGAAGTATCCCGATAAAATTAACTACAAGGGATTGATGGCGATCAATGACGACAAGACGATCGACCATGCCAAGCAAGGGTACTATGCTATCCAGAATTTGGCATCTGTATTCGATAACACGCTGCTTCGCATCCAAGATCTCGATTTCGACGTCAATACCGAAAACGCGGACAGGAAGATCGAACTCTCCGCTTATCGCGGACCGAGCGGCGGTGGACTGATCACCTATTGGCGAGCAAATGACAAGCCGGGGCGAAAAGCCCGATTTTGAAAGCATGAAACTACAGGCATCGAATCTCAAGTTCGAAGAGCCCGTATTAGTCGACTTGCTCACCGGACGTGCCTACAGAATGCCGTCGGATACATGCAAGCCCATCGGACAAGGAACCATGTTCGAAAACCTGCCTGTCTATGATTCTCCGTTGGTTGTTGTCGAGCAAAACGAGATAGAACGTTGCCTCGAGTGAAGGGAATGTGTATCAAAACAGTGACGCTTAGACAATCGAAAACGACTTCCTCTCCAACCCGGTTTACCGAGACGCTTCGAATCCCCCTTATCGCTCTTCTGCTCTCTATCCGCCTCGCTGCTGCAAACTGCGGTGCGAAGGAGGGTTTACCGCTGCCCGCCCCCAAGGTACCGGGGCAGCCTAAACGTCCGGCAACGGTGATTACCTGCGGCGGACAACATTTGTTACTCGAACATACCGACCTAACAGTTACCTTTGATTCGCAAAGGAAAACGCTCGCGACGAACCGACCCGGTTGGTGGGTGATCAACCATCCGCTGAAAGGAATCAACGGGCTGCAGCACCTTGATGAAGACCAGATCGCCGCGGTCAAACGCGTGCCACCTGGAAGCGTCATTCACGTGTATCCTGGCATCTACCGCGAATCGGTCCAGCTTTAGAAGGCAGGCACCCCCGAAGAGCCGATTGTGCTGGAAGGCATTCGCGATTCCGACGGCCGCTTGCCGACGCTAAGCGGCAACGACTTGGCACCGAATGGCGTGTGGAAAGCGGTCGATGGCTTGCCCGGCGTGTGGCGAGCCGACAATTGGGCTGACCGGCCCGCCGCAGTCACATTAGACGGCAAGCTGCTGAAACAACGCCCCCTACCTTCGGAGTTGGAGAACTGTCAGTACAGCTTAAACTTGGCTGACCCCGAGTTGGCTTTTCCACGTCTTTCGGGAAACGTAGATCCGCGTGAAGGAAAACCAGAGTTGGATTGCGTTTGGTCCCGAAAGCAAGTCGACGAACAGGGCAATTTGCACGTCGATACAACGCGACGAGTGCAAACAGACGACCAATTGAAGTACAATGATCCGTCTGCTGACCATCCTGCCTCCGAAATGGGTTCCCCCCTGCCTAAAGAGACTTATTCTATGACCTACCGAAAACCATCGACAAAGTTTTTCGCTTCGACTTTCCTTCTTTGTGCAATGTCCGCTGTACCGAGGCCATCGGTTGCTGCAGACGGTCCCGACCTTCCTTTGCTCGATATTTCGAGTGAGACCGATCGCCAAGTCGTGATCGCTCAGGGAACCGAAAACCTCTACCAAGGCCATCCAACCACGGTTCTGATGGCAGACGGCAAAACCATTTATTGTGTCTGGTGTATCAATCATGGTGGTGCCGCCGGGCCGATGGCATTCAGCGAAGACGGTGGGAAAACATGGACTCGCCTCGACGAAAAAATGCCTGCCGGTTTTTCCACCCACCAGAACTGCCCAAGTATCTATCGTCTGATCGACCCCGCCGGCAAATCTCGACTGTGGGTTTGGTCCGCTGCTTTGGGAAAGCGTGGCGGTCCCGGCATGCCTAGCATCATGAGTGAGGATAGTGGTCAAACATGGAAGGAGCAGCCACCACTCGGTTTTCCCTGTGTGATGACATTCAGCAGCGTCGTCCGATTAACAGATGGCAGGTACCTTGGGATGTATCACAAAGGACCAGGTGGAGAGGATCGAACACCCCTCAGTGTTTTGCAAACGTTTACATCCGACGGCGGTTTCACATGGTCAGAGCCTCGTGTCGTTGCCGCAGTCGAAGGAAAAAACCCCTGCGAACCGTTCGTTTTCCGCTCTCCCGAGGGAGACGAACTGTGCTGTCTGATGAGAGAAAATACACACACCGGTCGCAGTCTGATGATGTTCTCACAGGATGAAGGGAAAAACTGGAGTGACCCCGTCGACACGCCCTGGGGATTAACCGGAGATCGCCACGTCGGCGTTCATGTAGGGGACGGCCGCTGGGTGATCGCGTTTCGCGATCAAGCAATCGGCAGTCCAACGAAGGGACACTTCGTCGCCTGGGTTGGTACTTATAACGACATCAAGAACGCCACCCCAGGTCAGTACCGCGTCAAGTTGCTCCACAGTCATGCCAAACGGGTTGGCGACTGCGGCTACCCCGGCGTGGAATTACTGCCAGACGGCACAATCATCGCCACGACTTACATTAAGTATAGGCTTGGACCGGAGAAGCATTCGGTTGTGAGCACACGGTTCAAGCTGGATGAACTCGACGCTCGGACAAACAAATGAGTGATCAACAACGCAGCCCAACGGGACCGCACCAAACGTTGCGACGTGTTTTTCGAATCAATCCATTCAAGGAATCCCCTGGAACGACCCCGTGACACCTCTCATGAAATGGTTTTGCCTTGGAACTGGTATCTGTATCGGTTCTTGTTTGATGATTCCCGGCATGGTTCACGCGACTGCACCGGCGTGCAGGCTCGATGCTGCGACCGTGGTCGAGTGCAGCGTCGATGTGCCAGGCGTTCAGCTTGCCGCCGACGATCTGAGAGATGATCTGTTAAAAGTCTTTGGCGTTGCGGCGGAATCGCCAGATACCGCACCCACGCGCGTCGTTATTTCAATCGATGCGACGCAGCTTAAGCCGGAATCTTATCGCGTCTCCGTGAGTGAGACATCCATCAAAGTAATCGGTGCGGATCGACTCGGTGCGATCTACGGTATGTATCACATTTGCCAGGATGTTCTTGGCGTCGATCCGTACTGGTACTTCAAAGATCTGTTGCCAGAGCGACGCCAGTCGATCCATGTACCGGTCGGCGACACCGAGTCGGAAGACCCCATGTTTCGATATCGTGGCTGGTTTGTCAACGATGAGGACTTGTTGACGGAATGGAAGAAACCCAACGGGCCACGTGACATTCGCTATCCGTTTTATCATCAAGTGACTTCGGTCGAGGTCATCGATCGTGTTTGCGAAGCCTGCCTGCGTGGCGGAGGCAACCTGATTATTCCTGCGTCGTTCATCTACATCCTAAATGATACCGAAGCCGATTTGATCCGCAGAGCCGTGCGACGAGGTTTGTATGTCAGCCAGCATCACATCGAACCGCTCGGAGTGAGCCATTTTGGTTTCGAAAACTACTGGAAAGAACGAGGCAAAGAGGAAGCGTTCCTCTATGGTTCAAATCCGGAAAAGGTCCGCGAGGTCTGGCGAGCATCTGCACGGCGCTGGTACGAGATCGCAGGCGATCAAGTCGTTTGGCAATTGGGCTTGCGTGGCAAGGGAGACACGGCGATTTGGAACAGTGACAACTCCGTCAATCGCGAACAAGGAGGCAAATTGATTTCCCAAGCGATCGCCGAGCAATGGGAAATGGTGAAAGAGATCGACCAACGGGAAGAACCACCGGCGACGACGACACTGTTCCTCGAGGGCTCCGAATTGATGAGCGAAGGAAGCTTAGAATTCCCCGAGGGAATCATGGTGGTCTTTTCGGATCATGGTGAAACCCAGCTCATGCAGGACGATTTCCACCATTCCAAGCGCTATCCGCAGTACGGATACGGTGCCTACTATCATCTTGCGTTCTGGTCGTCGGGGCCGCATTTGCTGCAGGGATCCAAGCCAGCGAAGATTCACGATGTGCTAACGGAAGTTGCAATAAACGGTGACTTAGATTATGTGATCTTCAACGTTAGCAACGTGCGTGAGCATGTGCTGGGAATTCAAGCTTCGATGGAAATGACGCGAAACCTGGACGAATGGAAGATCGAGACGTTTTGGGACCGTTTTGCACCATCGGTTTTGCATGATCCCTATCAAGAGCTACATGATTGTTTATTTGATCTCGGCCCCGGCCGAGCGATGCAGGATGCGGCGGTCTTCAAGTCGGCGAAAGCGATGTTGGCTCGTTATGAACGAGGCGATAAGAACCCGGTGGGAATGGACTCCAAACAAATCGCTCTACGGCAACGGCAACTCGGCGATGCGATTGAGCGGATTGGGACGCTGATCGATAACTATCCGGCGTCCGAATTGACGAGGCGTGAACGGGCGTTTCATGACATCCATTTCCTGATGCAGGCGAGACTTTGGCGCGAACTGTATCGTTATCACGCGGCGATGATCCAGGCGCAGGACGATCCGATTGCCTTTACCGAAGCAGCGAAAGCACTGGAACAGTTTTTGTCGATTCGCCAACAGGCGGCCGAGGGCAAGTGGCATAATTGGTATCGTGGCGACAAGAAAGTCAACGTGCCGTCGCTGCTGAAACGGACCAAAGAGCTTGTTCAAAGACGAGCGTCGTCAATCCAGCGTCCGGCTCGAGAAAACTCGGTGCTGCAAATTGCTCGCCAAGTTCGGGACAAAGGACTTCAGGTGACGTCCCTGGGGAAGCTTGCACCTGGCCTTTCGCATCACGACGAAGAATCGGGCACGGCCCGCAAGTGGGAAAGAGTCCAACCCGTACTCGGCGTTCTGGCCGAGCGTGTGTTGGTCAAACAATTGGGGGGGAGTCTCGGGGGAAACACCTCCGTTCGCAATCGCTCCGAATTCGTGTGGAAAGATAGTGGCTATTATCGCCGCGCTCGCGATCTGGGGCAGGTGTTTACCGCACCATGTAACTTCACGCTCGATGCGATCGTACTGCGAACCGGCAATTCCGATTTAGCGTTTCTTCCTGGCGCAGCGAATGCGGAGGTGTTCGTTCAGTTCTTTAAGGTCGTGGGAACTCCCGTGATTGATGACAACGGCACCCCGCCGGGAACGGATGCGACTCACGGCTTTTCAAAGAATCACCGTTGCGACGATACGGTGAGAGGTGTGATGTACGAGAGTCTTTGTATCATCAAAGGTGGGCGACTCCCCGATTTGACAGCGACCGGTGATGGTAAGTTGACCTACCTGAAATGGGATTTCACCCACGACGAGACGCTTCGATTCCAGAAGGGAAAACAGTACGCATTCATGATCGGTTTTTCTTCTGCAGGGTCGGAGCGGAACTTCACGCTGTCCAATCGCAATTTGGCTGCCGATCCCGGCCCTGCGTTGATCAAAGGAGCCGGCGACAACTACTCCGGCGGCTGGGGACTTCGGCGTGAAGGTAATGGAAAGAATCCCCCAACGATGTTTCCTGGTGAGGGCCCACCGGAAGACGCGACGACACGGAAACAACTCCGTGCCGAATCGGCTTTCCCCACCGACGAAGCTCGATTCGCGATTCCACCAACCTGCGAAGGGTATCCAGACGTGGACACGTATCGCGATCTTGAATTCTTTCTGATCGCCAAGTGATCGCACTGCCCACGAGCGGAGAACAGCTTTGGCAGCGGCATGGTGGGGAAGCGGAGTTCTATGAAAAATACTACAGGCCGACCGTGCAAGCGGCAGAGAAGACGTGGTTGAACTCTCCGATCAATTGGCTCGAATTCTGTCGTGGGTTGAACCACCAAGCATTGATCGATTCTCCGGAAACCTGCTCGAGCGAGACGGTGACCGGTTGTCCTTGCGGCAGGTAGACGACACCGAACGAGCCGCCTTGAGCCCACCCTGCATGGACGTTTTCGGAATCCATCGTCATCGCCTTGTCCCGGCGCATTTTCCAAAAAGGCCGAGCCTCGAAGAGCTCGCGAAAGTACTTCATTTGCTGGGACCCCGGGTGATGCAGAGTCTCGGTCCAGGGGGTGCGTGCGATCGACGTCGGAGGTCGCGTGGGTAACCACATCTGCCAGATGTTGTGATCACCATAGGTATGACCGCATGCTCCCATTCCTTGGGAGAGCCCCATTTGAAAAGGTGGGCGTTTCAAAGAGTGCAGAGACTGATTGATTTTAGAAATGAGAGTTCCGGAGTTCTTTCATGGATAGAAATGGCTTGACTCACATCGCGTTGATTGTCCTGAGCTTGGCATGGCATACCGAGTTGTCATGCGCTCACGAGCAGATGCCAATATCGCAGTCTCAGGGTTGGGCCGATGCCGCTGCCTTTGGTTTCTCGCCCGAGGCCGGTGGTGCGGACAACACGCTCGCTTTGCAACGTGCCGTGGACCAAGGTGGCACGGTCGTGGTCAGTCGCCCCGGAACGTACCCCGTAGCAGGGACCGAAAACGAAAGCCAGCCTGATGATCGGAGGATGCTAGGGTACCAAAATGGGGGTGTCGTCAAAATGACATTGGCATCCACGTGCAAAATTGCGTAACGTGTGCAAGTCTTGCTGAATTAACAATCCATACGGTGAATGCAATGGTCCGGGACATTATCAATATGAGCGGAACCGGCACCGAGTCGGTCGCGATCTTGGTGCATGGAACATTTGCTGGCGACGATCACGATTCAGGTGTCAAGTGGTGGCAGCATGGCAGTGAAGCGGCAAGTCAAATTCAGGCGAGGTTATCTGGGAAAGAATTGGTTCACACCTCGTACTTTGAGCATGCTGAGATTTTAGAACTGATCTGTTGCAATATCTCCTTTGGTAGCCGTCCGACCGAAATCGAATCGACGGCCCGAAATATGGATCCACAATTAGCGGATTGGTTTGCGGACGCGAAGTTCCAAACGGTTGGGCAAAGACCGGTGCTTCGAGTCCGAGTTCGACCACGTGTGTCGACGGCGACGCATCGATCCGCTGCATAAGCAATACAAAAGGCTGTTTTCATGGTTTGCCGTCCAATTTCTGCACTCGCGTACTATTTGATTGGCTTGGCTGTATGCGTCGGGTCGGGATGCAGTACCAGCAATTCGGTGGCCAATCTGTGGTCACGCGGTCTTGTTGGCAACTTCGCTCCGACCCAATCCAAGAATGTCGAAGGCCCCAAGAGTGTACATGCGAAATTAGCAAGTTCGATCTCGGGCTTGTCGGATGATTCCCGATTGGTTGACGCGGTTGAGTTCGTCCGACTTGCGGAACAGGCTCAGCGAGATTCGGATCCGCATTGCGTCTCGCTTTACGCCGAGGCCGCACTGATGTGTTGGCCCCTGCTGAAACCGATCGATACGGCAGTTGAAACCAAACAGGAACAAGCAAGCGCGGCGTGGAACATCTATCATCGCAGTCTGGAACAACTGACCGCGAGCGCGAGCCAACACGGTTTGCTCGATCCGCATAAGGGCATCGCGATAACGACCTCGAATGGCGAAAAGGTACTGATCGAAATCGCTCGCCATGATTTCCCCTGGCAAGCCGAAGACTTCAATGAGTTGCAACTTGTTCCGAAGTTTAATCGCGTCAAGCTCGCCCGCTACTGGGACGAGCCCGGGCTGGGAGTACCACTGCTGGTCACGAGAAACAAGACGGAGCCGCCGCCGTATCAGGCAAAGTCAATTCCTTTCGCAGCGACCGCTGTCTTGCGACCGACTCGAACAACGGCTTTTCAGTTGATCTCCAATCAGAGCGACCCAAGTGCGACGGATCGGCGCGTCCTAGCTGTCTTGGATCTGTATGATCCGGTTCGCGTCACGCAGGTCAACCATGACGATCAAACCTGGGACCTTGCTCGCAACGTTTCCGCGCCGCTTGCTCTAGCCCAGAGTCAATTTGACCGTGACAATTTCCAAAGTTTCATGATGCCGGGACGGACCGACGAAGCGGCTGGCTTGAGAATGATCGAACCCTACCAGTCAGGGAAAATCCCTGTGGTCTTTGTCCATGGTCTGCTTTCCGACCGAATCACCTGGATTGATCTGATCAACGACCTGCGGGCTGAACCTTGGTTCAATCAACACTATCAAATCTGGCTCTTTCAGTATCCAACCGGTCAGCCGTTTGTGCGGTCAGCTGCCCAGATGAGGAAGGCCCTTACCGAAGCCGTTGCCTTCTGTAACCCATCAGGGACGGATTTCGCGTTGTCTCAAATGGTCTTAGTCGGACACAGCATGGGAGGCCTTGTTTCGAAACTGCAAATCACACAACGCAGTCCAGCTCTGTGGAACGCAATCGCCAGCCGTCCCGTAGACGCCGTCGAGACTTCCAACGAGCAACGAGCCGAGATCGATTCGCTCTTTTTCTTTGAACCCTTGCCTTTTGTAAAACGGGTTGTATTCATTGGCACCCCACATCAAGGATCTCCGTTCGCTACCAGCTGGGTCGGACAACTCGGGTCAATGCTTGTCCGAAAGCCAAAGGAACGCCGACGTCTATTCGAATCGCTGAAAGAACAGAATCCGGGCTTGTTCAAAGGATCGCTTGAGAAGAATTTGCCGGCGAGTATCGCGTTCCTTCGTCCTGACAACACGTTGTCGATCGCGGCCTTTCAAACGCCCGTCAACCCAAGCGTTCAACTGCATACGATCATCGGGACGGGGAAGCGATTGAGGGACGGCACGCCCGCTGATGGTGTGGTTCCAGTCGAGAGCGCCCGGCACCCAAATACCCTCAGTGAACGATTGATCGAGACGACTCATACTGAGCTTACCGAACATCCTGAAACAACCGAAGAACTCCTGCGAATTCTCAAGCCAATGGCAGTCGAGTCCGACAAGGCTTGATTGGTCAGCAAAGTTTTTTGAGCGGACGAGGTACTGTTCGGTCTGCCAGTATGGCAAACCTTGGTAGGTTGGTCTCAACTAGAAATGAGGGGAATCCCTGATCCTCATTCGAGGTGGGTTCTGTTAGTTTGTCGTGTACAATAGGCGCACTCAGGACAAACGAAAGAATGATTCACCACTTCACCGTTCAGCAGCGAACAATCAATAATCCGGCATCGCATGCTGATTCGGAAGAGGTCATTGCATGCCCGATTCCGATGGAAGTTGTGCCGGCGGTTCGGACGGGAATGAACGTTCTTGATTCGAGTATGTACCGCGAGCTTGACGAAGCGGGTTGCCCGTTGGGTGCAGCGATGAGCAAACGTTTATCTTTTGAGGCGTTGCTGACCGAATTGTCCGCTATGTTCGTGAATATTCCCGCTAGCGAGGTCGACGCTCATATCGAGTGGGGATTGCGACGAATCGTTGAAATGTTGGACATGGACCGGAGCGGCTTGGGCGAAGTTTCTGCTGATGGCAAACAATTGCTCGTGACCCACTCGTACCAGTTACCAGGGGTACCACCTTCAGCGAAGATCATGCTGAGTTCGGAGCTTCCGGTTTACACCAGGCTGATCCACCAAGGGGCCGTGATTCGATTGCCTGACGATTTGCCACCCGATGCGACTGGCGAGCGTGAATATTGTGCGCGGACGGGGCTGAAGACCAACCTGACGATTCCGTTGATGGTGATGGGCAATGTCGTGGGCGGCATCGGTTTCACTTCCGTGCGATCATCCCGCTGTTTACCGGACGAATTGATTCCGCGATTGCGCATGATCGGTGATATTTTCACCAACGCGTTGGCCCGAAAACGCGCCGATGAAACTCTCAAGCAGAAAGAGAAGTTGTTGCGTCAAGCAAAAGACGGGCTGCGACAACTCACTTCGCGTCTGCTGATCTCACAAGAGGAAGAGCGGTCTCGTATTGCTCGTGAAATGCATGACGACTGGACCCAGCGGCTTGCGGTGCTGGGAATCGATGCGGCAAACCTCGAATCTCAACTGACGGAGTGCAAAATGGAGATGCCGATGGTGAATTCGATTCGTCAGCGGCTGGTCAGTTTGGCTGACGACGTGCATGCGCTTTCACGCCAGTTGCATCCGTCAATCATTGATGATCTGGGTCTAGCTGAGGCGTTACGATCCGAGTGCAGCGCGTTTTCACAACGTGAAGCAATTTTGATTGATCTCCGAATCGAAAATGTGCCGCCGGATTTGCCGCAGGATATCGCGTTGTCGATCTATCGTGTTGCCCAGGAAGGTCTGCGGAATCTTGCAAAACATGCCGCGGTCAACGAAGCGTCCTTGAAGCTCTTTGTGAGTGGATCCGAACTCGTCTTACAGGTTCGCGATGAAGGAGTTGGCTTTGATGCAAAGATCGCAAACTCGCAGCCAGGACTAGGTCTTTCGAGCATGGAGGAGCGTGTGCATCTCCTTGACGGAACCATTGAAATCAGTTCACAACCGGGACAGGGCACCTCGGTCGAAGTTCACGTGCCACTCAGTCCGGGTGGATTTCTGCCACTTCGTGCTGGCTTACGGGCAACGCTAGGTCACATGTCATCGCCATGAATCGAATTCGAGTATTAATCGCCGACGACCATCAAATTCTAGCCGAGGGAGTGCGTGGATTATTGGAAGCCGAGTTTGAAGTCGTCGGTGTTGTTGCCGACGGACGCGAGCTTGTGGCTGCTGCGAAAAGGCTGTTGCCAGCGGTGATCGTTGCCGATGTGACAATGCCATTGCTGAACGGAATTGAAGCTGCGGTCCAGCTTCGCGACGCAGGCGTCACGGCAAAGGTCGTCTTCCTAACCATGCACCGCGACGTCGCGTATGCTCGCCGGGCTTTAGATGCAGGGGCTTCCGGATACGTATTAAAACACTCAGTGACGTCAGAGCTATTAACCGCCATTCGTGAAGCACTGTGTGGACAAACCTATATCTCGCCCATCATTGCGGGTGAATTGTTCCAGTCCTATCGCGATGGTGATGCATCCTCCAGCGGCTCACCGCAGCGATTGACGGCCAGGCAGCGAGAGGTCTTGCAATTGATTGCCGAAGGTAGCTCAGCGAAACAGATTGCATCACTGCTAAAAATCTCAGTGCGAACGGCCGAAGCGCATCGTGCTCGCATCATGGAAGCGTTGGAACTGAGCAGCACCGCTGAACTGGTTCAGTACGCGATTCGAAACGGCATTGTTTCGGTCGACTAAGTGAAGGCTTCCCGTCTCGCCCTTTCTGTAAGCACATCTCAACGAGTCATTCCGTGAAACCTGGCGCAGGCTAGGCCTCTACCGATGCGAGAAATTGTTCCGTTTCTAAGTGCTTGATAATAGAGCGTCTACGCTCTTCACCCTCTCCACTGGGAGAGTCGAAGGCGAGGCATGAACCTTCCTCGTCAACGTCACATTTCCCACAGACGAGGCGTCCGGTTGAACAAAGGGTGCCTGTAAACGGTGTTTTCGCACCACCAAA
>NZ_SJPV01000010.1:103214-173904 GCF_007860135.1 Novipirellula artificiosorum
CGCAGGAAGCGTGCCAGCGTTGACGGGACCACCGCCTGCACCGGAGCCGCCCCATTCAGCGTCACCCCATTGTCCACGTGTTCGCAGTCACCGCGCACTGCACCGGAGCACTTCGATTAAGTTCAACGAGTTGCGATCAGCGGGGACCGGGAGTTGAGGATCCATTCGTAAAAACTGACCACCGGTCCTTATGGTCACCCGCATCCCAGCATAATGACTTGATTGTGCCAGAGCCAGCTTGCAGCTCAAGGCGACGTTCAAGTCGATAAAAACAGATGCGGACGAAAATTCCCTTTGACTCGAACTACCCTAATTGGGGTGTCGGATGGGCCGACGCCTCCGTTGCATCCGATGGTTATGCCGTGATTAGTCGAGCATGTCCCGTTCGATCTGAATGCGAATTCGCTCCGATCTCAAAAGCAGCAATCGAGAATCTGCGGCGAGGTCGTTCTTGGCACTACGTCCGGGACTAATCGGTGCGAGTGTCTTAACTTCAGCAACCTCAATCTGCTGGTCATACATCTTGAGCAATTCTGAAAGGAGGCTCTGCTTCTGATCATTGGACTGAGCGTAGTCAAGCCGAGCATTAACGACATCCATCTGCGCCGCAACCATATCCGACCTGCTACCAACGTTCGCCTTTACGTAGCGCTCGATGGTCGACACTCGCTCTTCAAGCAGCTCGATACGCTTCTGCTGCAACGCGATTAAATCGTCCTTCGCCTGAGGATTGTCGCCCTTCTCAGCCTGAGCGTAGTAGCCGAACCCCACCAGTCCCAACATGACGAATGCAGCAAACAATGGTCGAGTCATCACAAGAATTTCCTGAAGGTATAGTCGTTACCCGTCACCGGGACGCCGCCAAAAAACGATGCTTTCGGATCCGCGTGATCGGCGCCTCGGGTTCACCGCTTTGTTCTGCCTATTTGGTATCGCCGCGTGACGCGACTCTCTCCTGAGGTGGCGGCGCAATGATGACTGCCACGTATGGGAGCCCTTCTTCGATCTTTATCCGCTTTCCTTCTTTGCCAACAAGCAACCGCACGGGGCCAACTGCTCGACTACCTGGTTCATCCGGCAGCCTGATGTTCGCCTCGCCACCGACTGGCGTAAAGCCACCAACGCTGACCAGCAAGCGACCGTTTTCCCGTTCAGGAATGTCTCCGCCGACAGGGCAATAGGGGAGTTTGCCGTTAAGAGGAACGCAATTGTCTACGATATCGTCCGCAAGCAGCCCATCACAAACAGGCACCCAGTCTGTGACAGCAAAGTATTCGGACTCGCCCAGTTGTTTGAGCTGCTCTGCAACCCAAGACTCAACGACGGGGCCGTCCTGCTTCGGAGTGTGAGGGGTGATGGGCACGATGACTTTGACGAACACTTGGTTGAACCGTTCACGCGCGCTCGACTCCGGCGTGGGGGCCTGAGCGGGTAACTCGGTAGCAATAGCCGCGACCATGTTGAAGACCAGTAAACAAACGAAGCTGGGACGCATCATTTTGGACCTCGCTATGTGTCAGTTGTAGGCATAACACCGACCGTCACCAGTGTACGCGAAGAAGGGAACGAGAGCGAGTAAAAACAACGCCGTGATGATTAACACAGCAACCAGATGCCTAGGCAGGACAGCTAGTCACTAAGGCGTGCGAAGGCTAATAATGAAGCAAATCCGACCAGTGTGGCGATGATCCAAAACGGAACAGTAAGGAAAACGTACAGATTTCCATCTGTTCCGTATCTCACACCAAGCACCGGTTCGCTCATGGATGAGACAGCACCAACACGATTCTGCGGAGGAGATTGTTTTTCTGTCATGGTGGTGGCCATACTTGGGGGCCGTCGCTGGCATAGAAATGAATGGATTGGCCGTCGGCGGATAGGGCGAATTGGTCTTTTGAGTTTGTGAGGCTGGTGAGGATCGCAACATCGACATGCCCGTTATCGGTATCCCATAGCGTCCAAAGATTCCAATTTGCTGGCGACAGATAGCGACGACCGTCATCGGAAAAGAAGCCGTTGTCGCCTGCGGGTCCGGCATGGCTCCAAAGGCGACGAACACTTGTCGATTCCGCATCATCGATCTCCCACATCGTTAGCCAGGTCCGCGATTGCGCGTAGGGTTGCCCCGCCAGGATTCGTTTTCCATCGGGAGTGAAGATGAACCAGCGAACCGGCAAGTCATTGACGATGGTCTGGATTGGCTCGAGGGTCAAAGGATCACAGAGTGAAATTTCCGTGTCGGGATATTTGCCCATTGCGATCAAACGCCCATCGGGACTGTATTGTGCACTGCGTCCCGCACCCGCCGGAGTTGAGCGGAGTTGGCCGAGCGACTTACCGGTCGCGATTTCACGCAAATCAATGCTGTTGTTATCGACTCGAAGTAGCAGCGTTCGTCCCAGCGGATCCATGTCGATGGCCGTGCCCCAGCGGGCATCAATGTCTTGAATCTTCCCTAACCGTTCTCCTGACTCGACGTCGTAGATATCGACATGTATTTTACCCGTGCTGTGACCTTCGACATCACGCACAATGAAAACGCAGTCTCCATCCGGTGAAATCACGGCGGTTTGGCCGGATGCACGAATCGGCCAACTTTGGACTTCCTCGTAATTGGAATCAAATACTTTGACGAAAGGTTTTGCAAACTTGGTAAACAGCAGTCGCTCACCGTTGCTACTTTGGCTTGATGGGCCGCTATATGCCGAGGGCACGCCGTTCGGTCGCCGAGGTACTTCGCGTCTTCGTAACGCTTGGTGGGCATTGCGATTTTGCTGTAGCCACGGATCCACCGACGCGTTGTGAAAATGGACTCTGCTTGTATCCCCCACCTTGACGACATCCCATTGGGCGGTGCCCTGGGCAGGACTGGGTGGCGGTGTTGAGGAAGCCGCTTTGCCCGGCGTTTCATTGGTTGTCTCTGTCTTTTGTGCCGACGTAAACTCACTGGCAAGTTGAGCCGGTTGGATATCAGGATCGACCACGCCGGCGATGTTCCAAATTGCGATGCCATCGACGCCGGCGCTAGCCATCAGTTTTCCATCCGAGCTGATATCAACGCAATCGATCTGGCTATGGTGTCCCTTATAGACCCACAAGCACTCACCCGTTTCCATGTTCCACAAACGCACCGTGCCATCGTTGGAACTCGTTGCCAAGCGATGTCGTGGCGAGTCAATCGCTAGCGATGTAACCACCGCAGTGTGTCCTATTAGCGGTTGAACTTGATGGGTTTCACGATCGTACAGCCAAGCCCACCCGAAACTGGATTTGCTAGTACGCGTTTGCGGGTTGCGATGGTCGATAACGCCGCACGCCGCGATCTGAGAACCGTCGGCCGTGTAGGCCATGTCGAGCACCCGTCCTGGGACCTCACCAATTCTTCCCAACAGCCCTGCACTCGCGATATCGAATTCCTCAATGGATTGATCCGAGGCGGCAGCAAATTGCTTGTCCGAAGGATGGATGGCAATAGCAGCCGCATAGCGATGCAGAATCCTCGGCGAATCCGGTGCCTCCGGTTGAATGATCAAGACACGTGCATCGTCGATTGTATTGTCACTGGTGGGCTGTGATCGGACAATGGAGCGGGCGTCTTTGGTAATCTCGGTGCTACGCGCTGCGTACGGACTACACTCGAGATAGAGATCCCAGAAGGGCTTACCTGATTTGACATCGAAAAGGCTCAGGCTTGGATGTCGGCTACTAAAAAGCGTCTTGCCATTCTGTACAAATTGGTCGGCCGGCCCGATACGCGAGGAAGAGGACAACCCAGACCGAAGATCCGTCAGAGACGAACCGGAATAGATCGACGGTTCGTTTGCCTTGAATTGAACGTGCGTCTGAGCGACCCGATAGCGGCCGAGTGGCGTGATTGCTTCGCCGGTGTTCACGTTGCGTAGCGAAAATGGTTCTTGTAACGCAACGACCTGATCCGAGCCAGGTAGGAAAACAACGTCGCCGATTCGATAACTGAAAAACGCCTGTGGCAGCGTCGTGATCGACGTTGATGTCGTCGCGTCCCAGCCCAATAAATAGAAGTCAACGTCCTCATCGAGCCCCGTTGGTTTCTCCAGCGCCCCGAAGATTCGATCCCCTTCGGCGTCGTACATCGCTTTTGCAAATGGAAACTCGTCATCGGTCTGTTCAAAAGTGATTCTCGAAGACGCGATGTCCCACTGCGTGATCCGGCCAATCGGATTCTTTGATGGCGGTGAGTCGGATGCCTCATCAGGAGCTGCCTTTGATCGCGGAACCTCACTGGCAATCAAGATCTGATTCGAGTCCGGTCGAAAGCAGAAGTCACGCAATAGGTCAGGATGATGAAACTCGTTTTGCAACCTGCCCGTTCCCGCATCATGGATGGTGATCTTCGTTGGTTGATCGATTTTTCCGACTGCGATCCGTTTGCGGCTTTTGCTCGCAATGACCTTCGCGGCGCGTGCAAACTCTACGAGTACTTCGGAATGCTGAAGATCCCATAGTTCTCTGGTTCCATTGTACAGAGGGTCGCTTGATCCGGTGTACTGCACAAGCAGCCGTGTGGCATCGAGCAAAAACTCAATCGACTGCACCTTAGCTTTTTCAGGAACGAAGATGGAAAGTGATTCCGTGCCATTGGTGCAATCGAAGACACGGATGACGCTTGGTGAATGGTAACTGGTTGCCTGAGAAAGATCGGTGACCGCAATTCGTGATCCGTCGTGGCTGATCGCTGCCGCGAAGGGCGGTCGTTCGTTGGTTTGATTCGGCCATGGAGAGGGAAAAGATTGCAGCGGTCGAAACGATTGAGTATCCGATACCGACGTCACGGAATCCGACACCGTAAGGACTGTTTTTCCATCCCCACTGTAGAACGCCAAGACTTGCCGCGGCCAAGTGTGAATTCGTTTTCCCGACGGCAATGCGTAGGCATGCGTGACCGGCGGAGCCGAAACGATCACTTGTCGTCCATCTGGGCGAACGGCCATTGCAACGGGGGCCGCCGTGCCAAGATCGACCCACATCGGACTGTCGATCGATGACGATTTCGGTTCGGCAGCGACAGGAGGCAGATCCTGGGGACGCTGGCAACCCGTCAAGGCTGCAAGGGTTAGGAAGCCGATGAGTGAACGTAGGGATTCTTGAAACACTTGCCCAACTCCGAGGAAGCATCCGGGTCAACGAGGTGTCTGCATTTGCATTTCCAATTTCGGCTTCCATGTACCTTGGTTATCACGCGTGAGACCCTGATCGTTCGTCGAGACGAACCACTGAAATAGTTTTTCACGCAATTCTGCTTTCGTTCTGTTATGCCCAGCGGATGCCGCGAGGTTGTGGAGTTCCCATGGATCCTGCTGAAGATCATACAACTGCTCGACCTCTTTCTCAGGCCTAAAGAAATAGGCCTGAGCCGCATTCAACTTTCGGGACCGATTCATTTGTCTCAGCAGTGGCAGGATCGGTCTGACATTGTCCGTATCGAGATATTTTTGACCGGCATCATACGGGACTTCGGGCATGAAGTTGTGAATGTACTTGTACCGCTCACCGACGATCACACGGCTACAATCGACGATCTCGTCCCAGCGGTCGCGGGCACAGAAGACGTATTGTTTGCTTTCGTATCCAGGATTGGCAAGGAATGCCTGGCCCTGCATTTGGGCAGGCTTCTCGATACCTGCGAGCGCCAAAATCGTGGCGGTCAGGTCAATGCCGGAGACAAGGTCATTCACGGTCTTGCCTTGCTCAATCCCTTTACCCCAAATGATCATCGGACACTTGATGCCGTCCTCAAAGAGATAACCTTTGCCGCGAATCTGACAACGACCATTGTCACCGATCCAGATGAGAATCGTACGATCGAGTTGCCCTTTTTCTTTCAGGTCCGCAATGATCTGACTCGTTTCCAGATCTGCCTGTTCGATCTGATCAAGGTACGTCGCCCAATCCAGTCGAACCTCCGGTGTATCGGGAAGATACGGCGGTATTTCGACCTCGCGTGTGCTGACGGGAAGTTTCTTGCTCGCGCGCAAATCTTGCCAGCGTGAGTCGTTCGCTTGGCGGTGCGTCACTTGAAGCTGGATTTGCTGAAAGAACGGTTGTCCCGGTTTTGGGTTCGATTTGTCAAACAAGGGTTCATCGAGACGCACATTGATATCGGTTTTGCCGCTTTTGCGCTGGATGACTTTCGAGCCGACAAGGTTGACGTAACCGGCTTGCCTCAGATAGTGCGTCATGTAGTGCAGTCCCGATGCACCTTTGACGTTACTGCGATGGTTGTGCCCATTGCAGGAAGTCTGGTACATGCCGAGCATCAGAGCCGTACGGCTGGGCGAACAAATCGGTGAATTCGTGTAGAAACGTGTGTAACGCATCCCGTCATCAGCCAACTTGTCGAGCGTCGGCGTTTTTACACCCTTGGTGCCGTAGCATGCCAAGTCATTGCCGATGTCTTCCGCCATAATCAAGACGATATTGGGGCGGTCAAAATCTTCGCCAGCGTGCGCCGATGTAGCGAGGGTCAAAACGCTGGCGATCGTCAGCACGGTGAACACCGCTGGTAGTTGATTCATTGTCTTGCCCCATCGGTAGAAATCTTGGCGCGAAACAGACACTCATCAGGGATAACCTGTTTTGCGGTGTCGGGACCGGACCATTGCAATGTCAGTGCCGGGGTATCGTCTGCGGTTCGATAGTAGAGCGTGAAAGGATGCAGCCCCGCCTTGAGCAGGATTTTTCCGCTGGCCTCCGATCCGTCATGATTGAAGTCGTCATCGATTACTTGAGACTCATGAATACGCAGGTGAGTGCCGGCATCCGAGGTTACGTAGAAAGTCCATGCCCCGTCGGCAGGAACTTTCAAAAAGCCTCGGTAGCAAAGCCCGGCGTCCTTCGAGCGTGACAAGTCATTCGTCACGTCAATTGCAACCACGTTTTTTGTACCGAGCGGCTTCAATTCATCGAATTCCGGCACCCAGGGCCACAAACCTTCGTAGGCGGCAACGTCGACACCGGATGTCACATCAAGAGTGACCGGGGGGACAAGTTCCGCGTCATAGGGGCGAGACTCTGTTTTGTCCGAACTTGGATCGAATGGATCGTCCTTTTCAATCTGACGAACCCGAAGCACACGGTCTTTCATCCGCTGTTGTAGCTCGGCGAAGTATTCTGGCCGATCGTTGTTCGGATCGAGAAAGAGATTGGTTGCTTCTTTGAGGTCCTTGCCGACATCGTAGATCTGGAAGTCGTCGGCATGCGAACGGATGCCATTACGAATGCCCTTGTAGCCATCCAGAAAAATGACTTGTTGGTTACCACGAGGATCCTTGGCGTGATGAATGAATTCAGGATAGCTCGGGGTGTTTCCGTTCTGCTTGAACTCGACGTACACGATCCCGTCACGTTGGTTTCCGTTTCCGGTTAGAGTGGGCACCAGTGAGACACCATCACTTCGAGCCGGCGTCGGCCTCTGAGCCAAATCGCAGAAGGTTGCCATCCAATCCTGAAACTGTGAAGGAGTGTCGTTGGTCTGCCCCGCAGTAATCTTCTTCGGCCACCAGGCGAGCGTCGGCTGACGCAATCCACCCTCATAACAATCGCGTTTGATTCCCTCGAACGGGCCAAACGAGTCGAAGGCACTCGCGTCATAGTGGCCACCCGAAAGGTAATGTACGTCGTGTGGGCCGTTGTCGGCACTGAAAACCACCAACGTGTTGTCGTCAATCTGCAGGTCGCGAAGCGTCTGAAGTAGGTCGCCGACACAGTCGTCCATGCGTCGAACAAGTGTGGCAAAACGCTCTTCCTCATCTGTCCATCCCTTGCCCACATAATCCGGATGACGCCATGAATCGACATCTCCACTGGCCGTATTGATCATGTGCCCCGGCGTACCCATCCACTGCACACCACCCTTTGTTCCAGCGCCTTCGGGATAAGCGGAGGTCGGAAGCTGTAGTGCGGCGTGCGGCGTGTCGAACGCAAGGTAAAGGAAGAAAGCCTGTTCGGCGCTAGCGGCGTGATGATCAATGATCCATTTCTTGGCTCGCGCAGTGAATAGATCAGGCGTGAAGCACTTGTCCAGATCGGCCGAGATCTCACGGTCGTTTTCGTACAGTTCTTTGGGACTTCGATGTGGTTTCGAGTTGCCCAACCGCCATTCATTGGCTGGGTAGTGCTGGTGCCCATCGGCGTGCCGCACGTAACCATGAAAGAAATCAAACCCGCGTTTGGTCGGATAAGCCGTCCAGGTTGCGGGGGACGTGCCTGCGCCTTGCAGGCCGTACTTCCCGATCAGAGCCGTTGCATATCCGGCCCGCTGAAGTGTGTTCCCAAGCGTGAAGTTATGTTCCAGGGCGTTGTCGAAGTCTGTATTTCGAATGGTACAGTGGCCTTGATGCACGCCCGTGAGTAACGTTCCTCGCGCTGGCGCACAGACGGGCGCCCCCGTGTAGTGCTGGTTCAGAATCAGTCCCTCGGCCGCCATCCGATCAAAGTTCGGCGTGGCAAACTTTTTGCTTCCTGCAACCGAGTTCTGCCAAAGCACGCCAAGGTCGCCATAGCCGAGATCGTCTGCCAGAATGAAAATGATATTTGGTCGATCGAGCCTTTGTGTAGGATCGTTTGGGTCCAATCCCTTGGCTACTTCCACTGCGTCGGGCGTACCGTCTCGGTCCGAATCGGCTTGATTGGGATCGACATCCCGCTCGACGGGTTTGACGAGAACTTCGTCAATGCTCATTCCGCCTTGACCGAGCGTCGACAGGCGGATTTCGTTGGCACCCTGCTGAAGTCGCTGACGAGTCGTCCACGTTTTCCAATGGCTCCTCCAGCTGCCGGTGTTCTTGAGCAGCATCTTGGTGACGACGACTTCTCCATTGAGTTCAAGCCGCATGGGACGACCGCCCTGGGGGTCTTCGCCTGTGTAGCGAAAGACGAGATCGTAATCGGTGGCATCGCCATCGTTTTCGATAAACCAAGTGATGGCACCTTCACCCGGCAGTTCGACATAGCCGTCGCCGTGAAACGCTGAGCCTTGTTTGCTCTTGCGTGTGACGCCAGAAAGTTGCGTCTTTTCAGCCTGTTCGCCTTCTTCGCCCCACTTCTCGCTTGACTCCGCAATCGCTTGTTTGCCGCCCCAATCGAAACCTTCGTTCTCGGCAAAACGTTCTTCGAGATCGAGGATGCGCTGGTTGTCGACGAAGACGGCCGCTTTGACAGTCGTCCCCAACGGGACGGGAAACGCATGCTCGTACCGAACCGATTGGTGTGTCGGCTTGGTGCCGTCGGTTGTGTAGAAAACTTGAACCTTCGCGGAAGCGGAACTTCCCCGCAAAGCCAGTTGCTGCACATCAATGCTGACACGATCCGAGGTGATCTGCCGTTTCTCGCCACAGATGGCAGCAGCCGTGAGCGTGATGGGCCCTGCTTCATGCGTCGCCTCGACGTAGGCCTTGGCCAGTCCGAAGAAGGTGACGCGACTGTTCACGTTGTAATGGGGCTCGACATCGATAGGGCTGCCGCTGCCGAGCGCACGCAACCGGGCGGGACCATCGAGGTAAAAGTAGACACGGTTCTCGCCGTAGGGATAGAAGCTGCCTTCGGCGTCCTGCTGCGCAGCAGTAACCTGGGCAATGTCTTTGCCGTCGACTGCCAATTGGGGTGTATCGCTGGACAGCGCCACGCGTGCCGGCGTTGCTGCGGTACGATGAACGGCTTCGGCTACGGCCTTGCCACCTCGATAGCCGATGGCCTTCAATTGGCCGGGTGTCCAGGGCACGAGCCACTCGCACTGCATCTCGTCCCACTCGGTACCTGGCTTGTCACGACCGAGCGACTCTCCGTTCAAAAACAGCTCCACCTCGTCGCAATTGCTGTAGGCCCAAACCGGAATCTCCGTTCCAGTCGTCATGGTGGGGTGCGTCCAATGGGGCAGCAGATGCACCATGGGTTTGTCGGTCCACTGGCTCTGGTAGAGATAGTAAAGGTCTTTCTCGAAGTTGCACAAATCGATGGCACCACCCATGAATGCTTTGAACGGCCAGCCGCCATGCACATAACCGGCCTCGCCAAGGTAGTCGTGACCGGTCCAGCGGAACTGGCCGCTCCACCAAGGTAGATCGCGAACCTGCTGCCAAGCCTGGCGCGCCGAGATCCGCACCGTGCCGTTGTCGTAGGACGAATTGAATATTTGCTTCTTCGCGTTCGTTTTATTCGCCGCTTCGGTCCAGTCCAAGAAGAAGATTTCGTCGAGCGTCAAATCCGGGATGAACGAGGGCTTTTGTTTCGGGTTCGGATACCCGTCACGGTACCAAGTCTGCGTTTTGTAGAAGCCCCTCACCTGCCAGGTGTGAGGATATTCCGTCGCCACGAATGGCTGATCGATTTTGGCACCGTGCGTTCGGGGAAAGGTTGAGACTTCGGATCGCCCGTTTTCTCCATGCACATCCATCGAACGGGAGTCGCTGCCGCCGGAAGTGACCTGTCGAGTTGGATCGAGCTCGTGGCAAAGGTCGACAATCCACTTGCCCATTGGCACGTCGCTGCGTTGGGTTTCGTTGCCGACACTCCAGATGACGACGCTCGGATGGTTGCGATCACGGCGTATCCAGTCGCGCAAGTCGCGGCGCCACCACTCGTCAAAATCATAGGCGCCGTAATCGGCGGGAGCTTTGCGTTTCCAGCCGTCGAAAATTTCATCCATGACGAGGATCCCCATCTCATCACAGAAGTCGTAGAAGGCTGGTGTTTGCGGATTGTGGGACGTCCGAATGGCATTGCATCCCATGTTCTTGAGTTGTTGCAACCTGAATCGCAGAATTTTGTCCGGTACTGCCGCGCCGAGCGGTCCCGCGTCTTGGTGGTTGCACACACCCTTCAGCTTGACGTTCTCGCCGTTCAGCCAAAAACCGGATTCGTTCCTCCAGTTGACCGTTCGGATACCGAAGCGCGTTTCGTAGCGGTCGATGCAGCGCTGGCCGAGGTAGATTTCACTGATTGCCGTGTAGAGGGTCGGGCTCTGACAGGACCAAAGTTGCGGTTTGGCCAATTGAATCCGCTGCGTGATCGATTCGGTGGTTTCGGCGTCGACCGTCCTATTCACCGTGTCACGGGCAACTTCATGTCCCTCGGGATCGAGGATCAAATTGCGCACTTCAACGGCCTCGTCCGAGGGACCCGCGTTGGCGATTTCTGTATCCATCATGAGAACAGCAGAATCGGAACCCACCTCCGCACGCACGAAGGTCCCCCACGGCGAAATGTGGACCGGATCGGTCACCGCCAGCCGCACCGGCGCGTAGATGCCGCTGCCCGTATACCAGCGTGCGGCGTTTTGCTGCGAGTTGTCGACGCGCACCGCGATCACGGCCTTGTCCTGGCCAGCGACAGCCTCGGTGATGTCATACCCAAAAGAAATCCAGCCGTAGGGTCGATGCCCCAACTCGACGCCGTTGACCCACACGGTGCTCTTGCGAAAGACACCGTCGAATTCGAGCCAGAGTCGCTTCCCTTGCCAGGATGCCGGCAGGTCGATCGTCTTTCGATACCAGCCGATGCCCGCCTGTACATAGCCCGCATTGTCGCGCGTCGGATGATCGGAGGCGTAATCCCCTTCGATGGCCCAGTCGTGAGGAAGGTTGACCGTCCGCCATGCGTCGTCGTCGTAGTCCGCTGCCTCAAGCCCTTCGGGTCCGAGTTTCAACGGCCCCTCGGCCTCTGCGTCGTTATAGATTTCATAAAAAGTGAAGCGCCAATCGCAATCGAGCTCCACGCTTTCTCGCACAGCCCCCAGCGATAGATTCGAGGATCCAATCAGAAGGATGACCAAAACGGAAAAGACAGAAATGTTTTTCATATTGGATGACTCACCTTTTCTCGAACGCATGACGACAAGGCAAAGGCCAATGAAGACCTTACGACCCAGGGCTTGGAAGGAATCATGACGGGTGGAATCGCCGCTACGAACCGCGATGATTTCTCCCGGGACTTCGAGGGCGAACTTCAATCCGATTGTCGGATCGCGGCACCATTGTATTCCATCGCCGTTTCATTTGCTGTCTTTGCGCGCTGAATTGTGAATCGTCCGCAAGAGGGGTCCTTTCGAATGGATCGATCGCGGAAATCGCTGTGGATGATCGGTTCCTAGTGCATCATCCCGTCTTGCTTTTGGGATGGATGAAGCACTAAACGCCGAGGATGCGCCGATACAGCGTCAGATAGGCGTCCGCCATCCGATCGATGGTAAATCGATCCGCGACGGCGCGGCGGACGCTGCGGCGGTCGATCTCGTTGATACGCTCGATTGCCTGATGTGCTTCGTCAAGGCTGTCGACCAGAAAGCCAGTGACACCATGCTCAATCAGCTCAGGCATCGATCCGCGCCGCGAGGCGATAACGGGTGTGCCACAAGCCATCGCTTCGATCACCGACAGCCCAAAGGGCTCTTCGAAATTGATCAGGTGCAAAAGCGCCCGTGCAGCGCCAAGGGCGTGTAGCCGCTGCGTCCCACCGACTGCCCCATGATACGTGACCGACACGCCGTCATCGGATGGCTGGACCTCCTGTTCATAATAGTCGGTGTCCTGCACGATGCCGTACATGTGGAGATGGCGCCCGCTTGCTCGAGCGGCGACGATCGCCTCCGCAGCGCCCTTGTCGGGGTGGATGCGTCCGAAGAAAAGCAGATCATCACTGCCGACCGGATGGAACGGAAAATCGTCGATCGGAATGCCATGATGAATCGTCGCAGCGTAGCGCAGATCCGGATGACGATCGGCGTCCGAAATGGCGACATAATGAACCACTTCCTGGTATTCCACATACATCGGCAGGATGCGATCGGACGAGAAGCCGTGGATCGTCGTCACGATCGGCGTGTCGGTCAAACGCGCGAAAGCGTGGGCAGGGAAGTCCGCCTGATTGTGAATCAGATCGAACTGGCCGGCTTGCTCGAAGAGGTGGGCTAGATGGCGGAATTCCCAGACCTTCGCGTCGATCGATGCATCGTCCCCATAAGGCGCTGGAACGACGCCATCGAGCGTTGCGGACGTGATGCTGTCAAGCGTGGCGAAAAGCGTCACATCGACCCCGCGCTCGACGAGCGCCTCGGTCAGCATACTGGTGACGAGTTCCCAAGGGCCGTAGGTTCTCGGCGGCGTGCGCCACGCGATCGGGGCAAGCATTGCTACGCGCATATTAGTGTTTCTCTTTCAGTCGCAGTAGGAGACCTTCGTTAGGGGCGAGCGCAGCGTCCAGCGGACGAAGCGCCCAGGTCGATGGTGGCAAGGTCGATGCAAGAACCTCTTCGACACAAGTATCGGTCGGCAACATCAGGGTCCGCATGGCGTCGCTAAGGTTCAGCGCGATCAGCAGGCACTCGCCGGCATGCCGCCGCTGGTAGGCGAGTACGTCCTCCGCTGCGTCGACGAGCTTGAAGTCGCCGATTGCGAGTGCGTCGTGTGATCGTCGCAGTGCGAGCAGAGATCGGTAGAGAGACAACAGTGAGTTGGAATCCCGATCTTGTATCTCGAAGTTGCGCTCCCGCCAGTCCTCGTTGAGTGGAAGCCACGGTTCGACCGTGCTGAACCCCGCATAGGCCGAAGCATTCCAAGGTATCGGCGTGCGCGAACGATCACGACCGATCCCCAGACCGGGCTGACGAAGATCCTGTGGGTCTCGCACCCGATCGGGCGAGATCTTCACCTCGCCAATGCCGATTTCGTCGCCCTGGTACATCGTTGGCGTGCCGCGAAGCGTCAGCAGAAGCATTGCGGCAACGCGTGCCTGCGTCTCACCGATCCGAGCAGCGATCCGCGGTGCATCATGGCTGCCGATCACCCAGTTTGGCCAACCGAATGCTGGCAGCGACGCCTCGTAGGCGGCAATCATCCTTCTGAGCGAGGCTGCGTCCCAGGCGTTTTCGATGAGCTGGAAATTGAAAGGCAGATGGACTTGAAGACGATCCGGTGTGCCGTACCATCGCGCATGGCGATCGTTGGGTAAACAGATCTCGCCGATCAGGACACGGTCGCCATAGCGGTCGGCTAGCGCGCGGAACTCCGCAGAGATCGCATGCGCTTCCGGCTGGTCGGTCGAATAGACCTGGACCAGCCGGTCGCGCTGCGTGCAATCGGGCGTCCAGTGCGTGTTGATCGGATTGTCGGGCAGCCCTTCGGCCTTGATAATGTGCCAGAGCACGTCAATCCGGAATCCATCGACGCCGCGGTCCAACCAAAATCGCAGCACCGTCACCATCGCTTCACGCAGCTCCGGTTTTCGCCAGTTCAGATCGGGTTGCGACGCGAGGAAAGCATGAAGGTAGTATTGGCCTGTCGTCTCGTCCCACTCCCAGGACGAGCCACCGAAGTCGCTAATCCAGTTGTTCGGTGGTCCTCCATCCGGCGCCGGATCGCGCCAGATATACCAATCACGTTTCGGGTTGTCACGCGACCCCCGACTTTCGACGAACCATGGATGTTGGTCTGACGAATGATTGGGAACAAAATCGAGCAGAAGCCTGAGGCCGCGATTGTGGACCGCCGCAAGCAATCGGTCGAAACCGGCGAGATCGCCGAACATTGCATCGATGCCGCAAAAGTCAGCAACGTCGTATCCAAAATCCGCCATGGGGGAGGGATAAATCGGTGACAACCAGATCGCATCGATGCCAAGCCCAGCGAGATAATCAAGCCGCAACTCGATTCCGGCAAGGTCACCCACGCCATCCGCATCGCTATCCTGAAACGAGCGGGGGTAGATCTGATAGATCACTCCGCGTTCCCACCAAGGAGTCTGTCGTTGTCCTTCGCGCACCAAGTTGACCGATCCCAGTTCGTTTGAATTACGAAGAAGCGTCCCGCGTTCGATCCATCAGGCTCGAACCGAATTGTCCCTACGAAAGGACAAGCGGTCGCCACACTGATTGGGCAGGTCTCCCGCACACGTCATCCCACTCTACCATCCTGTCGCACAACTGGTGTTGCCAACGAGCTGATCAGCGTCAATCTAACGGAGCACAGATGGCCCTAAAGCAACTCTGCTTCGCGGCTTCAAATGCGTTTCATTGGACAAACCGTCGTTAAAACCTGCGATTCGTCGCTCGTGAAGGTGACGTACAACGGGGAGTTCATCACGAGCGGCAAGCCGAAGGTGAACGCCCCCCTCAAAGAATGATCCTGAAAGGCTCGAAAATCGCAGACAGATCTGTCGCTTTGCCCGGATCGCATCGACGGCCACAAGCGTCAGATGGGATAACGACCAAACGAGATAATGACCAGAGCAGGTCAATCAGTAGGAGTCCCAAGTTTATGGGATTTCTACCTCCACCGGTTCCGCCGACACGGCGCTCACGCGAACCGTGTTGCCTTTCGTCGCGTGAATCAGTCTGATCGTGCGACTGGTCCCGGGTACCAGGTCAAAGTAATTGTCCTCGAACACCGTGCCAGACCCACCCGGAACCTCCAGGGTCACCTGTCGAGCAAAGTTGTCCGTGCTGATCTGAATCCCGTCCTCCACAAACATCACCTTGAGCGTGGGTCGGTGATGCACGTCCACGTTTCAAGACATGATAAACTGCTTGCGTCTGATTTGTACGTTCAACGGAGCAGGAACATTTCAGCAAGTATCGCTGGTGCCGGCGGAGCTGCGTTTGTGCCGGGTGGACCGTTTTTTTGACAGCGGGACTGAGAGGAAGAGAAAGCTCATGATTCATATCAATCGTTTTTTGGTGCCATTGTTTTGGTGCTTGTTGTTCACTGCACAGGCTACATCGGTGTTAGACGCCGAGGGGTTCGACGATGACACGATGGATGTGGCGATCGGTGGATGTGGCGGCGTCTATCTGCTGGCTTCGCCTGGTGAACTGGTGATCGATGTCTACAAACGAGATCGAAATCGCGGAGGCCGCACGACGGAACTACGGGCGATTCTTGTTGGCCCCGATCGCCAAGTTTTACAAGAAGCCGTGATTCCTGACGACGAAAAACCCGCAGGTCATGGATGGGGGGAAGCTCAGCATGTGCGATTCACAACAACGGTGTCTCGAAAAGGGATCTTTGCACTGAATATCACGGTGTCGCAAGATCGTTATGGCAGTGAGATGGCGTGGGGTTTCCAAACGAACTGCAAGAAATACATGGTCGAGACCTCTCGGGGGCATCGAGACGAGCGACGCCAGGAACCGATCGTGTTATTGAATCCAAGTCGAGCTGGTGATGTCTGTTTCGTGCCGCGAGAAGGCAAGTTTGACATGGAGATCAGCGGTTTGTCGAACACCGCTGGTGAACTCTCGGTATTCGATGGCAACGACGAATTGATCCAGACGCTTGCGGTCGATTCGCAAGGCAAGACGACGCATTCCTTTCCAGCCCAGACACATCGCGACGCACTTCCGTGGCGACTGCATTTACCATCCTACCAAGCCACGATTCAGATTGACGGTGTGACCCGTTGGGATTCAACTGATCCCTACGTGAATCTACCGTGCTGGACTCCTGACCCCACGTCCTACTTTTCCTTGTTGCCTTACCGGTGGCTTTTGACGCCTTACCGTACAACGATACACGCTCCGCCGGGCGAACAACGCCAAACGCGATTTCGGCTTCACAACAACGGATCTTCACCGACAACCATCGAACTGAATCTTGAGTTTGACGATCAGAATTGGCCGGTAGAGCTATCCTCACAACAAGTGCAACTGGCTCCGAGACAAGCGGCGGAAGTCACGGCCACCTACTGCGTTCCCACCGATGGAGAAGCAAAGGTTTGTCACATTCGAGCAACGCCAACCGACTGCCCCGAGCTTTCGACCTACTCGACACTGAGGGTCACAGCGGAGCCACCGCTGGCATCCCAACCACTTGAGATGCCCATCGTGCTGAAGCCTTACCAGCATGAAAACGAGTTGTATGGATATCAGCGAGACTATCCTTCGGAAAACCAAATGTACTTTGATGTTGAGAACCGACCTTGTCTGCAACAGGACGGCGAGATTGCCACGCTGGGCGATGAGCATTGGACCCAGTCGGATCTGTCGTCTGCAATCGAGTACTGCGATCCGCAATTGAAGGGTCAATCGATCAAAGCGGCGTCGACAAAAATCGCTTTCGATTCGAGCAACGGCATGTACGTATTGGCCAGGGCAGGGGGACAGGCCGTTCTGCTGCACTCGGTCAACCGTGGCCGCACGTTTTCTGCTTACGCGATTCCTGGCCCAGAGAAACAAGCGAGTGTGTTGGACATGGAGCAGTTTTCTGGGCACAACGTGTCGGACCAACCCCCAGCGATTGTTCGTTTCACTCGGACGGCAACTGATTCGAAATTGAAATGGCGACGGCTCAATGACCTGGAGTTGATTCTTCCCAAAAAGAATAACGGCCGAATCACGTTTGATCACTCGGTTCTCATTTCAAAGTCCTGCATCGGATTGTCTTCGCACTCCGGAATTCCATCGTCGGTTGTCTCTCGAGGCGACAAAGTCCATGTCGCTTGGGGTCAGGCTACCGATCCTGCGGAGCAAGTGCCGGGCGTCCCCGCGTACGTCGTGACCTTTGATCGCCGGACGGGGCAACTCGGGAAACCTGCACTCGTTGGCTATGGCCCGCCAGCGAACGATGTTCACAATTCACCCAGCATTACGATGGACAGCCGAGGAACCTTGCACGTCCTCTGTGGAACGCATGGACAGCCCTTTCCCTACTCACGTTCCTTGGCCACGAACGACGCTAGCTTGGGCTGGACCGACCCCGTGACCGTCGGTGACGGGCGACAAACCTACGTGGGCTTGGTCTGCGGCGCCGACGACACCTTGCATCTTGTCTTTCGGATGTGGAGACAGGGTGAGCAACCGCATCCAGCTAGCCATCATGCAACCCTTGCCTATCAACGAAAACCTCCCGGCCAACCCTGGGAAGCGCCTCGCGTTTTGATCGTCGCCCCGTTTTCGGAATACAGCATCTTCTATCATCGTTTGACAATCGATCGAAAAGGCCGATTGTTCCTTTCCTACGACTACTGGTCAACGTATTGGTTTTACCGCACCGACCATCAAGGCGACCGACGAGCGGTGATCATGTCGCCCAACCGCGGCACAACATGGAAACTGGTCGAAACGAGTGACCTGTAACCTACTGGTGCGTCAAGATCAAGAATTAGGGTTAAGGGGTCAGGACAGGTCCTGGCCTACGAATACAGCGTACCCTCATCTTGAATAGAAATTTGCTAGCCTGGGCTGTCAAAAATGGCTCATCCGACGGAAGCGCGCGGAACCCAGACTCGAGGTTTTTTGGAGGTATGGCTCCGGTGTCCAATGATCTCTTAGAAAAGAGTCCCCAACGGACGGTCGTCCGCCGGGAACCGGTAGCACCCTTGGCGCACCGTCGACCGGGATATCCCTTGTCAAGTTGCACCTCTGCAGAGCTCGACTCCGTTTCTACCGGCAACTGCACGATAACAAGTGAAAATAGCTCCTGCCAGCAATGATGGGACACCGGAGAGATGCCTCGAAAACCTCCTGCGCACGCTTCCGCCGGATGAGCCTCAAAAATTTGGTGTTGCGGCCTTTTCGATGGGCTCGATTCTGTTCCTAGTGCGTTGTCCAGATCAAAAATTAGGATGAGACCGGACGGCTCGCGCCGTTCCGCTACAAGTTTTAGCGGTATTGAGCGTGAGCCCCCCGGTCCCTCGAACCCTATAATTAAAGATTGACAAAGCACTAGCGATCGGGCTGCCAATCCATCCCGAAGGGATTTCAAGCCATTAGCCGGGTGGTCGCTGCGTGGGACGTTCGGTAGAGATGTTTCGGAACTCTATTTTACCGCGAAGCGGTTAGACTCCAGAGCCCTGGGTCGACGCGCAGCGGCGCACCCTGGGGGCCACGGTGTCGACATCGTTTTCCTACGCCGCAGGCGTTGTACAATGACTTCCTACGCCGCAGGCGTTGTACAATGACGCCAACGCTGATTGGCATCATTTTGCGGCGTCGATGCCGTTCATTGTAAAACCTCTTCGAGGTATGCCGCGTGACGCGGTCGGTGACCTAGGGTGCGATCTGCGGCTTCGCCGCGGCGCGACCCTAGGCTCTGGAATACAACGCCAGCGGGCGAAAGAGCATTCCATAAAGCCCAAGATCCATTCAGTCCATTCGCTCGTGATCCCCAGGTGCGCTTCGCGACCTGGGGCTAATGGCTTGAAATCCCTTCGGGATGAAATCTTGCGTAATCTTAAATCGCCCCAACCCCGTATTTTTGACAACCCAGCACTCGAGTCAAACGGTGGGTCGTAGCAACACCTTTGAATGGGTATGCTCGCAGCCACAACACTCAACGACCCCAAAACGGAGGAACGTGCCGACATGCGATTGGTATCATGGAACGTCAATGGCATCCGCGCCTCGATGGACAAAGGGTTTCGTGACTTTGTCGAAAGCAATCCACCCGATGTGCTCTGTTTGCAAGAAACCAAAGCTGAGCGCAGCCAAGTGGATCTCAGATGGGCTGACGAACTTGGCTATCACCAGATATGGAACGGTGCCGAGAAGAAGGGATACAGCGGGACTTCGATTTGGAGCACAGTGAAACCGAGCAAAGCCACGCTCGGCATGGGAATCGAGCAACATGATCGAGAAGGCCGGGTGATTACGGCGACGTTTGGCGACTTCCATCTCGTCAATGTTTACACGCCCAACGCACAGCGTGGATTGAAGCGATTGGATTACCGGCAGCAATGGGATGCCGACTTCCTCGCCTACGTGAAAAAACTGAACCGGCGGAAGCCCGTCATCTTCTGTGGCGACGTCAATTGCGCCCACCAAGAGATTGACCTCGCCAACCCAAAATCCAATCGCAAGAACGCTGGATTCAGCGACGAAGAGCGAGCTGGTTTAGATCTAGTCGTCGAAGCTGGTTTTCTCGACTCCTTCCGGCAGTTCGAAAAGGGTCCAGGCCACTACAGTTGGTGGACCTACCGCAGCGACGCGCGAGCTCGGAACATTGGCTGGCGTTTGGACTACTTTTGGGTCGCCAAGAAATTATGGGGCCGCGTTCAGGGAGCTCGAATTTACAGTGAAATCCTTGGTTCTGATCACTGCCCCGTCGAGCTGACACTTTCGTCGCCTAAGGCATGAAGGACTGTGCGCAAGCGATGCCCACAAACAACAGAATCAACACGATGGGTCCGATCCGAGGAGGGATCCGCTTCCGCTATACGGATGGCACCATCGAGCTTCATTTTGTCTCGTCAACTCCCTCGCCCTGGAGTCTTGGCCAGGCATCAAACCGGCGATCGACCGGTTGGTTGTCGATACGCTCAATCACCCACCGGTGGCGTGGTGCACCGGTGTCGTAATCGATCCGACTCCCATTGGGCTGATGAAACGAATGTCTCAACACGTCGTCGTCGGGATTCGCTCTCTCCACAGCCTCCAGCACAGCTTGCGGATTCGAAGAACGCGTCAGATGAACGACACCCAAATGGGTGCTCGAATAGACGGCGATACATCGATCTTCGCTGCGGCGATACACCTTCCAAGTCTTGCCCTTCGCGTCTGGCAACCAGATCTTGGGAATCGAAACGGGACCGCCGGTGACGGCAAAGTCACGCCAGACGCCCGTGTTGTTCCACTGGCGGTAGTCCCCGCCTGGACCAGAGAGATGCAGTACCTGCGAAAGATCGGTGGCGTCGCCGTCATCAAGGATCAGCGTGATGGGCCGTGACACGAGCAAGGAACGCGCGCCCCGGTGGACGCCGCCTGCGGTAAGCAGATAGCCGGGACCTCCGCTATAGATTTCTGGTGAGCTCGAGGGACCGTGCCCGATTTGAACATAGTAGTCATTCGGTTTTCCGAGGATCCACTGCGCGGTTCTATCCGCTAACCGATAAGGTGACCAACAGGCCCAGAGCCCGACGTGATGGCTTTCCGTCACCTCGATGTTCTCGGGGCCGCTGGGCAATAAACTGATCCACGCCTTGATCAACGCCGTGTGCCGATCACCGGTCAGCCCCGTATCGTCGGCATGCTTCGGTTGCCGACGAAACGGTGGAAAGCGACGAAAGCTTAAACTGCCCAATGCGTAGTTCCAATTCAGTTGATCGAGCAAATCGCGTGCGGCTTGCTGTACCGCTTCCGAGCCAAACGCCTCCAGATTCAACAGCGCTGTCAGCGTATAGCCTTCGTAGGGAATCGAATTAAATTCGTAGAGTCCTGCGGTTCGCAATTCTTCCAGCAAATTCAGCAACCAGGGCTCCAAGGTGTTGGCGACGTTGTCGTGCACCGGCAATTGGCTGTTGTGGAGTGCCAGCCAACGATTTTTTAGGTAGCGTGAGCCTTCGGTCATCAGAAGATGGTTCTCGGTGTCTCGTACCAGTCCGAGCGTGCGCGGCACCATCACCAACGGTTCGCCTCCTTCGAGCGGCAACAATACCTTCAGCAAATGCTCTCGCGTTTCCGGATACAACACTTCGGGCTGATCCCCGAAAAGAAACAGAATCGGCGTGAGTCCCGCCATCGTGAAGTCATAATCCCCCTCGGGATGGCGTTCCCAAGTCGAGCCTGCCTCGCCCCACGGCGTCACACTCAAAAGATAGGCGTTCGCCGCATCCAGATCACGCTTGAGTAAGAATCGCCCCATCAAGGCGCGAGGCGTCCCAACCTTGCCATCAGTCTTCCATTGGCCCAGCGACTGTTTGGCCCAATACTCCATCAGACGATCGGTCGTCTGCGAACGATCCTGCCATTCCAAAGTTCGCAATGTTGGGACCACGATATTGCCGCTCTCAAGCGGCACATGTGAAAAAGGCGTCGCACCGACATAGTAGACCGCCATACGACCTAGAACCGCCAACACGATCAACAGGATCATGCAAGTGGACAGGATGAACCAGCGTCGTTTCGTTCGGCTCCTCTTCTTGATGGTCACTTCCGTGGATGTCTTCACATTGAATCCTTCATTCGGTTGGCGCGTCCAGGCTTTCGTGTTGATTCAACCGTCTCAGAAAAGGCTAAGAACGGGTCACAACCTGACACCGCGCAGGCCTTTCAGTCTTCGACTTGGGTTAAGAGCTCCACCATCCCCCGACCCAATGCGTCGCCGACCTCCATGTAGGTTTCGGCGTTGTGGTTGTAGTGATAATCCGCGCCGCTAGGAGACCCCTCTTTGTCTCGCCAGAAGGGGCGTGCATCGATGGTTTTCACGTTACATTTGAACTCGGGATACTTGCCAGTTTCACCGCTTACAGCCAGCTGGGCCTTCGCCACCGTCAAACCATGGCCACTCAATTTGTTTCCACCGAAGGCGATCGTTGCCAAGACAAATTTGGCGTCCGGCGCGTTAAAGTCCTTGCGCAGTGTCTTGATGAAACGCACGAGGTTCTGTTCGTAACGTTTTGCGTGGGCTGCGTTTTGGTCCTTGTGCCCTTGCCAAAAGACAAAGCCAGCCACTTCGTATCCCCTCGCGCCCGGGTAGTATTTGTCCAGATTCTCTAAGACCGCCTTGGCATGGCTCGTGTCAGCGTCGTACTGCCTGCCAGCGTACCAATTGACTTTCTGCTTGGGAGCACCCTCAGTCCATGATCCAGGATTGTCTTTGTAGCCAGCATACGTCTTGCCCTCAAACTCATAGCGCTGGCTGTTTGGAGGAAGTAGGTCCCACCCCAAGCTTCGGTTGCCGATGCAAGCTTTGAGGACCAGAATGGGTTCGTCGTAGAAATGCCCCATCACGTGGCCAAAGCCCAATTCCGGTCCAAAGTTACCCGTTACGGTCAGCCATTGGTTCTTCATGTCTGCAAACTGCTCCATGTCCCGGAAATCCACACCCCTCTTATCCATAACATGGACGTAGCGCACATCCTTTCTCTCAGTCCATTTTCCTTGATCATCGACAAGATGCTGATACTTGCCTTTCTCTTTGATCATGTATTCGAGTGTACCTTGCTTGTCCGCAGGGCCAACCCGGCCAAAGCCCAGCATGTTCGATTGGCCTAATAGGATAAACACCTGTACCGGCTTGCTCAGATCGGCCGGTTTGCCGTCGGGATCGGGCAGTGGATCGGAGACTTCCGCCGAAGCTGCGGGAAGGATCAGTAGCGTCCAAAGTAGAACGACACACGAAAGCACATGTGTGCATTGGTGGAATGACAATTTGGTTGCCCTTCTTTGTAGAGTGACCTGCGTTACTGCGGTGTGCTGGCTTTTTCCAGGAGCGGTTCGAGTTCGGTGATGGTCGCTTCGGCTTCCTTGATCCGACGTTCGGCATCAGCGAGTTCCAACTCTTTTATCAGCAAGCTGCGAATGCGCCTGGCTTGACTTTTCAGATCCGTGTTGGGAGGAAGCGGGATCTTGATCGGCGTCTCTTCCAGAGTCCAATCGTCGCTTCGTTGCGTGGCCAAGGGCACGCCGCGACTGTTGACGATGTTCGACATGGGGTTTCGCGCCCAGGCGTGGCGGAAGTGCAATGGCTCGGCGACGAAGGGACTACTCAACACGAGGACGTTGCGTTGAAGCTTCGGTTGATTGCGATTGTCGACGGAACCGTCCGTGTACCACTGGACGTCAGCGAGCCAGAAGCGTCGATCCGCCCCGGCGATGGCAAACCCCAACAGCTTGCCGTCGCTGTCGTCTGCTGTTTTGAGGTTGCTGCTCATCGTCAACCGGATCGTTCCCTCAACGGTTTCTACCTTCTCGATCGATGGAGGAAGCCAGTACTGTTGGGCATCGCTTCCCTGGAGAAGATTGTACTGCGTAACCAATGCCCATTTGGCCGCCCTTTCGCCTGCTGGGATTTTGATCTGAGGGTGGTACCAACTTTTTCGAAGGTCGAAGGAACTGACAAAACCGATTCCCCTATCCCCGGCATCATAGAAATCGCGGAAGGTTTTGTACTGAGCTTCTCGTATCAGGACACCGACGTCATACATCGGTTTGAGAAAGTTCTCTTGAGTCTGCGGCTCACCGTCGGTACACAGTGAGATAATGCAGAACGGCATCTGTGAATCGTTGAACGCTGAGCGCCAAGCCGTAATCATTTTCCCAAAGATCTGGTAGTACATCCTTGCTCCGGCCGAACCGTTGAAGCAATTGTTGTAACCCTGGTGAAAGACGCTGCCCTTGACCGAAAGACCTTCGAGGGGCTGAATCACGCTCGCGTAACAATAGCCGGGTCGGTTCCTGTCGGCAGAGGGCCCTGGTTGCAGGTCACTTGGCGGCTTGCTATCTGCCGGCACGCTCTTCCCCTGGGCCATGAGATTCTTGTTTCGGTTCTCGTAGTTCGCAATCCGCATTTCGAGATCAGCTTGCGGATCGAACGCGGCGATCCTGTCGGACCAGTCTTTGAGCAGATCGCGAGTTTCCTCGCCGTCGATATTCGCCATCACGTCTTGCGGAGTCCACGTCTCGACGGTTGTTCCGCCAATCGAAGCATCAACGAGTCCGATCGGAACCTGAGTGGCCATGTGGAGGCGTCGCCCGAAGACATAACCCAGCGCCGAGAATTCTTTCACCGTCTCGGGGGAACAAACCTCCCAATCGCCCTTGCGGAAATGCTTGCTCCACCAAGAACTCCACTCGTCCAAGCGTTCAAAACTCTTGACGGAATCGAAGCCCTTACCCCAAGGCATCGTCAACAGCCGGATTTGGGGAAAGTTGGCCGATACGATTTCGAGTTCCCCGTCGTCCACTCTGCTGATCGGGAATTCCATGTTGCTCTGACCACCTAAGATCCAGACGTCACCGACCAGGATGTTCTCCAGTGTCAACGTCTGGTCGCTGCCCTTGACCGTCATGGTCTGTGGTGCAGCGTTGGCCGCTATGCCCGTGAGTGTCACCTTCCAGTCGCGGTCGGCGCCGGCGACGGTGTCTGCGTTTTGTCCGGCGAACGTGACCGTGACTTTCTCACCGGGATCTGCCCAGCCCCAAATGCCGATTGGTTTGTCTCGTTGAAGAACCATGTTGGACTGGAAGACGTTGCTCAGGCAGAGGCCTTCTCCGATCGCCGGAACATGAACGACGTCCTCAGGAGGCATTTTTTGCGGACGGTCTTGGCAGCGGACCTCCCCGCAATAGAGAAAGCTCAACAACAAACAAGATAGAGCGAGATGGCGAAACACTTCTTTTTTCCTTTTTGAGAACGTCGTTTTTCTGAACAGCTGACCAAAGCAAGCGAAACGCTACTCGAGACGAATCAACTCGGGATGCTCGTCCGAAGCCTCGATGGCACGGATTGTCTCGCGGACAATCTTGGCTTTTTCAAGCATCAATCTCCGTGGGAAATCCTTCTCGTCGTTTTCGAAGTAGTCGGCGATTCGTCTCAGTTCCGGAACGGCTGGCTTGGCGTGGGCGCCGTAAAGCAACAGCAGCTTCATCAACTCCGGCGTTCGCTTCTCGCTGGCCCAAGGGTTTTGCGTTCGCGTGTACTTCACACACGCATCGATACCCTCCGCGACCCGATGCTTGGCCAGCAACCGGAGTCCCTCGACCCGGATGTTGCTGGCGAACATGACGCCGCTTGGTGCTGGTACAACAATCGCTTGATGGATCGAGGGCAACAGCGGTTTGATTTCATCGTAGCGGAGATTCTCGTACGCCGTCGCAAGACTGCCTCGCGCTCGTCCGTCTTCGTTTTGTAATCCGGCACGAATGGCCTTGAGCAGCGGCTCGCGGTCGACACCTTCCAGTGACTGGCCGATCAGTCCGCCGCGCTTGTTGAACAGGGCAAAACAGAGGTAACGTTGCTCCATGCTGCGGGGATCGTTCTTCGGATCGGTCTTGGCGAGTCTTGCGAGCATCTCGGGAATGGCCACTCTGGCTGGATCCCCAATCCCTGCCATCGCCTCATCTGCCAGAACCCGCAGCCAGAGGTCATCCGATCGAGACGCTTTCTGCAACGCTGGAACCGCCGCAGCGCCGCGTCCTCGCTGCATCTTGATCGCCTGGCAGGCACCGTATTGTGTGTAGAGATCCGGGGCGCCGAGCAACGGAATCAATTGGGCCATGACGTCCTCCTGCCGACGCCCCAGCGCCATCGCTGCGCGATTGCGAACGACGGGCGACCAGCTGCTCAGACGGCTGATCAGGTCCTGGCTGCTCAACGCATCATAAAAGCTAGTGCGATCCTTATTGCTCCAACCGCGTCCGTCAAGGATTAGATTTTGTGCCGCGGCGGAATCGAGTTGAGGTGCGACCGAAGGCTGCTTGCCGGTCAGATGGATCTTCTTCAGCGGCAAGGCGTAGGCCAACAGGTAGGCGCCGGTGCAATCCCAACCGTCATACTTGTCGCCTTTCGTTTCAGGCGGTCCCTGGTGAAGGTAGGTCCCGTCCCAATCTCGCGCAAGGTCGAAATACCATGCGCCGAACTCCTCCATCCATACGCCTGTGGCGTGTTGGCCTGACTGCGCGACACCGGGCATCGACCACAGGATGTTGAAGAAGTTTCCAGTGTGCCCCGTGTCACGCTCCGGCCCGTGCGAAGCGACGCTCATCTGCGAGAAGAACGCAGCCCCTTGGGTTTCGCCTAGCAGGTTGAACATCACCGCAGCGATTCCGTTCTTGCCGTTGTCCTCGTGGGCTTCGATCCAGGGAGCATGATCGCCGTACGGGATACTGCCCTTGCCGACGTAGAACCGCATCAACCGCAAGCTCTTCTCAATGGCTTGGTCAAGCTTGGGATCCTGCATTCCCGCTTTTCGAGCGAGAATTAGCGAGGTGGTCAGCGGCAACCCCGGCGCGTTCATCATCCCATATCCACCCAGGCGTCCGTCAGGGTTCGCGAAGCGATGACCCCAGGAACCGACCACACTCTGGCCGTTGGCGGCTTCCATCGTCAGACGCCGCAAGCCCGGCATGACAGAGTCGTCTCCGGTTTCCATCACATACTCCGAGAGCAACATGATGACATAGCCGTAGTACCAGGTTTGAAAGCTATCGGCCGAGTAGTCCGCCGCCCACTGAGCCTCCTTCTTCACCAAGGGCAGGTAATCATCATTGCCGCTTGCCAGCAGAGCGAGAGCGTTCAACGAACGCGTGATCGGATTCGGTTGGTAAGAGGGGTCCGCGACTCGCACAGCCAACGCCTTGCACCCCACTTCGAGGATCCGCTGCGACTTCGGGCAGTTGTAGGGTGCCGTCGCACTGTAAGTACCAAGAACAGGGAGCTTGACGACAACGCTTTCGGTCTTGCCGGCCCGCCACCGAATCAGCGACAAGTCTCCGCCACCTGCCTCGGATTCGGCTGCGGTGATCGCTTTGCCCAACTCGGTGCGTGGATCGAAGGAAAACGGCTTGCCGCCAACGCCGAGGATCACATCGCTAACCGCAAGGACACCTGCGGCGGGGGAGTTCTTTTGTACGCTTGTGATCGCGATCTGCCGAGCGTCGGTGGTAACGAGCTTGTCACTGAACATCCAACCGCGCGCGCCTGTCGGCCCGAGGTTCCAGTCGTGGTCCGCATCCTCGGGGATCTTGTCGTTTTGCGTCAAGTCCGGGTTAGCGATCGCTGCCCCCGGCCCAGCTGCCGACAACGGATCCGCGAGCAAAACGAGCACGGTCGAGACGGGGAAGACCAGTGTTGCCATCAGAAGGACTGCATACGGAAACGCGGTCTTGTATCGATTGGCCTTCATGATTCTTGGCTGCCCTCTTTGCGATGTGAAGTCAGTGCATTTCGCACGAATGTAGCGGGTGGATACAACGCGTATCGATGTACGGGATGTTTCATCGATGTTCGTTCGAAGGTTGGTTGCATCTTGAACCTGCTGGTTCAGCACCGCCAACTCGGCGAGCACGGTCGGTCCCCAAACTCTTGATAGGATACCGTTTTTTTAGCCCGGTCGGTGCGTCGATGGGGTGCAACCGGGATTATGCGGACGAGACGGGTCTTTAGTGCGCTGAAGATGCGAACTCCCGGTCTTTCGGATGAAGTTGGCTAAGAAGGACTTCGATCTCGTCTCCGCTTGTTTTGCGTAAGACGACGCGTTGGTCGTTGACGGAAACAAGCTGGGCAGTCACGGAAAACTTCCCGCTGGCGATTTTCTATCGCCGTGACGAACAGGCCACCGGGGCGGCAGATGCGTGAGTGGGCGGTCGGCGAACCTCCGGCGGAAGCGAACCCGCAACCGTCAACACCACTCACTACGAAGGCCCCAAACCCAGAAGCATCGACCCATTCATTCCGCTGAAGAGCCCGTGCCGCTGGAGAGCCCCGGTTCCTCAGCTCACGCCGTTCGGGGATCGCCCGAACGGCTGGCTTGTTGCGTTGGCTTCCGCATCGTGACACAGACGCCTATCGATTCAGACGAATGCCGAAAAAGACATTTTCCAATTCGGTGGACGCGTCCACAGGTTCGAAACCTTGCGGCTCAGCCGTGATGTCGGTCGTGCCGACATATCGATATTCCGCAAAGAGATCGACGCTACGATTGAGCTGCTTCGTTGCTCCGACGATGGCTTGGTACGCAAACGCCGCGTCCTGAATTTCGATAGGAAGCCCGAGGGATTCAAAATCGGCATCTACAACCGCGAGCCCGATCCCACCGCCGATGTAGGGTGTAATCCCTGCGACTTGCAGATCGCACACGTCGTAGTACACATTCCCCATTCCACTGTATGCAAATGAATGGCCGCTCCATTCACCCGCGACTCGGCCTCGGGGGGCCACGAACGTGTCGGCGGTGTTGCTTCGGAAAGCAAATTCGAGCTCGGCTCGGAATCCATTTCCGATGCGACGACCCAACGCCCCACCAATGGCCCAACCGTCACTGAAGCCGCCGATGATGTCGAAGTTACCGCTTTCACCCGTGTAATCATGTAAGAAGTTCCAGCCACCAAACAGGCTCACGTAACCGCACGATGACTGGCTGCCACAGCAAACCGAGTCGCACGCCACATCACAGTTGCTATCGCAACCGATCGCTTCACAGCCGCATTCGACTTCACAAGCCGAATCGCATCCACCATGATCGAACAATCCGAAAGGGCCTGCCGCTTGAACGGCCGGCGAGAGAGAGACCGCCACAAGTGCAGTCATGAAGAAATTGACTTTTCGCATCAAACCATCGCCTTGAGTGTTCTAAGGATCTGAATTCCATTTCACCGTTCGGTACTTCAAGAGACATCATGTGAAACGGTGCCTCTCGATACACCTGTGCAAAAAGATCGTCCAATAAGGATGACACGAATCCAGAAAAACCGAACGAAAACCGATTAAGGAAAAATGCAAAAAACCGCTATCTCGCGCAATCCACACACCTTCTCAAGCTGACCCGCAGAACAGCCTGGACCATTGCAAAAATGCAATCAGTGAAACGAGACATCGCACCGGACCAGCATGGCTGTCTGGCTGTGAGACGCAAGCTCAACGGCCCCCAAAAGTAGCGTAATTCACCACGCCTTACTGCAGCGTTGGATGGGCGACGCCGCCTTTGAGTTGGATCTTCCCACCTTCTTCTTCATAGACGCCATAAAAGTTCGACAGCGAATCGAGCCAAACGGTGATGCGGTGCATCTCGTCCTCGCTCAACTCGACGTCGTGGTGTCCGGCAGAGAGTAGTTTGTAGAGCTCCGATGCACGAGCACCGAACTGACCAGGTCTTGTTCGATAGACATCTCCATAGCTCCAGAAGGCATAGTCATGAACAAGACTATCGTAGGACCGATAAACCGTCGTTAGCTTCGACAGATTTTTATTTGCCGTCAGGTTGGCCTGGACCAATTGACGGTCCAATGGCGGAGCCCCCTGATCCAAACTCTCTGCGTGACAGCTGACGCATTTGGCATCGAGCACAGGTTGCACCAACCGGGGGTAGCTAAACGGATGGGTGCCGTCGACATCCGGTGTTGGCACCGAGGGTTCCCGCAGCAAGGCAAGTGGGGTTTGCTCGGGCATTTGTGGCGCACGCTGCTTGGGTTCATGGCACCCATAGCAGAGCAACCGCTCACCCGGCTGCACCCATGTGGCTGATCGCATCGATTGCACGGCAAGACCCTTTTCGTCGAGGGCTTGGAAATAGACCTCCTTCAAAGCCGGCAAAGTGAAATAGGCACTTCCATCCTTCTCGACCGGGACCGTACCGAGAACGCTTCGGGCGAGGTTATTGGAGTCTGCAGCCTCGGCGATACGTCGCCCCAATTGATGGGGGCTCAATCCAACGGCCGATGGCGTCGAACTGGGGTAGATTTGATAAATCCTTAGCGCGGAAATCTTGGTGCCCTCGGGCCACGCCAACATGCTGTCATAAACATCGATGATCGCCATCGTGCCCTCCGTTGGAGGATCACTCGCCAGGCGGGCACTTTGATCGGCAACGACAAGAGGCTTGGTGCGGGCACGCAATGGCATGGGACTCAGGCAGGCGATCGCAGGGTCGCGGTAGAGCAAAATTTTGTTGCCGAACGCGTCGAGCAGATAGACGCCATATTGCCCGGGACCCTCCGGCTTGTTGTGCTTGCCGGTCCCCTTTGCCATCTTGGCATCGTAGACACAAAGAAAATAGTTCTCACTGAGTGGCCAAGGCGTGCCATAGACCTGAGCCCCGTTTTGGCTCTCAGGGAATCCGACATCCGGCGTGACACGACGCACGGGGGCCATCGCATCGTCGTCAGGGATGTTCGGATCGACGATAATGATCGAACCGTATGCTTGGCCATGGTGCGGCGCAGCGGTGCCGATAATCTTTGCGGAGCCAGAGATCTGGCGGAGATCCATCTCCATGTCCGCGCGTTCTTTCTTGGTGGAGAAGTTGCCGTGGATCGCTCGCGAATCGCGACCATCGGGCGTCATGATCCAAGGATGGTGTGCCGTACATCCATGGCGGTCAACATAGTCCCATCGTGTGTAAAGAAGCATGCCATCGTCGGTGACACTCGGGTGCCATTCGTTGTTTTCATGCGGACTGAGAATTCGGATGTCTGATCCATCGGGTTTCATGTCATGGACGGTATAGGACGGACAATCACGCCCGCATCGCAGGTAACCGCCGCGCCGTTCGGAAATGAATGCCACCCGACCGTTGGGCAAGTAACAGGGGTCGAAGTCGTTAAACGTGCCATCGGTAAGCTGACGCAGATTGGAGGTTTCCAAACTCTCGCTATCGACATTCATTGAAAACAAGTGATAACAGCGGCCGCGATCCCAGTGCCCATTGTTCGCATGATCGAGATGGGTCACGTGAGAAGGATCTCCAACACACTCGACGTAAGCAAACATCACGCTCTTACCGTCATAAGAAATCTCCGGTGACAAGAAACTCCCGTTCACCAGTGAGGTGCTGGCTAGCCGACCGCTGGTGACCACCGTATTCGCAAGCAAATCCGTGGAAGTCGGGGCATCGCTAAAGGGATCGCTCAATAAATAGACTCCGCCACCGGGCGCGGCGTTTGTGCCGTAGTATTGGTCGCACATATGATCGTACGTGGCACGATCACGCTTAAGGAACAGGAGTTTGTCAAAGTCGAGCAGCGGATTCGAAAAAGCAATCTTGCGGCGCAACAAAAAGAGCTCGCCAAACAGCTTTCGACGGCGTGGTTTCTCGCCCGCATCGACAAGCGTTGCCCTCTCGCTCAGTGCCGCGAATTTCGCAGACAATTCCTTCAGTTCCGGTGCCGCGAACCTGCCTTGGATATCGTCCAACAACGCTCGCGTTCTCCGCACCAGAACATCGAGCGGGTCTCGATCGCTACGTTTGACTAAAGCTTCCGGATGATAGGTCTCCTCTGCATACCTCTCGAACCGCTCGATCTCGTTCAAGTCATCAAGGAGGGTTTCGTACTGTGCCTGAGCCTCCTGCTCAAGGTCCAATGACACGGCCGATTGTCCGGCAACCGATCGGCCAACCACCACCGACAAGAGCAACAACGGAAGCCCCGTGATCAACATCCTGGGTCCCAAAACACGATTTACTTTATTCGGTAGGGTTGTCACTAGCATGTTCGTGATCCTTTTGTCGTTCCTGAATTCGCTGAGTGATTCATGGGTCCGGGTTGGGTTCACCCAAATCCGTGAGGTCTTGGTTCATGCGTTCAATGATTTCCGCAGACAGGGACAGATCACCCGCGGCGGCATTTTGACGGATTTGGTCGGGACGTCGTGCGCCGGCCAAGACATGTGTCACGGCGTCCTGTGCCAGTGTCCAACCCAGCACCAATTGCGCCAAATTGCAGTTGTATTCGTCGCAAAGTGGTTTCCAAGCCTGCAACAGATCAATCACGCGAGTCCGATTGGCAAGCAAATACCAGGGGTTCCAACCCGCGTGGGTGCGGAGGTCGCCCTGTTCAAAAACCGTTTCGGCGGTCACCTTTCCCGTCAGTAACCCTTGTTCAAGCGACATGTAAGTCAGTGTGGCCAGGCCTTGTTGTTGGCATCGTGGCAAGATGTCCTTTTCCGGTGATCGATAGAGCATCGAGTATCGGAACTGATCACTGACAATGGCCCCGCAAGCAAGATACTGCTGAAGCTCCTCCTCACTGACATTGCAGACGCCGATCGCCCGCACTTTGCCAGCCTCGACGAGCTTCAACAATGCTTCCATCGTGTCCGCAATCGGCGTTTGTTCCGGTTCGACTGCCGGCCAATGCACTTGATACAAGTCGATATATTCCGTGTTCAGATTTTGAAGAGACCGCTCGATTTCGATGGCAAGGGTATCGGGTCGCAACGAACGATAGAGCGGTCGACCTTCAAAGTCGGCAAAGAACGATCCGCGATCGTCATCCCACCACAGTCCGCATTTTGTGGCGAGGATCACTTGGTCGCGCCGCCCTTGGATCGCGCGACCCAGCAATCGCTCACTGTGCCCCCAACCATAAGCAGGTGCGGTATCAAAAAAGTTGATTCCCGAATCAACGGCAGTTTCAATCGTTCGGATCGCCTCTTCGTCATCAACCTTGCTGCCCCAACTTGCACCGCCGCCAATCGCCCAAGCCCCCATGCCAACGACCGAAGCTTTGAGGTCCGATGAGCCTAGATTCCTGTATTGCATTTTGGATCGCGATAGGGGTTAGAGGGAGTCGACTTCCGCTCCGGCAACAACGGACCGGCAGCACGGCAACCACAGGCGTCGAAACAAGCCAATCGGCCTGACAGGGGTGGGAAGTTCATCGGGGTGGGAGGCAAACGAACGTTTTGCCTGTTCAATAAATTGTAGTCGCTATTGACCTTGAAATGCAACCAGCGCAGCACGACAACACCTCGCTTTACATTGACATAGAGATTCCACGGGGATACGATGGGGTCCCCTACCCATGCCCGCTTCCCACCCTCACCAGCGCGTGCCATGAAGAGCCCCCCCCTTTGGCAACGAATCCGTTTCGTCGCAAACCAAATTTTCGCGATCTGCCTCATTTCCCTTTGTGGGTCACAACTGATTGCCGCTGAGTTTGCACGCGAAATTCAGCGAGCCCTTCTTTCCTCGGCCCAGGTAACACGCGCAGAAGACGCTGCGGGTGCGGTCGATGGAAGGGTCACGGGCAAGTACAGCACACACACAAGCCAAGACCCTTCACCTTGGTGGCAAGTTGATCTCGGAGCCATCGAATCCGTTGGCTTCGTTTGCATTGATGCGCCTCATTCGAGTGAGCGGTTGTCGAATTTCACAATTCTGGCATCGGAAGATGCAAAACAATGGAATTTGGTGCACTCGCACGGAGCCACCTCCGCGGAGAACCGAAAGATCGAGGTCCAACTGGGTACCGCCCGTGCTCGATACTTGCGGATTACGGCACCGGGACCGACATGGATGCACTTAGATGAAGTCAAGGTGTTTGCACCCGAGGACAAGCAGACGAATCTTGCGTTGGGACGACCTTGCACTCAATCGAGTGTCAGCCATTGGTCGACTCGATCGGTAACGCTTCCCGAAACCGACACCGATTGGCGTTTTCAATACGCTGTGGCGAGATCCACGCTGGCTTCCTTTTTCAAGCGGATGGACGGTCATCATGACTTGTCGACTCGATGTGAAGAACTTGTTGCTCGCCGGATTCCTTTGAACGACGCTGGCTGGGACAACCTCTACAAGGCTTGTCGTGAACGGAGTGAAAGGTGGAACGATGTGTGTCAACAGTTCGACTTGATCGACATCGATGCGTTGCAGCGAGCATTTGAAGATTTGGCCAGCAAACATCCCGCCCTTTATCCCGACGCGAAATCGATTCGCTCGCGGCTGACCGCTTACGCTTCGTCCTTTGAATCGCTGCGTCTTGCCACGTCAACGGGGCAAACGGGTGCCTGGACCGAGGCAGCGGAACTGGTTCGATTCGAACGTGACATTCTGCTACGCAATCCTCGCTTGGACTTTTCCAAGATGGTGATCCTGCGCCGCCGACTGGGTGACAGAGCGCGCGGGGCGATGGGAAAGGAGTTGGGAGTAGCGACTCTCAACGCGCACACCAACGACTCGCTGCCCCGACACGGTTGGGACAATGAGGTTGCTGTGGTCTCGAGTCTGCCAACGCAGCCGATGGTGCAGACGCTTTACCATTCCGAGGGCCGACTCATCACCGACTTGGAAGTTGACTTTGATGCTTCGCGGATGATGTTCTCGTCCATTGGACGGACACAGGACAATTGGCGAGTGTTCGAGATGGACTTGTCACTTGATGGATCCGCCACACCGAATGTTCGACAATTGACTCCCGATGATGGCGACGACGTGGGTCACTTTGACTCATGCTATTTGGCCGACCCCGACGAACTGATCTTTTGTTCGACCGCCTCCTATCAAGGGTTACCCTGTGAATACGGCGCGCGGCGAATGACTTGTTTGTACAAACAAAATCGACGCAGCGGAGAGATTAGGCAGTTAACGTTCGAACAAGATAGCGACTGGAATCCAACAGCACTGCCCAACGGTCGAGTGATGTACCAAAGGTGGGAGTACTGTGATTTGCCTCATAGCAACAGTCGAATTTTGTTTCAAATGAATCCCGACGGAACCGAACAGATGGCGTATTACGGGTCGGGTTCGTATTTCATGCCGTCGTTTTTCTATCCTCGTCCGATTCCCGGCCAGGATTCACAAGTGGTCGGTATCGCGACTGGCCATCACGGCACACCTCGCAGTGGTCGATTGCTGGTGATTGATCCTCAACGGGGTCAACGCGAAGCCGAGGGAGTCGTTCGGGAGATCCCCGGTTGGAACCAAACCGTCCAGCCCGAGGTGCGAGACCGGTTGGCTGATTTCGGCTGGCCACATTTCCTGCATCCCTATCCGTTGAGTGAAAACGATTTCATCGTCTCGATGAAGCCCAGTCCCGACGCGTTGTGGGGCGTCTATTTGGTGGATGCATTCGACAACATGACGCTCCTCTATCAAGAAGAGGGCAGTGCCATCTTGGACCCCATTCCGCTGAGGCAACGCGAACGACCGCGGCGTTTGGCTGAGAAGACGGTGCCGGGCGAGAAAAACGCAACCGTCTTTCTAGCAGACGTTTACGCTGGCCAAGGATTGAAGGACATCCCGCGACATACCGTGAAACAGCTTCGCATCGGCACGTACTACTTCAGCACGCATGGTACGGGTGGCTTGCTTGGATCGATCGGCGCCGATGGGCCCTGGGATATCAAGCGAGTGCTTGGAACGGTCCCGGTTGAAGACGATGGTTCCGCATCGTTTACCATTCCTGCCAATACACCCATCTTCATGCAACCGCTTGATGACGAGGGGAAGGCGGTCCAATTGATGCGCAGTTGGATGGTTGGGATGCCCGGTGAGGTTGTTTCGTGTGTTGGATGCCACGAAAACCAGAACACAGTGGGATCGCTTCGCCAAACGAAAGCGTCGCTGCGTCCACCTACAACCATCGAGATGGGATCACAAGCCGTTCGTGGTTTCAGCTTTCCCCATCAAGTGCAACCTGTTTTGGATCGCTACTGTGTGGGCTGCCACAAGGGTTCGGATGCCACGGAACTTCCTAAGATCGAGGGCCTTTCCTATCCGCACGACCTTTCATGCGATCAAGAGAATGGTGAGGGGCTCGTCGATTTGCGAGGCGAGCAATACATCACCGACTGGCAAAGTGATCATGGTGGGAACTGCGGCGGCGGAGCCCGTGGCGGCAACTTCCCCGTTTCTTACGTCGCGCTCGAGCGATACGTGCGGCGCAATGGCATCGAGGGTCCACTGGAAATGCTCTCCCCAGGCGAGTTCCACGCCGATACCACCGAACTGGTTCAGATGCTTCGCGAGGGAAGGCATTACAACGTGCATTTGGATGCTCAATCCTGGCAGCAACTGATCACATGGATCGACCTGAACGCACCCTGCCACGGCACTTGGACTGCCGTGGGTGAGCAACCCGCTCAGCGAGTCAAGCAGGTCAATGACCGGCGAATGGATCTTGCCAAACAATATGCTGCGATCTATACGAACTTTGAAGAACAGGACCCCTTGCCCAGTTCGTTGCCGTTCCAACCACCGATCGCGCCCCCAAGTGATCGGGCAACGCTGCCGCCCACAACTCCCCTGGCTGATTGGCCGTTCTCAGCCGACAAGGCAGTGACGTTGCAAGGCGCCAAGCCGACTTGGTCGGTCCATCTTGGCAATCAGATCGAACTCGACATGTCACGGATTCCAGCGGGCGAGTATACAAACGCCGAGGGGGAACGGACCCTCGTTGAACAACCGTTCTGGATGGCACAGTTCGAGACGACCAACGAACAGCTGCGATGCTTTGAACCCGAATTCAATTCGCGCCGCGAGGATCGTTATGGCTATCAGTTTGGGCGTCTGTGCTACAACATGAATGGCGATGAAATGGCGGCGGTGCGAGTCGATTGGAACAAGGCCAATGCGTTCTGCAATTGGCTTTCGCAACAAACCGGACACACGTTCTCACTTCCCACCCTCGAGCAATGGGAGTGGGCCTGTCGGGCCGGATCCGATCGCGATTTCTGGTTTGGAAAACTGGGTGATGATTTCTCACCGTACGCGAACTTGGGCGATGTTCGGCTTTCCGAATTTGCATCAAACACCAACACCGGCCAATACACGACAACAGCCTTGATTCAGAACCCGGGCAAGTACGACGACCGGGTTCCGCGCGACCGCAAATGGGATGACCATGTCTTCCTCACTCAGCGTTTCCCGCGAGATGAAACCGGCGTGATGTTGGCAACGCCAATGTACCAGTCCGAACGCCCCGACGGTCAGCGGGGGATGCCCCAAAGGCCCCTATTTCAACCGAATCCATGGGGCTTGCATGACATGCACGGCAATGTTTGGGAATGGACTGCAACACGCAACGACGCGAATCGCGTGCTGGCGTGTGGCGGGTCCTACTATGATCGTCCCAAGCGATGCACCGCGGGAAGCCAAGTCGATTACAGACCCTACATGAAAGTCTTCAATGTGGGGTTCCGAGTCATTTGCACAAGCAATCAACCATGAAATCAATAACACGGGTCCTCATTTCGCCGATCCTGCTTGCCGGTGCGTTTGCCCACTTGAACGCATCAGAGCCGGCCGACTCGATTCAACCCGCAACCCAACAAGAGAGAGCGGGGCATTCGTTTGCGTGCTGTGACTACACCTCGGGCAAGGTCCTGATCGTATCGGCAGACGGCAAGGTGACTTGGGAGCATCCGGCTGCTCACTGCAACGACTTGTGGGTGCTTCCCAATGGCAACCTCTTGTTTGGAACCGGACACGGCGTCAAGGAAGTCAATCGAAATAAGGAAGTGATCTTTTCGTATGAATCGAAAAGCGAGATCTATGCCTGCCAACGCCTGCCAAACGGCAACACGTTCATCGCGGAATGCAATGCAGGACGTTTGATCGAAGTGGATCCGAAAGGCCAGCTTGTCAAACAGATTCGCTTACTGCCCGAAGGAAAAGATGGCGGGCACGGCTACATGCGCAATGCCCGAAAATTGAAGAACGGACACTATCTCGTGACTCACTACGCCGAAAGCGTGGTTCGTCAGTACGACTCAGAGGGTGCGCCGATCACCGAATTTGCTGCACCCGGCGGCCCTCACAGCGCCATCCGATTACCGAACGGAAATACGCTGATTGCGTGCGGCGATCAAAACAAAGAGCCCGCGCACGTGTTCGAATGCGACCCGCAAGGCAACACGGTTTGGCAGGTGACAAGCGAAGACTTGCCAGGCATTCACTTGGCATTCATGTCGGGACTACAACGACTACCCAACGGCAACACCGTGATGACGAATTGGCTTGGACACGGTCGACTCGGCACCGCTCCGCACGCCATCGAGGTCACCCCTGACAAGAAGGTTGTCTGGACCTTTGCGGATCACGAAGCGATGAAAACGATCTCGACGATCCAGCTCTTGGATATCCCCGGCGACGTAACCCAGGGGGAAATTCTGCACTGAGTTCTTCAACGATTGTTCTCTGCATGCGACAGCGTTACCATGCGTGTTGCCGTCAAACGAGCGACGCTTACTTTCCAGATACGACACCCCTGAATGAGAGCCAAACCATGCCAATCAACACTCCCAAAGTCTCACGCAGGACCTTCGTCGGTGCCAGCGCAACCCTTGCTACCACGGCAATGTTGCCAGGCAACGGTTTGGCCGCTGCAGCGGCCAAACCCAACTCAAAGTTCAGCGGTGTCCAGATAGGCATCATCACCTATAGCTACCGTTCGATGCCAAGCAGCGCAGAAGACATACTGAAGTATGTTTGTGAATCCGGAATCAACTCCATTGAATTGATGGGAAATACAGCAGAACAGTTTGCCCAGAAGAATGGCAGCGAAGAGGGCGGCACGGCGGGATTCTCGGCACTCAGGAAGCTGTACAACGATGCCGGTGTTGAAATCCACATCGTCAAGTTCCCCAAGATTGGGAACGCCAACATGTCGGACGAGCAAATCGAAGACTGCTTCCTTGCAGCAAAGGCGCTTGGAGCAACCGGTATCACTCGCGAGTTGTCCGAGGACGCAGCCAAGCGACTTGGACCGATCGCGGACAAACATGAGATCATGATCGGCTTTCACAACCACACCCAACTGAAGCCAACGACTTACGACGGATCAATCCTCTCCTCTGGAAAGTACCTTGGCATCAACCTTGACATCGGTCACTACCTCGCAGGCACCAACGAAAATCCACTCCGTCTGATCGAGGCGCATCAAGACCGAATCCTTAGTTTGCACATCAAAGACCGAAAGAAAGACAACGGTCCAAACATGCCTTTTGGCCTCGGCGAGACCCCCGTCACGGAAGTTCTCCAATACATGAAGGAGAATCAGTTGACGTTCCCCGCGGATATCGAGTTGGAATACACCATTCCGAAGGACTCCGATGCGGTGAACGAAGTCACCAAGTGCGTCCAGTTCTGCAAACAGGCGTTGACTTCGTAGGGCGGCACGGCCGCAGCGGAGCGAGCTACCGCTCGGGGTGGCGTTAGCCCGCTCCCGTGGGTCGCTGAAATCACCTTTCGGTCCCTGATGCAAAGGCTACAGCTGCCTGCGGATCCGGCGTTTCATCTCGTTGCCTTCAACGTCTCAATCAGCTCACTCAACTTCCTTTGGGCATCCGGATCCTCGGGAAGCGGGCTGTCGTGAAATGCACTTTTGAGTTTTTCCCAGACCACGTTCAGTTCCGCCTGCATGTCACGCGTGTTGGCGGTGATGGCGATCACCGCATCTTGCTCCGGCAAAACCACACAAAACTGGCCGTCTTTGCCATCGCCACGGTAGGCGCCAAAACGGCAGCGCCAAAACTGAAAGCCATACCCTTGGTCCCAGTCGCGATCCGGGTCGCTGCCGTTGGAGACTTGTTTCGATGTCGCCTGCTCGATCCAGGACTCGGGAACAAGCTGCTGACCGTTCCAATGCCCCTGCTGCAGGTACAACTGCCCGAACTTCGCGATGTCCTCGGTGCAGAGGTACAAACCGTAGCCGCCGATCGAAATCCCTTGCGGACTCTCGTCCCACCGCGGCGCAGCAATGCCCAGCGGTTCAAACAGACGCGGTCGCAGATAATCCAACACGGTTTGACCGCTGACCTTTTGGACGATCGCCGAAAGCATGTAGGTGGCGGGCGTGTTGTATTGAAAATGAGTTCCCGGTTTGTGGGGGACCGGATGGTTCATAAACGCCTTGGTCCAATGCTCCGCTTCTCGCAAATTGACCTCGTCTTGGTGTCCAGTCGACATGGTCAACAGATCGCGCACTCGCATCGCTTGCAGATTCGCTGAGGGGTTCTGTGGTGCGTCCTCGGGGAACAATTCCAAGACCCGATCATCGACACTTAACTTCCCTTCGGCCACCGCGATCCCAACGGCCGTCGATGTAAAGCTCTTACTGAGCGACCATAGCACGTGGGGTTGCTCTGCCGATTGGGGAGCCCACCAGGCTTCGGCGATCACCTTCCCATGCCGCACCAGCATAAAGCTGTGCATGGAATCGACTTGTTCGTTCGCGGCTTCGAGATACTTCGCGATCTGCGCCGATGAAACGCCTTGGGATTCGGGTGTACTGCGCTGCAAAGGATCGCCTTGAGCTAACGCGAGATTGAACGGACTCAGCGCCAAAGCGAATAATCCGACTAGCAATACGAACTTCTTCATGATGAAATCTTTTCGAGCGGTGGGAAGGGGAGGCACACCTAATCGGCGCAAGCCGACTTCTAAGGCCTAAGGTTTTTGCAGTCGCCAAGTGGGGCCAGAGCATGTTGGAGTTCAGGCTTCAGCCGCTCCAGCAACCCCATTGTCTTAACCAGCATGTTGGAGTTCAGGCTTCAGCCGTTCCGGCAACCCATGACTTTAACCGGCCTTCAGTGTAACAAGCGAAAGTTCAGGCGGGCAATGAATTCGCATCAAGTGGCAACCACCGAGACCTCGCGACACATGCATCGTCGTCGGTGGCTTGTAGAAATCGCCCGACGCAAAACGGCTGCCGTGATAACTGGGGCTCAGCAGCGGCCCGATCAGCGGCAACCGGCCTTGGCCGCCATGCGTGTGCCCTGCGAACATCAGCTGGATTCCGCGCCGCCGCGCCCACCAAATTTGGTCAGGGCTGTGGCTGACCAAGACCCGGAATTCGCCGTGATCGTTTGGCTCGACCTTCGGACGGTCAAACCAAGGATACTCGTTTCCAATCATCCGCACCGGGATGTCACGCAGGCTGTGGATCGCGGACAGATTCCCCAAGTCGGTCCATCCGGCAAGGTCCATCGCACGGCGAGTTTGACGCGAGTCGCTGATCCGAGTGTCGTGGTTGCCGAGGACGTAGTAACAGCCGTCTCTCGCCTCGGCAAGCGAAAAGATTTCGGGCAACCAATCGACGCAAACCTGTCGATCGATAATATCGCCGCTCAGTACCATCATCTCGGGCTGCCACCGAGTCGCCATCTGGACCACATGCTTTGCGTAGTCGGGATGGGCATGGCCGGTTAAGTGGATGTCCGACAAGTGCGCAATTTTGTAGCCATCAAGTTGGGCTGGCAATCCGACGACGGGAAGCGTGATCTGTTCGATCGCAAGATCAAAGATTTGATTCAGCGGTAGCCGCGACTCGATCTTGCAGCGGCGTGTCCGTGCTAAGGAATGACGGACCCAACGCTGAACGTCCTGGATTTCAATGCTCCTCGGGGCTCGAACCCATTCCAATCCAAAGATCGGTCGCCATAGCAGCCACGGGATCCCCAAGAATACCCAACTGGAAAGACAAACGATGGCGTAGGTCGTGACATAGACTGGGAAGCGAGCGGTTTCCGTCTGATTCGCCAGCAGCTCTCGCAGGGGCCGCGGAAACCAAAGCAAAAGGAGCAGTGGGATCAGGATCGTGGAAAGCAAGAAACCCTTGGTAATGATCTTTGTGGTCAACCGCGACAAGCCAATCGCATTGACACGATTGTAGATGGCCAGGTGGATACCGAAATGCCCGACAGCGACCGCCAACAGCACCAACCACCAACGATTCACTTCCCCAATCACAATGACAATGCCTTGGGACGCATGAAATGGATCAGTGTCGTGATCATGCTGGTGTGAAACTGCTGCCAGTCTTCCAACTGCAATTCGAACACCGCGATGGCCGCCGTTGGCATTCCCATGAATTGCCCCGAGAGGGTCGAAACCAAATCGGACATTCCCGGATTGTGGGCAAGCACCAGCAAGCGATTTGCCTCGCCGCCGGTATCACGAATGATCTCGGCGATCGCTTCGGATGGAGCACAGTAGAGGGAGTCCGAGAAATCGATTGTGGGCGGGTTTACGAGTTCACTTGTCATCAAGTCCAGCGTCTCGCGTGTTCGCACAGCGGACGAGCAGAGCACATGATCGGGACAAAGCTCGACATCGCAGAGCCAGCGGGCCATGTCGGGGGCATCGCGCTGTCCGCGCCGATTCAACGGACGCTGATGATCCGAAAGCCCCTGGCTCGACCAATCGCTCTTGGCGTGACGCATCAAAACCAGCCGCTTCGACGGAGAGTCGGGGGAGGAATCGGCTTGGGATCGGTTCATGGGCTGTCGATCAGGGGTAGCGGGAACGATTTTGCAGTAAACGCATCAGGGCGATGTTATTTCCGATCGAGCCTCGCGGGTCCAGTTGGTACAATCGAACAGAATGCTTTTTGCCCCAAAAAAGCGGGCTGCCACCCTGGGACGCTGACGTGCCGCATCGCTGGAGGGGCTGAATGGCTGCTCAGGGGGAAAAGGCTGCTCGAGAACCCAATCTTCTCCGATTAACAAGAATTCACCCGATCACTGACAATACGAAAGCGCTGCCCATGACATTCCTTCAAACACAGTGTTCCTTGACCCGCTTCTCTGCCGCATTTTCCTCGGTCGCTGCGGTGTTGATGGCTTTTGCCAGCAATCCTGCTTGCGTCGCTGACGATTGGCCAGGATGGATGGGAGCCCAACGAGATGGAGTCTACCACGAAACAGGAATCGTTGAGACGATCCCAGCGGCAGGATTGAAGGTCAAGTGGCGGACGCCAATCCACGGCGGCTATGCGGGGCCTGCGGTCGCCAACGGCCACGTTTACGTGTTTGACTACAAAAAGGAATCGGGCGAAGCTTTCAATGACCCTGGGAAACGGGCGAATCTGAATGGAAAAGAACGGCTCTTGGTACTCGATGAAGCCACGGGCAAGATGATTTGGAAGTTTGAATACGATTGCCCCTACAGCATCTCGTACCCGGCGGGCCCTCGTTGTACGCCGACGGTCGACGGAGACCGCGTCTACATTCTCGGCAGCGAGGGGGACCTCCACTGCCTCAAGACCGCCGATGGTGAATTGGTTTGGCAGCGATCCTTTAAGGATGACTTCTCGGCCGAGGTTCCTGTTTGGGGATTCGCTGGCCATCCGCTCGTGGAGGGAGATACGCTTTACTGTATGGTCGGCGGCGACGGCCAGGGTGTCGTCGCATTTGACAAGAACACCGGCGCCGTCAAATGGAAGTCACTCAACGCAAAGGCGGGCTATTGCCCTCCCTCGATGATCCACTTTGCCAACACCACGCAATTAATCGTCTTTCACCCCGATGCGGTGGTCAGTTTGAATCCCAGCGATGGATCGCAGTATTGGGAGGTTCCCTTGAAACCGCTGTATGAGATGTCGATCGCCAGGCCGATGATTGAAGGGGATCGGATGTACGCGAGCGGCATCTATACCGAAGGGGTGATGCTGAAACTCGATGCCGATCAACCGAGGGTCGAAGAATTGTGGCGAGGCGAGCCGAAACAATCGGTCTACGCATGCAACAGCACTCCAATCATCGTCGATGGAATCCTATATGGCGTCGACACGGGAACGGGGAAATTGATCGCGGTGGATTCAAAGGATGGTTCGCGGTTGTGGGAAACGCTCGATGCGACCCATTTGGGTGAAACGCGTTTTCTCAAGCAGGCGACGGCTTTCTTGACTCGGGTTGGTGATACGGATCGCTACTTGTTGATGAGTGAGATTGGCGACCTGATTCTTGCCCGATTGACCAAGGACGCGTATGAAGAGCGAGGCCGATTTCATGTGCTCGAACCGACGGGCGAGGCAGCTGGACGCGACGTGGTGTGGAGCCATCCGGCTTATGCCAATCGCACCGCGTATGCAAGAAACGACAAAGAGATTGTTGCAGTCGATTTAGCGGATCCCTCCAAATAACAGACCGTCCTGTTTGGCTGCGAAGCCCTCGGGCCAAGGCTCGTCGGTTTTGCTACAATCGCCACAGACCATGAAGGAGCCGCTTCTTCCTGTTTGCAGTCATCAAAGGAAACGTAACGCTATGTTTGGACGATGGGTCGAAATCGAATTTGATTGCTTGCCGCTGCGCAGCGTTCCCCGCATGGACGCCCCAATTGACGCATCTCCCAGGTACCAGCAGTTTGTGCAGAGAATCAAAGCAGCGATGGCCAAGCATGGGTCTCATAACACCTATTACTTGCATCGCGGGAAATGCCGATATTACTTGACCAACGATCCTCAGATCGGCATGGTTGAGTTTGCCTTTGAGGGATCGGTGATGACGGGAGAAAAGGATCTGAAGACCAAGGCGCTGGAGCTGTCGGTTGAACTGAGTGGTGAAACCTGTGCATGGTTGACCGAACCGATGGTCGAATTGCTGGCTCAGAGTGCCGAGCGGGCGGTCATGGTCGAATTTGACCGGTACATCGAGGCCGGCGACTTGCAGAAGACCGAAGAGCGGATCAAGGCGATCCAAGAACAAAGTGATGCCGAAGGTGGTTTTTTGGGCATGTACTTGTAGCCTCCGATCGACCTGGCAAAGCGTTTGCTGCTTTGCCGATTGCTGGGTATCCTCAATTGGCAGCAAGTTTCAAGGAAACGCGCCAGCTTCTCCTGTCTGCAACGGTTCAAGACTCTGCTTTTCGCAGCCTGATTGATGTCGAAACGATCTCGAAAAAAAACGACCCCAACGGACTCGGTTCCACCCTCGTCTCAAGCCGCTGCGTCTCGGCGTGGTTTTTTGAAGGGTGGCGGCATGATGCTCGCCGGTGGTGCAATCGGTGGCGGAAACCTTGCGGTTGCCCGCGCCGCTCATTCGTTCGGTAGCGACACCATCAAAATTGGCCTGGTCGGCTGTGGAGCTCGGGGAACCCGGGCCGCGATCGAAGCGCTTCATACGACCGGTGGCGAAACTCAGCTTGTGGCCATGGCCGATGTCTTTGCGGATAACCTGCACGCAGCCTACCGTACGATCCGAGGGAAACATCCCCACAACGTGGACGTCCAGGACACCCGCTTTATTGGACTGGAAGGATACAAACAGGTCTTTGCCAGCGACGCCGATGTTGTGATTTTGGCGACACCGCCCGGATTTCGACCACAACACTTTGAGGCTGCTGTCGACGCGGGCAAGCATGTTTTCATGGAAAAGCCTGTTGCGACCGATGCTTTTGGCGTGCAGCGAATCTTGTCCGCCAATGCAATTGCAAAGCAAAACAACTTGGCGGTTCAAGTGGGACTTCAACGACGCCACGAAGCTCGCTATCAGCAATGCATCAAGCGATTGCACGACGGAGTGATTGGTGAGCCCCTGTTTGCTCGAGCCTACTGGAACGGAAGTGGTGTTTGGGTTCGGCCGAGAACCAAGGACCAAAGCGAATTGGATTATCAAATTCGAAATTGGTATTACTTCACATGGCTCAGTGGTGATCACATTGCTGAACAACACATCCACAACCTCGACGTGATCAATTGGGTCATGAAAGGGCATCCGAATGAAGCTCAGGGTCAAGGCGGTCGTGAGGTGCGTCGTGGACCGGACCATGGCCAAATCTTTGATCACCACATGGTCGAGTTCACTTACGCGGGCGGCGCGACTTTGCTGAGCCAGTGCCGACACATCAAGGGCTGTAGCAACCGGATCGGTGAATACATTCATGGCACAAAGGGCACCGCCGACCTGAGCGGCGGGATCTTGTTTGATGCCAACGGAGATCGCATTTGGGAATTCGGCGCAACAGACGTCAAGGCGGGGCGCGGGACTCCGCAGCTACAGGTTGATTTGTTTGCCGCACTTCGTCGGGGCGAGATCCCTAACGAGGCTGATGAAGCAGCCCACAGCACCATGACGGCGATCCTCGGCCGCATCGCGACTTACACCGGAAAGGTGGTTCATTGGGATACCGCAATCAAGGACCGATCGCGATTGGCCGACACCGATGTGATTCGATCGCTATCGGATCAAGCCCCCGTCTATCCTGACCAAGGGGGAACTTACCCCATCGCGATTCCAGGAATCGGCTAAGTCTTCGCCTGCAACCCGCTCCACCTGGAAACTGAACGCCTACTCATGGAATCAATCGATGATTTGTTGAGACGTTACTACGGTCATGCGACGTTTCGTCCCGACCAGCGTGAGGTCATCGAACATGTCCTTTCAAAACGTCACGCCATGGTCATCATGCCTACCGGGATGGGAAAATCGGTCTGTTACCAGATTCCCGCCTTGACCATCGACGAAGCATCCGACGAGATCGTGCTCGTGCTTTCGCCTCTTGTTGCCTTGATGCACGACCAGGTGACATCGCTACAAGCCAAGGGAATCGATGCCACCTACATCAACTCGTCACTGGATCGCGTGGATCGCGAACGCCGATATGAAGCGATCGCGAGGGGAAAGCACCCGTTGCTTTACGTCACACCCGAACGATTTCGAAAAAACGAGTTCCGTGACTGCATTGGACGTCGGCGTGTCAAACTGTTGGCGATCGATGAAGCACATTGTGTTAGCCAATGGGGGCATGATTTTCGTCCCGACTACTCTCGCGTCGGCGAGATTCGTGAACAACTGGGATTTCCAACCACAATTACACTGACGGCGACCGCTACGGCCGAATGCCGTCACGACATCTATCGTCAAATCGGGATCGACCCATCCGACATTCGCCTTTTCTACCAGGGCATCGAACGACCCAATTTGTCACTCGATGTGCAGCCGGTGCTCGGAGACGATGAGAAGCTTGCTGCGATGCTCGATTGTTTTTCAGATCCCACCTACCGCGGTGGCAGCGTGGTGGTCTATTTCAGTCTGATCAAGACTCTGAACCGATTCAGCGACGACTTGTTGCGGCGAGGAATCGAACACGATTGTTACCATGGCGATTTGAATCGTCGCCATCGGCGGGAGGTGCAAGATCGTTTTATGCGCGGAGACGGCGATAGGGTTTTGGCAACCAATGCATTTGGAATGGGAATCGACAAGGAAGATATTCGAATGGTGATCCATGCCGAAACCCCTGGGTCGATCGAGTCGTATTATCAAGAGGTGGGCCGTGCCGGCCGTGACAATCAACCGAGTCGTTGTGTTTGGTTGTATGACCAACAAGATCTGATGACCCAGATGCAATTCATTGAATGGTCCAATCCGGACGCCGAATTCTACGGACGCTTGTACGACACCTTGGTCGAGCAGAATGAACCGTGCAAGGCGTTTGGGATGGAATGGCTGAATGATCGCCTGCAACGCCTCAGTCGCCATGATCACCGCTTAGCGACGGCGATAGCGATGCTCGATCGCACCGGTGTCGTTGCTGGCCCTCAACCACCACGCTGCTTCGATGTGCTGACCGAACTGCCACCCCAGTTCAAAAGCGACGAAACGCTTGAGGAAAAGAAGCGTCGAGACCAAACACGTTTGTACGCAATGGTACAATTGGCTGCAGAGCAAGGAGATCGAAAAGCGTTTTTGACCCGTTACTTCGAAGGTTCACCTCAGCAGGATTACGTCGATGCTTGACCTGATCGCGCAAGGCCCCCTGCCAGGCCAACGCTGGCGTCGCCCGTTACCCGAACCGGCGTCGGGGCGAGAAGTCAGCTTAGGACGATCGGATAGCGATTGGAATGTGCCATGGGATGCGATGATTTCCCGCAAGCATGTGCGACTGATCGCAATGCCAGACAAACAACTCGAAGTGATCCGCAACCTCTCGGCTCGCAACCCCGTGTACTACCGCGGCAGCCAATCTCAGCATTTCAAGATCGCCATCGGCGAACATTTTGTGATTGGCGAAACGACCTTTACGTTTGCAAATCGTCCGGGCGTTTCCCATGTGTCGATTGCAGGGCCGGTCGCTTCAACGCGCCAATTGACCGAACACGCGTTTGATCAAGCAGAACTGCGTGGTCGGAACTTTCGCGACACAGCGTCGCGAATCAACGTGCTCAGCCGATTGCCTGATCTGATCACCAGCAGCGGTACCGATGAAGAACTCTTGGTGCGAATGACGAACGTGTTGCTGCAATCGACCCCGTCGGCCACGTCGGTGGCAGTCGTCGCGATCGATGCGGCGAAGATTGCAGCATCCGAGCCACCTGCCCAAGTTCAGGTGCTGCACTACGATAGTCGCCAACTTGAAAGTGATTCGACGTCGGTCAGTGCAACCTTAGCTCGCACCGCAATCGAATCGAACGAAAGTGTCCTCCAGATTTGGAGCAACCAAGCCCCGTCTCCGGTCTACACTTCCAACGAAGGGGTGGATTGGGCATTCTGTGTGCCGCTTCGATCCGAGGCATGCCGCGGATGGGCGATCTATGTCATCGGTCAATTTTCTCCGGAAACGTATTCGATCACATCCAATCCGTTGCAATCCGTGCCCGACGAATTGCAAGACGATCTGAAATTCGCGGAGCTTGTCGGTTCCATGGTCGCCAATTTGCGACAAAGCCATCGATTGGAGCGACGACAAGCGTCCATGCGTCAGTTCTTCGCGCCGCTGGTCATGGACGCGCTGGCCGGACGCGATCCCGAACAGGTGCTCGCGCCGCGAGAAACCGATCTGACGGTCATGTTTTGTGACCTTCGTGGCTTCTCGCGACACAGCGAGCAGCAATCCGATGCGTTGATGGACCTGCTCAGCCGCGTCAGCGAATCGCTAGGGCTGATGACCCGGGCGATCTTGGACACCGGCGGCGTCATTGGCGATTTCCATGGCGACGCGGCCATGGGGTTTTGGGGCTGGCCTTTGCCGCAAACCGATTGCGCTGCCCGTGCCGCGAGGGCCGCCGTGCAAATACGCTTAAGGCAGGCTCGTTCCCTGCAACCGGGGATCACGTTTCAACACGGCATCGGAATCGCAACGGGGCGAGCCGTCGCCGGCCAAATTGGTACCGTCGATCAAGTCAAAGTCACTGCGTTTGGACCGGTGGTGAACCTGGCAAGTCGATTGGAAGGGCTGACCAAGGCCTTTGGGGTGAACGTCATTCTCGACAAGGCCACGGCCGATGCGATTCGTCAATCTGCTGCGGCCGAGGTTCGGCTGCGGTATCTCGCGCGCGTCCGCCCCGCGGGCTTCACGCTGGCGGCGGATGTGTTCGAATTGATGTCGCCGGACACTGACCCCAGCGCGGACGTCCACTTGCTCTCCGACGATGACATCAACCGCTACGAAGATGCGATCCAGAGTTTCCTTGAAGGTCAATGGAGCGTCGCCCTTCCCGTTTTTCAGTCGCTCTCATCGCGAGACCGCGCAAGCCAATTGGTCGTCAACTTTATCCTTCGCCATCGGTCGGCTCCGCCCGAAGATTGGTCGGGGGCGATTGATTTTGTGAAGAACCCGTCGTAGTCTGCTACGTCCTCTGCAACAAAGCGACGACGATGGCAGCAGTGGCCAACATTCCTTGGAGTACAAGCTTGCCGCCCCCGGCGCGGAACGATTCGAAGTCGTTGGTACGGTCACGATTGCTGGGGTGACGGGACGTCCACGCCGCTAGTCGCCCGAATCGCCTTGGCGACGCTTTGCGCAGCGGATTCACCCGTGTCGACGCACCCAGGAATACCGACACCGTGAAGCGAATTGCCAGCCAAACCTAAAGTGGGGAACGGCTCGAGGCGTCGTTCGATTAACGCAATGCGATCACAATGCCCGACATGGTATTGTGGCATCGCTTGCCGCTGCAGACTCATTTTTTCCACCACGGGATCGCCTTGAAGCCCAATCAAGTCGGCCAATTCTGCCTTCGCGATTCGAATCAGTTCGTCGTCAGACTTCTCGAGCAATTCGCTTTGGCAGGCGCCACCGATGTACACACGCAACAGGACATGATCTTCCGGCGCTCGCCCTTCATACTTGACGCTTGAGAAACTGCACGACAGGATTTGACGATCTTCGACGATGGGAACGACGAAGCCGAAGGCGTTGAGCGGATGTGAGATCTGGTCACGGCGATATCCCATCGACAACACCGCGCAACTGGCGTACTCGATTTGGCCAAGTTCGTCCGCAATCTTCGCATCGGTCTCACGCAGCAACTCGGATGCATGGCGGGCAGGGATCGCGACAATCACACCGTCGACCTGTTCGCTCCTTGGAGAGTCTCCGCCGATCGACAGCGTCCATTGACCGTCCGCGTTCCGCGTGAGTCCCGTGACCGGAGCGTTCAAGTGGACCGTGCCTGCGGGCAGTCGATCGACCATCGCATCGAGCAACGTCGACATGCCACCGCGGAGCGTGGCAAACTGGCCATACCTCGCCCCCGAGCTCTTCTCCTTGGGCTTTCCCTTTTTCGCTTTGAGCATGGCTCGGATTAAACTGCCATGTTCACGTTCCATGGTCAGAAAACGTGGCATCGTCGCAGCGACACTCAATTTTTCGGGATCCGCCGTGTAGATCCCGCCCACCAGCGGTTGAACCAACCGATCAAACAGCTCTTTGCCGAAACGTCGACACACGAAGGACCGCAACGACTCGTCCTCGTCACGATATTTCCGCGGCACGAAGTACTCCCATCCAGCACGCAGTTTTCCAAACACTCCTAACGTTCGCGTGCTCGCCAGCGGCCATATCCGCGAGGGAGCCATGATCAAGAAGCCCTCGGGGATCGGTTCCAACCGGCCCCGACTCACGACCATGGCTTTGCGACCGGTGGGGCTTGTGCCAATCAAATCGTCTTTCAAGCCAAGACGCTGACACAACTTGATCCCGCTGGGGGGCGTGGTGATGAAGTTATCCGCCGCACTTTCAATCAAGAATCCATCTTGCTTCGTCGTTTGAATGACCCCACCCACTCGACCCGATGCTTCGAACAACAGCACATCGAGCTCAGGAGCGATTTCTTGCAAATGGTGCGCAGCGGCCAGCCCCGAGACTCCGCCACCAATGACCGCGACACGACGTCGCATAATTCTTCTCCTCGTTGATTCTCTCGTAATGAAACTCGCAGTGAGTCCCCCATAGTGATCGTGCCTTGATGCGAGAACGCACCATAAACCGCCGGCAAGAAACCGCTGGGGTGTATCCATCCCGCATGGCGAACGAACTTCACCCCTATTCCGTCGTTCAACCCCATCGGGATAAATGGCTTGTGGGGATCCTGATCACACGAATTCGCTTTGGATGGACGATTTTAGATCGCAAAACGTCGAAAATGCATTGCCTCGGTCCTCTTCACCACGTAGGGCTGACACTCCGGTTTGGCACAAGCACGGCAACGCAAACAGACCAAGTCGCACGCTTGGATCCTGTCGTAGAAAGCCGGCATCGGGCGGTCATTGAAGGACCGCCAATCAGACGACCGCGCGAAGGGCGCATTCGGCGACTTGGGAGATCATCGTGGCACTCGAGCAGACGAACGAAAGGACCTGCAATCGACTTGTAGACCTAGACATACAGAATATCCGTCCGCAAACCGAGCGTCAACGACCGTATCCCTTCAAGCTGCCCCCACACACCTGACACGAACTACCTCGCAGCGTCGAAATGGTGACCGTAGAGGGTCGACTGACCCTCATGGCGGAGCTCGATCAGCCGATCGAGACGCGTGAGCGTAAATACTTCCAAGACGTTGACCTGCGGATTCTGAAGAATCATTCTCCGTCCAAGCTGCCTGGCCGCCAATTGCAGCCGAATGAGTTCGCTCAGGTCACTGCTGGCGATCATCTGGACCGCCGACAGATCGACAATCACTTCCGCTTCATCTGCTTGCTCGATCGCCCGCGCGACAGCTGTAAGCCAATCTGAACTCGTTGAAGTCATCTTGACGGCCATGCCGATGGAATTCTCTTCCCGATCGCTTGTTGCGATCGAACGATTGTCGCGTTCCAGAAATAAAAAAAGGCATCACTGCCGCATTGACGCGTCGCTGCCGCCCAGCCAACGGGCTGTGGATGCACGACAGAGCGGAAGCTCGGTCGTATCTCCCCTGTGTAGCAGCTCTCGTGCCACGGTTGCCCAATCGTCTTAAGTCCATCCAGTGGCGATACAGGCTGGTTAGCGGAAGATCCTCCCCCCAAAGGATCCTCGCTGCATCGGTCACTGCACAATTAGTTCGCAGGTCAGTGCCCGATTGATGCGCAGGCGAGCTGCCCCCAGCACTCGGTAGGATTCGGTTATCACGCCGAGGAAAATGAGCCTTTGTGCAAGAATTGCTGGCGCATTTGGTCGATGTGCCACGTCCGCAAGGCTTCATTGGGCAGCTCCACGGCGGCAATTGGTATGCCGGTTGCATTCGAACGATCCCCTCGGAGCGATTCGCTTTCGACGCGTTGCCCCGATGGCGCCATCGGAAAGTTCGGCGATGATCCTTCCTCCTTTTGACCGAAGCCTTCTCCGTCATGGTTCTCTCCTCATTGCGTCACTCCTCCCAACCCTCGCTCCCTTCCATCCCTGTGGCGGAGCGGCACGGCTTGTCGATGCTCGAGGATATCAGCAAGCTGATTCTTGATTCGCATGGTTTGGACGAGACACTTCTCAACATCGTTCGACTCGTGTCCGATCGGATGCGAACCGAAGTCTGTTCAATCTATCTCCGTGATGACCAGCAATTGACGATGCGGGCAACGATTGGATTGCCAGAGGATTTGGTCGGTCATACCGAGCTTCGGATCGGGGAGGGCCTGATTGGTTACACGGCCGAAACACGGGCGGTCGTGAATGTGAATGAGCCTCAATCGCATGCACGGTTTCGTTACGTCGAATCCTCGAACGAAGAAAGCTACCATTCGTTCTTGGGAATCCCGCTTTTCGATCGCCAAAACCTGCTCGGCGTGATGGCGATACAAACCATCGAACCACGAGAATTCGATGCGATTGAAATCAGCATGCTCACGACGATCGCATTTCAATTGTCGACGGTCGTTGCGAATGCCCGACTGTTAGATCGACTTGAACGCGAACAAGTGGATAGCCCGGCCTCGCTTGACCGAATGACACCGGCAAACAGGTCGGCGGAAATCGTCTCGATCCTCAATGGCAGCGCTGCGTTCGCAGGGGTCGCGATCGGTCCAGCGTTCTTGATTGACGATGTGCTGGGTAGCGTCGAAATCAGGGACGATGAGCCAGTGGATTCACTGGCCGAACGGAATCGACTTGATGAATCGCTTGAAAAAGCACGCGTTGAAACGCTGTGCTTGGAGAAGCGAGTCGCCGAGCGTCTCAGTGAAGAAGACGCCGCGATTTTCCACAGCCATTTGATGATTCTGCAAGACCGCGTCTTAACTAAAAAATTGCACAGTCAAATCGATGAGGGGCGGAGTGCGGTTGCTGCGGTAAAACATGTAATTGCCGAATACGTTGCCGCCTTCCGACGCATGGAGGACCCCTATTTGCGAGAACGCGCGGCGGACATGGAAGACATCGGTCGCCGCGTCACTTCCCATCTGCTGGGTCACGATCGAGGCGCCATTACAATCAACCGCCCCGCGATTGTCGTCGCCAAAGAGCTCATGCCCTCCGAGATCGCGATGATGGATCCTCACCAGATCCTTGGCCTCGTGTTGGAATCAGACGACAGCAATGGGCATGCGGTGATCATCGCCAAATCGCTGGGCATCCCCACCCTGATCGGAGTCAAGCAGGCGCTGCATCATATTGAACCGGGGGCACCGCTGATTCTCGATGCGAATAGCGGTTGCTTGCACATCGAACCGGGCTCGGAGGTTCGCAAGGAATACGGCCGATTGCAAGCCGACAATATCCGCCACCAAGAACAATTGATGCAGTATCGGGATCGTGATGCAGCGACCCTTGACGGGACGCAAGTCATGCTCCGAGCCAACGTTGGTTTGTTCAGCGATGTCGAGATTGCCCATCGTTCCGGTGCGTCCGGAGTCGGGCTTTATCGGACGGAACTGCCTTACATGGCACGTGCCGATTTCCCCGACCGCCAATCTCAGTACGAGGTTTATCGACGTGTTGTGGAGAGCTTCCCTGGCCAATCCGTGACGATTCGAACGCTCGACATCGGCGGCGACAAAATGCTGCCCTACTTTGACGCGCCAAGCGAAGAAAACCCGTTCCTCGGGTGGCGAAGTGTGCGTGTGTCACTCGATCACCGTGACATGTTCCGCACGCAAATTGAAGCAATCTTGATGGCGTCGACTCATGGTCATGTCAAACTCATGTTCCCAATGGTGACAAATATCGAGGAAATCCACGCCTGCAAAGAAGTCGTTTCCGAAGCGCAGTCGAAGCTTCACGACGAAGGCTGGATCCTTCCACACGTTCCCTTTGGGATCATGGTGGAAGTTCCCGCTGCAATCTCGCTCGCGGACCACTTTGCCCGCGAAGTCGACTTCTTTGCCCTCGGCACCAACGATCTGGTTCAATACATGTTGGCCGCGGACCGAGGAAACTCGCGGATTCGACATTACTATGATGCGCTTCACCCAGCGATCCTCCACGCGATCCATCACATGGTTGGCGTGGCAAGCCGTCACAACCGAGGGCTGTGCATTTGCGGTGAAATGGCGAGCGACCCGGCCTGCTTTGCAATCCTGGTGGGTCTTGGGCTACGTGAATTTTCGATTTCCTCTCCGTCCATCCTGTCGCTCAAGGCACGGTTGTCCAAACTGTCCATCGGACAACTTCGTAAACTTGCCCAAGTCGCCCTGTCACAGACACGTGGCAGTGACATTCGCAGTCTTGCCGAAGACCTGTTGCGTGAACCGGGTGACGAATCCACCGCAACACCTGCGTGTTGAAGAGCCCCACATTCATCACAGGCTAAGTTTGATGACCTTTGTGCCGGCGATGTCGTCATGAATACATTTTCGGCTCGCGCGAAAGATTGCCAGCGCATCGATCAAGGGAACGAATCGGCTCAGGATCGGGAGCGAGCCAGCAACCCAAAACGGTAGATAACGCAGCATGACCAGTTGGCCGAATGGCAAAATGGTGTTAGTCGACTCGGAAACGATCTGTGTTTTGATAATCAATTTCCCAACCGTTTGTCCCTTGGTCGCTAACAAGTAGCCATTGATCACAAGAAAAACGACTGCCCCAAGAAAGCCACCGACGACCGTCGCAATCAAATTAAACTGCAAGCTCTCTGGATTGATTCCGGCCGCAATCATGGCGACCCCCAGTGCCATGCCCCCTCCGAAAACCAGAGGTAGCATCAAGAGTCCATCGATCAACGCACCGGCAAACCGCTCGCCTCGGGTAGCCAATTCGTAGGATAGCGAGGGATCGGTGGATAAGGTGCTGGTTTCCGAAGGAGCAGCGAAGGGGTTGTCATAGCCTGACGACATGGTGGTCTATCCCAAGAAAAGTAGAAGTGAAGTGGTCTAGTTGAGAAAAGCATACCGGATTGCGAAATTGGTTTGCAACGAAGATCGCCGCCCCGCTTGGCAATTCCCTCGGTTATCTTCTGCTATCTCCCTCGAGTGAGGCGATCGGTGCCACAGAATGCAGGGCAATCCGATACAATTCCGTTTGGCGTCGCCCATGCAGAGGCGCTCGCCAAAGGATCGTATTCGGTGGGTCACGACCCTCCACTTCCGTTTTTCGTTTCGGCGAGGAATTGCCTTGTCAGATAGTCGCCGCAGCCAAAATCCCGACGAGCGCCCGGATGACGAGCGCCCGGATGATGAGCGCCCGGATGATGAGCGCCCGGATGATGAGCGTCCGGATGATGAGCGTCCGGATTCGGTTGAAGGCTCCGATTTCGTCGAGAGCTCGGATCGAACCAAAGCCTCCTTGCCAACTCAGTTGCCGGGACCGGCGGTGGGGCGCGCAAGTTTGTATTTTCGGGAGCTTCACCGGCTTCGGGAGTCGAAACATGCGACGATCAATAGCCAGCAACTCGGGCGATTGGTCAATGTCTCGCCCGCTGTCGTCCGCCGAGACCTTAGCGCCCTCGGCACCGTCGGCCGCCGAGGCGTTGGCTATTCGGTACAAACGCTGATCGAGCGAATTGGTGAGGTTCTTGGGTCGGGACAACAATGGGAGGTCGTCTTGATCGGAGTCGGCTCACTTGGTGACGCCTTGCTGCGATATCGCGGGTTTGAGAGGCTCGGATTCACGCTTACCGACGCGTTCGATGTCGATCCGGTGCGGATTGGTACGACGGTCGGGGGAATCAAGATACGCGACGCTGCGGAGATGGAATCACGATTCCGTCAACGCCCTCCGAATCTCGCCATTCTCGCCATTCCAGCCGAAAAAGCGGCCGACGTGGCGAACCAATTGGTTTCGCTCGGCGTCTGTGGACTGCTGAACTTCGCTCCGGTGACGCTTCGACTGCCCCCGCGGATCGCGGTCGTCAATGTGGACCTTGCCAGCGAGCTACAAAGACTTGCGTTTGCGGTGCAAAGTGGCCGATAACCGCAAGAAAGGCGGCGAAGGGAAAAATCGGTGAACAACGCCCGCAGTCTGGAAAAGTCCCTCTTTTAGACTCGAAGGCAACTTGCTAAAGTATTCGAAGTTCTACCCCGTGGTGTAATTGGCAACACAGCTGGTTTTGGTCCAGCCATTCTAGGTTCAAGTCCTAGCGGGGTAGCTTATCAAAGCTCCATTTTTACGGTGTTTCAGCTAAAAACGCCTTCTTGAAACGGACCGGCACCCTCGGGCACCCCGATTTCACCTCTTGAAATCTGGATTTGGCACCCCTACATTTGCGTGATCAGCACATCAATGCGCGTGGTTCGTGACCCGCCCAGGCTTATCGCCCAGACAATGTCCCGAGCCACCGATCCTGCGATGTGCCAGCTTGCGAACGCACTCTCGTCATGCCCATGGAGTCAGCTTGATGGTCGCAAAGACGCAGACCAAGAAGCCAGCGAAACCCCGCCCCGACTTCCCCCTGTACGCCCATCCGCGCGGATACTGGTGCAAATCGTATGGAGGTACGAAACACAATTGCGGCCCATGGGACGATCCCGCAGCAGCAGAACGCAAATGGCTGGAAATCAAAGCACGACTCGACGAGGGCAAACCTGCCAAGGCGGCGACGATTGCGACCGTAAAAGTGATTTGCAATCGGTACTTGAGGGAGCAGAAGCAGCGTGCCGCCATGAGGGATATTTCAGATGCCCATGTCCGCGAAGTCCGAGCCTACTGCGTTCAGTTGCTCAAACACTTTGGAGCGACTCGGCAGGTCGATACCATCGTGAAAGAGGACTTCGCTGCGATGAAGTCGAAGTTTCCGACCAAGTGGTCACTGAGGACACGTCGCAACAACATCCTGGGCATCCGGGCCATCTTCAAATGGGCCTGGGAAAACGACCTGATCGATTCGGTGCCAAAATACGGCAAGCTGTTTTCGGTCCCTCCGAAGCGGGCCATACGTATCGAGAAAGCCGATAAACCAAAGAAGCTTTTTACGGCAGCTCAAGTATGGTCACTAATAGCCGATGCGAGGCCCCAAATGCGGGCGATGATTTGGCTTGGCATCAATGCAGCATATGGAAACACGGACTGTGCTTTTCTTCAGGCCAATTGGATCGACTGGCGGGAGAGCTGGCTCGAACGACCGCGAAGGAAGACAGGCGAAGACCGGGCTGCTTGGTTGTGGCCTGAAACCGTAGCCTCCTTGCAAGCGGTGCTCGGTGGGACTCGCCCTGAACCCAAGCCAGGTGTCAATCCCGACACCGTGTTTCTTACTCGGACGGGCCAACTCTGGCTTGATCGAGCTTCGACGAATCGCGATTCCATTGGAGAGCAATTCCGCGAGCTCGCAAAAGCCGTTGGCTGCTATAAAAAGAATGTTGGTTACTATTCCCTTCGCCACACGTTCGCATCGGTTGCTTCAGGGTGCGGGGATCAAATAGCCGTTGACCATGTCATGGGGCATGTTAACAGCAGCATGTCAGCTCACTATCGTGAGTTTGTTGACCGCGACCGAACTCGCAAGGCGTGCACCTACGTCAGAACTTGGTTGCTGGCCGACAAGCCCCAAGACTGGAATTCGAGCGAGGCTTCAAGATGATCGTGATGAGCACTGAACAACTCGAGGACTTTGATGCCGCTATTGAGCGATTAGGATACGCTCTTCATTTGGCTGAACGAGCCAATAACGATTCCTGGGTACACGAGCAGGAAGCCGCCAGTGAGAAGCCTTATTTCGATCAGTACTGCGATGAAATCAGTGGTGCCAGAGCGCTCATACGCCAAATGGCGAACGACTCGAATCCGATGGTAGAGTATCTGGCAGAGGGTTGCATGTACGTTGAGTCGGTCGCTGGGCGATATCTGCAGCGTGAAGCCGTTGATTGGCTCGATGATGCAAGGTTACGATTATCGATCGAGGAAACGAAGAATGAGCTATTCGGTCCGCCTCGCAAAATCAATGAGGCGATACGGACGGATATTTTCTCAGTTGCTGACGCAGCAAGCTACTTAGACATTTCCCAGGCAGCCGTAAGAAATGCGTTCAACAATGGCTCTCTCGATGGCAAGAACGTTGGTCAGGGGAACCAGCGGAAGCAACTTCGGTTTACGAAGTCACAGCTTGATGCTTTTGTATCAGGCGCCTCACCGCAGTCGAAGTCTGCAAAGCCCCCCGTGTCCGGGACATCGAACGACGATGACCTGTTCCCTGAATTCAAATAGGCGACTCGGTGGCATCCTCGTGATCGCCTTCAGTTAAATCCGAGTTATCAGCGCAGGTCAGTCGATCGGGATGGCTCACGTTTGGTTTGCCCACCTGGCTTAGGCAAAGCGAACGCCAGGATGGTCGACAATTTGGTGAGAAGGCGTTGGCATCGTAACATCCAACAAGACTTCGCGACTTTGCGTTGATCAGTTCCCTGCCAACACTGTCACTGATGCTTTTTAAGGGCCATGCACATGTATCTCGCCTATGAATCGATTCCTATTAATGAAATCGCCAATGCACTCGGAGCTGAATTCCTTATGTGCCATGGATGCAACAGCAAGCTAGTAACGGAGGCGTACTACGAGGATGACCATGGGGCATACTTCTGCGAGGAGTGTCTAACCGATCTCCTCGCAAAGCTAGACGCGATGACTCAGATGTCTCCGTTACAAACCCGCGGGCCTACGCAAACGCGAGAAATGGGAAGAAACCTGGGACCTGCATCGCAAGGAAGACGAACTCGAAAAAACGCTCCGCGACTTTTTCCAATCAAAGAAGTACCTAATGAAAGCCGAACTCGGCGACGACGACGTTTATGGACAATTGCCCACTACGGATCACCCAAAACCAAAACTTGCGAGAACCTTCTGACCACACCTTTCTGGGTCTCGTTCGTTGTATCTGACATTACTGCCAAGTAGAATGGACGCTTATTAGACTTACATCATCTGAACCGACTGAGTTTCCTCTCCACGGAGGCACGACACCCATGGTCGATCAATCCGCCTCTGATTCAGCCTCCGCCGATGCAATTCCCGCCGCGAAGAATACATCGCAGTTCGTCGGCTTTCAAATTGACTCCCAGCAATACGCTTTTCGGATCGACCAGATTCAGGAAATCGTCATGCTTGATCAAGTCACGAAGACACCGCAAGTTGCCGATTATGTCGAGGGCGTTAGGAATCTGCGTGGAGCAATCATTCCGATCATTAACCTCCGTAGACTTCTCGGACTCGCTCCAATACCGGCTGACAACAACACACGGACCATCGTCGTCAATGTGGGTGACCGAACTATTGGATGCACGGTTGATTCGGTTACGCAAGTGATTCGAATTCCGGAGCAAAGCATTCAGCCTGCTCCCGACACGATGACAGCTGAGGGTAACCGTGACATTGCCGGGTTTGCAAAAATGGGTGACAACCTAGTCATCATCATGAACATCGATGAATTGTTGAATCTGGCAAGACTGAGACGTCACCCTAATCATGAAATGACCACTGCTAAGAATGCGATTTAAAAAGGGGCCTGACCCTTTGTAGAGCAGCGTTTCGATTACCAAAAACATCGGCTAATCCAAGAACTCAAGGAACAGAACGCGTTTTAAGAGAGGGTCAGCCCCCTTTTTACACACGGTCTTAAATCAATACCCTTACCTGACTACCACCTGAGAAATGCTCCATGGCCAAAGCGGCATCCCCGAAGAAAAAGAACGGGACAACGAAAACGGAACTGCGACGTGAACTGGAAACTCTGCGACAAGAGAAGTTGCGTTTCGAACAGCATGTGGCGGGCCAACTGGCTGCGATCAACAACTCGCAAGCCGTGATCGAATTCGAGGTCGACGGAACAATCATCACCGCCAATGAAAATTTCTTGGCATCGATGGGCTATGCGCTTGGCGAGATCCAAGGCCTGCACCACAGCATTTTTGTCGAGCACGAATACCGTGAAAGTTCCGACTACAAAGACTTCTGGGATCGACTCCATCGCGGTGATCATGCAAGTGGCCAATACAAACGGATCACCAAAACGGGTAGGGAGAGTTGGATTCAAGGATCGTACAATCCAATCTTGGACGCGGGGGGGAAGCCCTTTAAAGTGGTCGAATATTCCACCGACATCACGGAACAGAAACTTCGAAACGCGGACTTCGAAGGTCAGATCGCGGCAATTCAAAAGTCTCAGGCGGTCATCGAATTCGAGATGGACGGAACAATCATCCGGGCTAATCAGTTGTTTCTTGACGCGATGGGTTATAGCTTCGATGAAATCAAGGGGCGGCATCACAAAATGTTCGTCGAACCTGCTGAACGCGAGAGCGACGATTACAAAGAATTTTGGAACAAGTTGAACCGTGGCGAGTACACTCGTTCGGAGTACCGGCGAATTGGAAAAGGAGGGCGTGAGGTTTGGATACAAGGTTCTTATAATCCCATCCTCGATCTCAACGGCCGGCCCTGTAAAGTCGTTAAGTACGCCACCGATGTCACCAAACGTGTCGAATTGGAAAGTTCCGCAGAGCGGCAACGCGAGAAGACGAGACACTTGATTGATGAGGTGATCGAAAGCGCTCATCAGTTTGCCGAGGGCGCGAGAGTGATCGCCGAAAGCAGCGCGAATTTGAGCGACGGGGCTCAGAACCAAGCGGCGAGTGTAGAAGAGATGACCGCGTCGGTTGCTGAGATGACAAACGCAATCCAGGTAATCGCGACCAGCGCCAACGCATTGAACGAGCAAGCGGGCAAGACGGCATCCTTGGCCGGCGAAGCGAGCAAGACACGCAGCGAAGCGGTGGTTGCGATGCGTTTGATCGAAAAATCGAGTGAACAGATCACCGATATCATTCAAGTGATCAGCGATATTGCCAGCCAAACCAACCTGTTGGCGTTGAACGCCGCGATCGAGGCGGCCCGTGCTGGTGAGCACGGTTTGGGGTTTGCCGTGGTGGCCGATGAGGTGCGAAAACTAGCAGAACGGTCCAGCGAAGCGGCTAAGGAGATCACTCAGTTGATCAAGGAGTCATCGCGTCGCGTTGCCGAAGGCGCCGAGCTATCCGAAGAAGTGGGCAATTCGCTCGCCTCAATCGTCGAAGCGGTCGAGAAGACGGCAGCTGGAATCCTCCAGATTGCCGAACAAACCGAATCGCAATCGGCCAGCGCCAACCAGGTCCAAGTCGCCATCCGGTCGGTGTCGGAAACGACGGAATCGAATGCTGCCAGTGCAGAGGAATTGGCGGCCAGTGCAGAACAACTCGGCGCACAGTCCCAGACTTTGCAGGATTTGGTGAGTCAGTTTGAATCGTAATGTCGCAGGGATACCGAACCGCGGGTCCCGACGTTATGTTGCCACCTTACCCACGCTGTCTCGGATAAAAACGAAGGAACAATCTACCGTGGGACTCCCGCGTCTAAGTTCGCATCAGTTCGATAGGTTCCGCGACTTCATTTACAAGAACAGCGGCATTCATATCGACAAGAACAAGGTCACCTTGTTGAGCAATCGTATCCGCCGCCGCGTCAATGCAGGCGGGTTCGAGACCTTTGATACTTATTATCGATTTCTTACCTCAGCCGATGGTGCTAGTGAACTTGCTGGTTTCCTGGATGCAATCACGACGAACGAAACCTATTTCTTTCGCACCCAAAAGCAATTTGACTGGCTGAGCAGTGATTGGCTGCCCGAGCAAGTCACGCGTCAGCGCGCCGGAGAACGGAAACGCCAGTTGCGGATTTGGTCGGCGGGCTGTGCCAATGGTTCCGAGCCCTACTCGATCGCGATCTGTCTGGCCGAGAATCTGTATCGGCTCCATGATTGGTCGTTAGAAGTGGTCGGAACGGATATTAGCGAAGAAATGTTGGAGGTGGCACGGAGCGGGATATTTAAATCGAGTGCGATCGACGAGGTGCCTCAGCGGCAGCGGCGACGGTACTTTCAAAACCCAACCGAAAATGATCTCTGGGAAGTGCGAGAATCGATCAAACAACTGGTTCAGTTCAAGCAACACAATCTGATGAAACCGTTGCTCGGTCCGGTTTTTGATTGCATCTTCATTCGCAACGTACTGATTTACTTTGACCGCCAGTCGAAGCAGATCGCAGTGAACAACTTGTTGAATGCGTTGGCGGTAGGAGGCTACCTAGTGGTCGGACCGTCGGAGGGCATCTACGAAATGCTAGGCGGTTTGGAGAGAGTCTCGCCACTTATTTACAAGAAGGTCGCAGAAACGCCCCGCAGTGCTGCAGCAGTCGGACATCGAGGTGGAAAGCCATGACGGACAAACCGAAGAATTCATCCGAATTCGATGACGACATGTCGGAATACTTACAAACGTTTCTGGACGAGACCGAAGAGCAACTCGATGACCTCGTCGAAACGATGTTATCGCTCGAGAAGGTGTCGACAAACGCAGAAGAATTGAATGAGGCCTTTCGACTGATCCATTCCATCAAGGGCTCGGCCGGGATGATGGGCTTGGACCCGATTACGGTGTTGACTCATCACCTGGAAAACCGCTTCGAACGGTTTCGTTCCGGCACCGAGCAGCTCGATGAGCCCACGATGAACTTGGTGCTGAGGTGCATTGATTTCCTTCGCCAATGCAACGCTCGACTACGCGACGGTGAGGCCTTAGGCAGTCCTACCGAGTTGCTTGGCGAGTTAAAGCAATTGGAAAAGCATTCGGCCACACAAAAAGCCGAGCAAGAGGATAATGTGTTAACATCCGCGGCGGAGGAATCGGTTGCCGGCCAAGTCTTAGAGCCCACGATGGATGACATCGCATCAACCGACATGTCATCGACTCAGGCGGCTGCCGAAGCGGAGGATGCGGTGGTTCGCATGGTGATTCGATTTCGCCCCCGCTTGCAACTGGCAGATTTAAAAGCTCAATTGATCGTGAACCGATTGGCGGCATTGGGGCATCTGAAATCGACTCAGCCCGTGTTGGACTCTCTACTGGAGAACGAGCAACTCGAAGAGTTCGAGGTCAGGCTTGAAACCCACGAGAACTTTGATCAGCTGCGTAGCGCCGCGGAGGTTGACGGCGTGGAAGCGATTGATTTCCCAGACAATGCGGTTGAGTTCGCTCGGGCAGCTGAAGTCGATGAAGCCAGTGCTCAGGATTTACTGAAAATCAAGGCCGATGATCCTCCTGATCAACAAAGCCAATCCTTTGACGAGCCTGTTGCTGTCTTCATCGAGGCGGAATCCGATTTACCCGATCGAGGATCTTCGACCGTGCATGCTGGCGCGACCGATACCGCTGCCCCGGAGCGGGTTGAACCCGATGGCGATCCGGAACGCGTTGCATCGCCTGTATCCGAAACGCACGCGTCGGACAAAGCGACCGGTAAGGTTGCCGAAACCATGCGTGTCGAGATCGACCGGCTCGATGGTCTGATGAATCTGGCAGGAGAATTAGTTGTCAACCGAGCCCGCTTTGTCCAGATTTCCAGCCAGATCAGTCCAGCGCATCGGAAAGCCAGTACGCTGAATCGGATCCGCGAATTTTGTGACAGCTTGCGTCACACGATCGATGGCTTAGAGGATGAAACGGCGGAACCGGCCGATCGCAGTGCTCTGGTCGATCAATTGCGTTGTGGTTTGGAGTTGATGGACGAGCATTCAGAGATTTGGGAACATGATCGTGGCTACCTGGAAAAGTTCGGCGAGGCGATTAATCAGCTTTCGCGAGTCTCGCAGAATTTGCAAAAGGGTGTTTTGGACACTCGAATGGTCCCCGTTGGTCCGTTATTCAATCGCTTCAAACGTGTGGTCCGCGATCTGTCCGCCGAACGCGGCAAACGCGTAAATCTGCTGATCCGTGGTGAGAAGACGGAGCTCGACAAGCGGATGATCGACGGTCTGGGTGATCCATTGGTGCACTTGGTGCGAAACTCCATTGACCACGGTTTGGAGTCACCACAGGTTCGTCGCGCTGACGGCAAGCCAGACGTCGGAACGATCATTTTGGAGGCCACACACAGAGGCAACAACGTCTATATCCACATTCGGGATGACGGCGGTGGAATCGATGTTGACAAGATCAAAGCGAAGCTGGTCAGCAATCGAGTTCTGTCGGAGTCGGCCGCTAGCGAGCTGAGCGACGAGCAGGCTTTGGATTACATCTGGCACCCCGGCTTCAGCACGGCTGGCGAAATCACCGACGTTTCGGGACGCGGTGTTGGGATGGATGTCGTTCTGAATCGGATCAGAAAGCTAAATGGAAGTATCGAAGTCGAATCGGTGCCGCGGCAAGGAACCCATTTCACCATCCGCCTACCCCTGACGCTTGCGATCATCAATTGCCTATTGGTGAAAATACGTGGGGTCGTGTTTTCGATGCCAATCGACGAAGTTCGTGAAATCGTTTCGGTCGGCGACGATGATGTGGTCACGGTTCAGGGAAAGCGGACCATTGACGTTCGCGACGAGTTCATTCCACTGGTCACGATCGACGAAATCTTCGATTGGCATGATATCGATTATGGTCACGACGAATCTCGCGGTGGAGACTTGGACGGCGGAGAATCCGCTGCCGACGCGCAGGCATCGGAAGTGGTGATCTTGCTGATCGCTGGCAAGACCATGGGATTGCGGGTCGACGAACTGCTTGGTAGTCAGGACATGGTGATTAAGTCGCTTTCCGATAACTTCATCGATATACGTGGGCTGTCCGGCGCAAGTATTCTAGGTGACGGAAGCGTTGGTTTGATGCTTGATATTGGCACGGCGTATCAAATGGCGACCGAGCCGTCCATTAAGACAGGTACCGAGGAACTTGCAAGTTGACCGACCAGGAACAAAATCGGCTCAGCCCGAGCCAATTGACTGCCCTCGAATCGTCGTTTCATCGTGGATCTGCTAGCGCATCGAAAGCACTCGCCACTTGGATTGGCAAACCTTCGATCGTTGATTTCGATTCGCTGGAACAGTTGCAGATGGAAGAGGCGACTGCGGTATTATCCCGCGGTGACGACACGCCGATTTGTTTTTGTTCGATAACGATCCATGGCATTGTCACGGGCCAAATGATCCTTGCTTTTGACGATGCGAGCGGATGGGCCTTGGCCGACATTCTGCTGGACCAACCTCTAGGAACGACGGCCGAGTGGACGGATTTGGCCACCTCGGCGGCTCTGGAAACCACCAACATCCTCTGCTGTGCCTACCTCAATTCGCTGTATCAGAGTCTTTCCGAGGGCTTGGAATCGAGTTACGTCATTCCTACACCACCGAGATTCAGCCGTGACTTCGCCGAGAGTCTGATGGAGTTTACCTTGATGGGCCAGATGATTGCATTTGACCAAGCGATCTTAGCGAAGACGAGATTCGAAATTGATGGGTTTGCGGTGAATTGGACATTGCTGTTCGTACCCGATGGCGAATCGATGTCGCGGTTGCCGCAGTTGCTCCTTGGTGGTGAGCCCGAACCATGAGGCGTCTCGTAGCATGGAGGAAATAAAACAAACGATCGGTCTGACCGTGCGTATGGGTGAAATGCATGTTGATGTAGACGGGGGCACCCTCCGCACGCTGCTTGGCTCGTGCGTCGGATTGGCTCTCTACGATCGCCGACGAAAAGTTGGTGGATTAGCGCACATCGTGTTGCCCGACTCACGCGAAAAAAATACGGATCGACCGGGCAAGTTTGTCGACCTTGCGGTCCCGGCGCTGATCGAACAGATGGAGAAGGCTGTTGGCGAGAAATTGAGGTTAACGGCCAAGATCGCTGGCGGCGCCAGTATGTTTGCCACCAGTACCGCCGGGAACATCGGCCAGCAAAACGTGGAATCATGCCGGCAAATGCTTTCTGATCTACGGATTCCTGTTCTGGCCAGTCACTGTGGCGGCGAGAAGGGGAGACGCATGTCCTTTTATACAGAGAATGGCAACGTAGTGATCGAGATCGTGGGACAAGAACCAATCGAGTTAAAGTAAACAATCGGCTAGAAACAAAGAGATGGCAACAAAACGCTTATTAATCGTCGACGACGCCCTGTTTATGCGGAAACGCATTCGTGAAATAGCGGAATCCGCCGGCTGGGAGATTGCAGGTGAAGCGGAGGATGGCGAACAGGCTGTCGCACTTTACCAACAAGAAAATCCGGACTTGGTCACCTTGGATATTGTGATGCCCAAGTTAGATGGCGTGTCGGCACTTAAACAATTGATGCAGCACGATCCGCAGGCACGTGTTGTCATGGTCAGCGCGGTGAACCAAAGACCGAAGTTGGCCGAGTGCATCCAAGCAGGTGCGATTGACTTCATTGTCAAACCATTCGAAAAAGCGATGCTCCGCGAGTTCTTTGAAAAATCACTTGCTGCCGAAGACAAACCGTAGGAAGAGTATCGTGAATTCCCGACCGACAACAATTCTGGTGGTCGACGACTCGGCGTTGTACCGCCAGTCGATTCAGAATGTACTGCGCGGAGTCGACGGTGCCGATTCGATCGGCAGTGCCAAGAACGGCGTCGATGCGCTTGAAAAGATCGAGCGGTTGGATCCCGATCTGCTGACGCTTGACGTAGAAATGCCTGACATGAACGGCATCGAGTTGTTGCGTGAGATCAAACGCCGAAGACTTCGCTCCAAAGCAATCATGGTCAGCAGCTTTACGGCGGTCGGAGCACAAGTGACCACGGACGCCCTGATGGAAGGAGCTTTCGATTTTATTCTCAAACCGTCGGGTGACGATTCCCAATCAAATCGAAAACAACTTCAAGACGAGTTGCAGCAGAAGATCACTGCCTTTCGCCAATCGTCGGACGACGCCGTACCTCGCAAGCACACCGCCAGTCAGCGAGTGGATGCGGAGGAAAGGATCGACAGGGTACCTACTCCCCGTTCACCCTGTTTGGCCGTGATCTTAGGAACGTCGACCGGTGGCCCCGTGGCGCTCAAGGCCGTGTTGCCAAAACTGCCCGCAGAGTTGCCGATTCCCGTTCTCGTAATTCAACACATGCCGCCAACGTACACACATTCCTTGGCTAATCGACTCGATTCGCTTTGTGAATTGGAGGTGGTCGAAGCGACCGATAAGATGGAAGCCATCGCCGGTAGGGTAATCATTGCCGCCGGCGGCAAGCAAATGAAACTGATCTCGCTCGGCGACCGGCTGCTTGTTCGATTGACAGACGATCCGCTTGAAAATGGCGTTCGCCCATCGGTGGATTACACGCTTCGTTCGGCGGTAGCAGCACTCGACGGCAATGCCCTTGCGGTCATTATGACTGGGATGGGACGGGACGGGCTGGAAGGTTGCAGGGTCTTGAAACAAGCTGGCGGCTATGTCTTCGCACAGAATCAAAGCGATTGCGTGGTCTACGGAATGCCAAAAGTTGTCATTGAACAACAGCTTGCCGATCGAACGTTACCGCTTGGCAAGTTGGCCCCGGGAATCGTCCGGCACATCAAACGCAGCCGTCGAACTTAGAGAGTATTCCAAAAAAGGGGTCTGACCCTTTCCCAAAACCCGTTTTCGTTTGATAAACGTCTAGAATGAGTTCTGTTCTTGCGATCGAAACGCCATGTTACAAAGGGCCAGCCCCCTTTTTGAAGCGCCTACCGATGTTGAAACCACTATGAATGATCCCTCACCGCTTGCCTCCCTGCTGATTGTCGAAGACAGCCGCATCCAGGCAAGAATTTTGTCTGACAAACTGATCGACGCAGGGTACGAGGTTCGCACGGCGGAGAACGGCGAGATTGGCTTGAAGATGATTCGAGAGCAACCACCGACGTTGGTGATCTCGGATATCGAAATGCCCGTGATGACCGGCTACGAGTTGTGTCACGCGGTCAAGAACGCCCCCGACTTGCGAGGGATTCCGTTTATCTTGCTGTCAACTTTGGGGGATGCACAAGACATCATCAAGGGACTGCATTGCGGCGCGGACAACTACGTCACGAAGCCCTATGACCCAGAGTTCCTGATATCGCGAGTCGCATCACTGCTGGAAACGCCGATTGAAGAGGAGGAGCAAGAGCAGCAGCTTGATGTCACGTTGGGGGGGACGAAGTATACGGTTAAAGCGGGGCGCCAGCAGATTTTGAACCTACTCGTGTCTACCTTTGAAAACGCGGTCGAAAAGAACCATGAGCTTGTTCGTACCAACGAAGAGTTGACGGTTGCCAGAGAACAGTTGACTCGCTGGAACGAGCAACTGGAGTCGCTGAATCATCAACTTGACTCGTCCAACCAGCGCATGACACGTGACTTGAACGCAGCGGCGAAGGTGCAACAATCGCTGTTGCCATCGTCCCGTCCCAAAACTTCACTCGTCAACTTTTCCTGGCAGTTCATTCCCTGTGATGAATTGGCGGGAGATTTCTTGAACTACTTTGCACTGGACGAGGATCACATCGCGATTTACGTTGTCGATGTCAGCGGCCATGGCGTCGCTTCGTCATTGCTGTCGGTGACGATCGGTCGTCTGATGACCCCGCTCGTGTCGGCCTCTTCGCTGCTGATCCAATCGGACGTTAGCGGAGGCACACGCATTGTTCCGCCGCGCGAGGTTGCATACGAACTAAATCGCCGGTTCCCCATGGAAGAACAAAACGAGTTGTTTTTCACGATGCTGTACGGCGTGCTGAAGTTGAGCACGTTAGAGTTTCAATTCGTTTCGGCCGGACACGATCCTGTCGTTCATGTGCCAAAGGGTAAAAAGCCTAGGATGGTGGAGGGGTGCAACATGGCTATCGGTTGGGTGGCAGACATGGAATACGACCAGGAAGTCGTGATGCTCGCGCCGGGTGATCGGCTTTATGCCTATTCCGACGGTGTTCCCGAAGCGATGGATGAAGACTTGAATCAATTCAGCATGCAGCAAATGATGGAGATGATCGAACTCGGTCAGTCCCAGTCGTTGGATGATAGCGTTTCGCTGCTTCAAAAATCCGTTCAACGATGGTGCGCAAAAAACGGCCCCAAAGACGACGTCTCCATCCTGGGGCTGGAAATCTCTTCCGATCGATGAAGCGAAAACCGGTCATTCAAGCTATCGACATCGACGGATCTCAGCCGAACTGACGTGTGCAATTTCGTCGGTAATCTTCCCGCAACCGTTCTCACGGGAACGCGTGGGGTCAAAAAAGTCAGCCGAACATCAGACACGGCGAAAAGCGAGGCTGCAAGAATTTATCAGCCAGGCAGTTCGGCCGGGGTGCATGCATTTCGACGACGCCAAGGTTCCCGTAATCGTTCTCACCGGAAGCAACTCAATTCCGGACCGCCGCTGGCTCACCTGCGCCGCTTTACATACCGGCCATCACCAATGATCGTCTCGGATTTGCCAAATCGCCGAGACGCCGATGAAATTCGTTCTGCAACCGTGGCAGTTGATACTGATCATTCTTGCCAGTTGGGTCAATCGACAACAACAAGAAGTCATTGAGTACCTTCGCACCGAGAATGCCGTTCTGAAAGAGAAGTTCGGCAAGAATCGAATCTCGCTAACCGATGAGCAGCGACGTCGATTGGCAGTCAAAGGCAAGCTCCTCGGCCACAAGCAACTCGAGCAGGTTGAGACCCTGTTTACGCCGGACACAATCCTGCGATGGCATCGACAATTGGTCGCCAATAAGTGGGACTACTCCGACCGAAAAGAGAAGAGAACAGGTCGACCAAGGATCCGACAAGTGATCGTTGATTTGACCGTCAAGTTCGCGAAAGAGAATCCTACGTGGGGCTACGACCGGATCAGCGGCGCGCTATCGAACATCGGTTACAACATCTGCGACTCCACGATTAGCAATATCCTCAAAGCTCACGGCATTGAGCCCGCACCAGACCGCAAACGCACAGGATCATGGGAGACTTTTTTGAAGGCGCATTGGGACGTGATGGCTTCGATCGACTTCACCACCGTGGAAGTCTGGACAAAGAGTGGCCTGACGACGTTCTATCTGCTCTTTGTCATGGAGCTGAAAACACGCCGTGTCGACTTCGCGGGCTGCACCACGAATCCGAACGAGGCGTGGATGAAAACAATTGCCCTCGAACTGACTAACCATGAGGACGGTTTTCTCAAGGACAAAAGGTACATAATCATGGACCGCGATGCAACATTCAGTAAGGCGTATCGAGACTTCCTACGCAACGAAGGCGTGAAGCCAGTTCGGTTACCGGCGCGAAGCCCGAACTTGAAGGACTATGCTTCATGTTGCACCTTTTCGGTTCGTTCAGACACGACGTCAAGATCTTGGCTTCGGTCCTTTAGTTTGACGCCCATTTGTTTTATCGGTCGATCTTCCCC
>NZ_SJPV01000010.1:174004-331509 GCF_007860135.1 Novipirellula artificiosorum
CCGTGGAAGAAATTTGCCATGAACCGCAGCACCAACGCGGATCCTCAATTGAGGATAATTCGCGGCGTCCAGCAAAAAGTCCAGTGGAGTTGCACACAAAACCAACCCGTCAATGCATGCAAAACGCGGGAGTTATGTGGTACAACGAGCCCAGAGGGAGAGGTAAATCTTGTAAGTCTTTTTCAATCAACAACTTAAAAACTGCACGACCTCCCGGGGCGAGGGGAGCCAGAATCCATCAACGCGACTTGTATCGATACCAACGCCCTCTAGTTCGGGGACGCTAACCTGCACGACCTTCTCCAAAGGTGTTGCGCTGTCGAGCAGGCCGACTCCATGAAACAAGGCTTCTTGCATTTGTTTCGCGATCTTTGCTGATGGGGCCGTGCCACAGATGCCGATCAATAGAAACGACGTGACCGGAAAAGTCTTCTTAAATCGCCTGGTTTGACATCTTCAGAGTATTGTGATGGGCCAATTCCTCGCTTTCCCAATTCGATTCGCCACCCTCGTATTGCTGGCAACGACCATGGATCTCGGTTTTGCAGCCGCCCAGGTGTCAACTTGGCAGCCGACTCGCGATGGATCTCCGTGGCCGCAACCGGTTCAGTTCGAGGCTCCCTTGACGGACCCACCACTCGAAGCACGATCTCCGCACTCGTTTTCCAGGACACGTTCGGGAGGTCAAGCAACTTCGGCGGAAATGCAATCCCAAAACGTCGCGGGTGCCATTGACGAGAAGGGACAGCCGGTTGGCTTGCTGGCGGATCTTTTTCCACCGATCATGCCAGCGGGAGATCCGATTCCGAGTCACCGTGTGATCCGATCGCCAAACCAGCGAGTGATTGAAAAGCACCTCGGGTCTCGCTACACCGAAACCCACCCGCCACACACGTCTCATCGCCAACGGATGACGTATCCCCCAGCGACGATCCCTCAAGCGAAGGAGAGTCCAACGTGGAAGGCACCCTATTCATATGGGTACTTTGGGGCAAAGACCACTCCGCGTTGGAGCCAACACCACGGTTATCGAGACAACTACACCCAGTGGACGCGTCAATAAGTCAAACGGGACCTACAGGCGTAGCCCACAGGTCGTTGCCGGTTCGATGAATGCGAGCTGGGTTCCGCCATAGACGCGAATATCCCAATCACCTTTGGGCAGTCGCTCGATCTCAAATTTCTTCTCGGCCTCGGCAACCAAGACGCTTCCTGGCGGTGCGTTTTGAAGGACTCGTTCGATGATCTGATTCAGCTGATCGAGTTCCTCTTCCCAAAGCGCATAGGGCGGACAAAGGAAGACAATCCAAGGGACCCCCACCATCGGATCCTCGGGGTCCTCGGCTGCGCGAAGCAGCTGTTCGCTCCAACGGAATGCGTCGCCGACTAAGATCTTCAGCTTGGATTCGATGTCGAGCGACTCGCTCGTTTGGCGGATAAAGCCCGCAGCACGATTCGACTGTTCGATCGCGACCGCTTGCACTGCCCCGCGACTGATCGATTCGATCGCCAGCGCACCGGTGCCGGCGAACAGGTCGAAGGCAATCGAACCACGGACCGCTCTGCCCAGGATATTGAACAGGTTCTCGCGGATGTTGTCTTTCATCGGCCGTGTGAAAACCTCGCCATGGTAAACGATGGGTCGACCTCGCATATCGCCGCCGATCACGCGAAGTTTGGTCGGTTTGGCACCCTTGGAAGACTTCGCTCCACCGTCCTGTTTCCCGCGGGCGGGGCGTGGGGATCGCTTTTTGGCTCGGTTCGATTCGTTGCGTTGGCTCATCGGCGGCAGTATAGCGAACCGATTCCCAAAAAGGAAAAGCAAACATCGTGATCGATGAAAGTTCTGGCGGTTTCTGATAAAGTGTTGGCTCCCACCTCCCCCGCATTCTTTCCACCTCGATTGGTGCCCACCATGCGATTTTCCTTTTTGAGTTGCTTGCTCCTCTCGTCGTGCCTCTGCTTGTCGTGCCTCTGCCAGGCTGCGGATCTCAAGCTTGATGAACGAGCCGCGATCGAATCCGAATGGGGATATCGGCCGTTCGAGGGTGGTACCTGCGAAGTGAATCCACCTCATTTTGTCTGGCGTCCTCAAACTGGCATCGTGCGCTGGGAATTGCAATGCGCGACCGACGCCAAATTTTCAGACATCGTCTATCAAAACGATTCGATGGATCTGACCGTCCATACCCCCCCAACAAGCTTCGACCCCAGAGACTACGTTTGGCGATATCGAGGCTGGACAAAAACGGGTGAGTCGACGAATTGGAGTCAGCCGCGGTCTTTCTCGATCTCCGCCGATGCTGCTCGGATGCCGATGCCGATCCGCGAGGAATTGTTGTCTCGGATCCCTGCAGGCCACCCCAGGTTGTTTGTACGTCCCGAACAAGTGCCCCGGCTGCGCGAACTAGCAAGCGGGTCCATGAAGGCAGATTTTGAGGACTTGGTCCGTCGCTGCGACCAGATCTTGAAGGATCCACCCCCTACCGCCGAACCGCCTCTGTATGGCCCCGATGTCAAGCCCAAAAGCGAAGAGTGGATTGGTATTTGGTGGGGCAATCGAACTTACACCAGCCATGCACTCAATAGTGCAGCGACCTTGGCGTTCACGCGGTTGATCGGTGGCAAGGAGGAATATGGCCAAGTCGCGAAACGGATCCTGATGGATTGCGCTCAATGGGATCCGAAAGGTGCCACCGGCTATCGTTACAACGACGAAGCTGGGATGCCCTACGCGTACTACTTTTCACGCACCTACACGTTTGTCAATGATCTGCTCAGCGAGCAAGAGAAGCAGCAATGCCGCGATGTGATGCGAGTTCGCGGTGAGGAAATGTACGATCATTTGTGTCCTCGCCATTTATGGAACCCCTATTCCAGCCACAGCAACCGCGCTTGGCATTTCCTCGGAGAAATCGGACTGGCGTTTCACGGTGAAATCGATCAAGCCGACGATTGGGTCTGGTTTGCAACCAACGTTTTCTACAACGTCTATCCGGTTTGGAGCGATGCCGACGGCGGTTGGCACGAGGGGACGTTGTACTGGAACAGTTACATCGGCCGGTTCACATGGTGGGCCGATATCATGCAAGCCGCCCTCGATATCAATGCGTTCGATCACCCCTATTTTGATCGCGTCGGTTACTACCCGATGTACCTGTTGCCACCTGGAAAGGTGGGCGGCGGATTCGGTGATTTGAATGCGAAAGCGACTTCCGCGAAGCAGATTGCTTTGATGAGCGTTCTCGCGGCGCAATCTCGAAATCCCTACTGGCAATGGTATGTCGATCAGCATGACGAAAAATCGCTGGCTTCTGGCTATGCGGCGTCGTCGGGATACCTTGGGTTCCTGCGTGGGTCACGCGGCACGGTCGCCGCAAAATCGCCCGCCGATCTGCCAAGTTCGCGGCTATTCCGCGGAACCGGCCAGGCCTACTTGAACACCACGATCGAAGATGCTAATCAAGACGTTCAAGTGGTGTTCAAGTCGAGTCCGTTCGGAACCCAGTCGCATGGATACGAGGCGAACAATTCATTCCTGCTATGGGCCTTTGGCCAACGATTGCTGATTCGCTCAGGCTATCGCGACACGTACGGCAGCGAGCATCACCGTGACTGGATGTGGAGCACTCGGTCGGTCAATAACATCACCGTCGATGGCAAGGGGCAACTCCCTCATGCTGCAGCGGCTCGAGGTCGGGTGGTTGATTTTCAAACGACACCCGCGATCGATGTTGTGGTAGGGGAAGCCGGTGCGGCTTATCGATCAAGTCAATCTACTGGTGAACAACGGCTCTTGGACCGTTTCACTCGCGCGATTTTGTTCATCAAGCCGGATATGATCGTTGTCTACGATCGTTTGCGAGCTCCAAAGCCATCGCAATACACCTATTGGCTGCATGCCATCAATGATTTTCAAGTTCACAATCCGCAAGACATCACGATCGAAGCGGGGGACGTTCGCTGCCAGGTCCAATTCCTTGCACCGGATGGGCTGCAGCTGTCTCAAACCGATCAATACGACCCGAATCCACGAGACCGCGTGGAGCTTCGCGAATGGCATCTGACCGCGGACACGGCCGACAAGTCGAAGTCGACAGAGTTTGTCACGCTGTATCGACCTTATCGTGAAGGAGAAGAAACGCCGGTTCAGGGGGCTCTACAGGCGATGGAAGGTGGATATGTGTTGACCAGCGAAGTGGCGGGCGGCCGAGTCGTCGTGCTGTTGCCGAACGACGACCAGACGCAACTAAGTTTTGAGGGGCTCGAAACGCAAGACAAGATCATCGTCCAATTGTACAACGATCAAGGCGAAGTCCTGCAAACGACCGAAGTGGCGATGGAGTAGCAAGGCACGGATCGTCCACGTCAAACGTCTTGGCGAAGGATTTTTAAGGCTCATCCGGCGGAAGCGTGCGCAGGAGTTTTTCGCGGCATCTCTCCGCTATCCCATCATTGCTGGCAGGAGCTATTTTCACTTGTTATCGTGCAGTTGCCGGGAGAAACGGAGTGGAGCTCTGCAGAGGTGCAACTTGACAAGGGATATCCCGGTCGACGGTGCGCCAAGGGTGCTACCGGTTCCCGGCGGACGACCGACCGTCGGGGACTCTTTTCTAAGAGATCATTGGACACCGGAGCCATACCTCCAAAAAACCTCGAGTCTGGGTTCCGCACGCTTCCGTCGGATGAGCCCTTTTCATCAGGCGTCGGGGGCCGAAAGACGCCCCTTGTATTCCGCTCGATGCTAGGTTCCCTGAATGATCGGGTTGGTCAGGGTTCCAACGCCATCGATCGTGATCCGAACGATATCACGCGGTTGCAGCGTAAAGTCGCTTGTCGGTACGATTCCCGTGCCGGTCATTAGAAAAGCGCCGCTGGGAAAACTGTTATCGCGAGCGAGCCAGTTGACCAAATCCTCGAAGCTTCGAGCCATTTGATCGGCCGACGTTTGGGCGTCGAACACCCTCTCTCCGTCACGATCGATCTTTAAGTCGATGCCGATCGTATTGCGCGGAGGTAGCGAGTCGAATAACGAAATCCATGGGCCCAACCCTGCACATTGGTTGTAGCACTTTGCTTGCGGTAAATAGAGCGGGTTGTCCCCTTCGATATCTCGCGAACTCATGTCGTTTCCGACCGTCAGCCCTACGATCTTCATGGCGGGACTGAGCACCAACGTGACTTCCGGTTCGGGGACATTCCATCTGGCATCGCTACGGATTCGCAAAGGTTGGCCATGACCCGAAACACGATGAGGGGTTGCCTTAAAAAACAGCTCAGGACGATCGGCGTTGTAGACTCGGTCGTAACAGGAGGCCGCTGCTTCGGATTCTTCCATTCGAGCGGTTTGGCTGCGGCGGTACGTCACGCCTGCGGCCCAGACTTCTTGGTGATCGATCGGTGGTTGCCAACGGACCGAAGGGTCGATCGCCACGGCGGAATCGGTGGTTAACGATTCCACCGCAGCGATGGGATGGGCGGCAGCGAGCAGGTCCGACATCGTGGGGTACTGCGACGTCATCCGCAGCGGGATGAGTTGGTTGTCTTCGACACGCGCGACGCGAACCACGCCTTCGGAATCCGTGTACTTTGCAATCTTCATGAGTTCATCGTAGGAGAGGTCAGTTCGCGAGCAAGTTGGCATCGGGAGCGAGTTGGAAACGGACCGTTCCGCCTACAATTGTGTGAGTCACCCGGGCACGCAGTTCGGATCCGTCGAGCGGATTGCTGATGCAGTGCGAGCGGAAATGGTAGGCATTGACTTTCCAGGTCGCTTCGGGATCAATGATGACCACATCCCCCGGGCTGCCTACCGCCAACGTGCCTCCTGGAACCGATGCGATTCGAGCGGGAGCGGTTGATAGCCGCTCGATCGCGGTCGGCCAATCAATGAAATTCTCGTTGACCATGAAGGTGGCGACGGTTGAGAGTGTGGTCTCGAGCGTCGCTGCTCCAAACGGTGCCAAGTTCAAGTCGTTCATTTTCTTTTCGCGACTGCGCGGCATGTGACCACTTTGGATCGCATCGATGGTGCCGTCGGCAACGGCTTCCTTCAACGTTTGAACGTGCCTTGGGCTGCGCAGTGGCGGATGGACTTTAAATCGCGAATCGAAGGAGGTGAGTTGCTTGTCATCCAAGCAAAGGTTGTGTGGGCAGACCGACGAGGTGACTTTGATTTCGCGACTCTTGACACGTCGAATCATATCGACGGCTCCCATGGTGCTGACCGGTCCCACATGCAATCGGCCTTCGGTTGCTTCCGCTAACCGCACATCCCGCGCGACCGCCAAGTCTTCTGCTTCGGTCGGCAAGCCTTTCAACCCCAGCACCAACGAGACTTGCCCATCATGCATGACACCGTTTTCGGCAAGCTCAGGAACTTCGGGCCGATCGATGATCAACAGTTTCAGCATCCGGCAATAGTCGAGCGACCGTTTCAACAGCGCATCGTTACACATCGGCCGCGGCGCGTCGCTGACCGCGACGGCACCGGCGTCGGCCAATAGCCGTAGTTCGGCCATTTGGTCACCCGCCTGTTCACGGCTCAGGCAGCCAATGACATAGACTCGCACTCCGTTCGCTTTCGCCGCTTTTTGTCGCACGAATTCCACTGCTCCAGGTGAATCGACGACCGGCGTGGTGCTGGCAGTGCAAAGGATCGAAGTGAAGCCGCCGGCCAACGCGGCGTCACTGGTCGATTCGATTGTCTCGTCTTCTTCGAAGCCTGGTTCGCGAAGCTCGACTCCCAAGTCGACCAGCCCGGGTGCAACGATTCGTCCGGAAGCGTCGATGCTGTGGCAATGCGATGGGATTTCGTCGTCCGAGGGGTCGATCGCAGCGACACGCCCGTCGAGAATCAACAATCGGGCGATGCGGTCGATTCCTTGGCTGGGATCAACCAGACGCCCATTTTCAATCAACAAGTCGGACATGTTAAGACCACTGAGGTTGCGAGACTTGAGTCGGTTCGGTCATTTCGCCTGCGGCTTGGCGATCGGCAGCACCGGCCAACAACCACAGCGCGGCCATCCGAACGGCGATCCCGTTGGTGACCTGTTCCAAGATCACGGATTGTGGACCGTCGGCCACTTCGGGCGTGATTTCGACGCCACGGTTGATCGGCCCCGGAGCCATGATCAAGATGTTCTCCTTGGCTCGCCGCATCCGCGAAGCGGTCATCGCATAAAGCGCCGCATATTCGTGAACGCTAGGGAAAAAACGAGCGTGTTGTCGTTCAAACTGAATGCGGAGCAAGTTCAGTACATCACAACGAGGTAAGATTTCGTCAAGACTGTGGGCGACTTCAAACCCGATCTCGGCCCATCGGGGGCTGACCAGCGTGGGGGGGCCGCAGACGATGACGTGAGCCCCCATTTTTCGGAGTCCCCACAGGTTACTGCGAGCCGTTCGGCTGTGAGCAATGTCCCCGACCAACGCGACCGTCAAACCGTCGAGTCGGCCACGATGCTGGCGGATCGTCAACATGTCCAACAAGCCTTGCGTTGGATGTTCGTGAGCTCCGTCGCCCGCATTCAACACGCTGCAATCAAGTTCGCGGGCGAGCAAGTGAGGTGTACCAGGTGTGTTGTGTCGAGTGACGACCCAATCAACCCCCATGGCTTGGATCGTCTTGGCGGTGTCGACAAACGTCTCACCCTTCGCAACGCTGCTGCCTGCACTGCTGAATTCCAGTGTGTCGGCGCCCAACCGTTTGGCCGCAAGCGAAAAACTGCTGCGAGTACGCGTGCTGTTTTCGAAAAACAGGTTGGCACAGGTCTTGCCACGAAGCAGCGACAGCCTCTTTCGTCCGCCACCGGTCCGATCCTTGAGCGTCTGTGCGGTGTCGAGCAGCGTCTGGATCTCGTCGGCTTCGAGACACTGTAACTCAAGCAGATCCCGACGACGCCAATTGTCAGGGAAGGGAAGGTCGTTGGCACCGGTGTCAGGCATCGTTTTGGATCTTGAACTGGTCAGAGAAAATAGACAAGCACGACGAGCCCCACGTTACGAGATTCAGGCCGACTCTGCGAGGACCCCTCAAGCTTTTTCACTCATTTTCCGCGGCCCGGTCCGTTCCAGGCAGCCAACCGAGCAATCCCCATGCGACCACCCAAAGGATGCCGCCAATCGGCGTGATCATCCCCAGCTTGGATTGGTTCGTCAAAACCAGCAAATAGAGGCTGCCGCTGAACAAAACGATTCCGCTGACGAACAGCCATGCCAATTTCAGCCGCAGCGAATCGCGGCCAAGGGGAATCGCGACAAGGGCCAGCAGCACAACGCTGTGAATCAAGTGATAGCGAGCCCCGACGTCAAATTGGCCAACCCGCTTGGCGATCGTTTCCGGATCGAGTGACTGCTGCTCGAGAAAACCATCGAGCCCATGAGCCCCGAACGCCCCGATCAGCACGCCAAGGGAGCCGGTGACAGCGGCGAGAAGCATGATTTGCCGAGAAGCGGGTGGATGGCGCATGAATCGGGCGGAGCTTGGGGAAAAAAGGGGCGATCGTCACGTTGACTTAGGTTAAACGACTTAGACGCCACGATCGGGGCGGAGTGCCTCGGCTTGACGCTTCAGGGTAGCGGATTCACGTTGGAACCGACCGCTTAGCCGACGCAATTCCAGCTCAAGCCGTTCGGTAGCCGTCGTTGACGGTTCGATGGGTTTGGTCCCTAACCGGACTTGATTCGCATCGGCGATGGTGGATGGGGCATGAGCCGCCAGGGTTTCTCGAATCAGTAGATCGCTGAGTTTCGCCGTCGTTGCGCGATGGTCCAGCGTGATTTGATTCGTTTTTCCCCACTGCAATCGGATCCCCCGCAGGGCGGCTTGAGCCGCTTCGGTGATCGATTGGATTCGCCCAATGACACTGGTTGAGTCGGCATCAAAGACCCAGACCCAGCGTCGCGTGTCGACTCGGTAAGCAAAGTCGAATAGCCTTTGATGAGTTTGCAGGACTCGATCGAAATCGTCAGCTGCATCCCGTGCCATGGCGGCGCCGAGCGAGACGGTGCCCAGTGCAAACGATTCCGGTTGTCTTGGCGAGGCTCCGTTGTGCATCAATTCCACCGACAATAGCGGCGGATCGAGACGCACTCGCCGTTGGATCTTGCTGCGCAGGTTTTCGCTTGAAGGATCGCTTTGGTGTTGTTTCGTTTCGGTTTCACCGTCCGATACCCGCTTTCGCCATCGCACCCAACACTCGGCGACCGATTTGGGGCCGCCGACGGGCGTCAGGAAACTGGCGTCGGTTCCGTAGCCTGTCCGAGAACGAAGCCGCAATGTTGAGAAATGTAACGCTGCTAATTGTCGGCAAATCGCCAACCCCAGCCCTTCGCCTGACGAAGACGAAAATTGCTGCGATTCAATTCGTTTCATCTGAGCTGGCGTGATCCCCACTCCCTGATCGATTACGGACCAGCAAATCGCCTCGCCACCGGGTGTCTTTTGTAGTCTCACTAAGACCGATTCGTTTTCAGGTGTGGCTCGGATCGCGTTCACGACGAGGTTGACGATCATGCGTCTCAAAATCGCAGGATCGGCAAACACCAACAACTTGGCATCCTCGGCGCCGTCCCAAAGGACATCGATGTTCCGAGGCAAGGTCCAAGGTCGCAGCGTTTCTTCGACTGCGGTTCGGACCTCGCTGACCGAAACCCAACCTCGCTGAGCGCGTGGAATACCACTTTGCAAGCGTTCAAGTTGCACCATCTCGCCGACCATTTGGTCGATGCAATCGCACTGATCGATCGCGGCGGACAAGCAAGCTTGTTGTTCGTGCTGGATTGGGCCGAGGTCGCCATCGTGAACCAAGCGAATCGATTCGCGGATGGTTGTCAGCGGCGAGCGAAGGTCATGGGCGGTTTCGCTCAGCATCTGAACAATCGCGTTGGCCGTTTCGTTGACCTGGCTCTCCGCACGCCGTGACGACGAATGCGTTTTTTGTCCGTGATGGGCTGTTTGGATGTGAGGCATGGGGGTCCCCGGGTTCGGTACGGAAGCAATCGATGTTCGTGCCACGCGGCCGTTTGGCCCTTGATCGGGACGGCCCTTGATCGGAACGGCCCTTGATCGGAACGGCCCTTGATCGGAACGGCCCTTGATCGGAACGGCCCTTGATCGGAACGGCCCTTGATCGGAACGGAGCGCCCGGTCCGATCAGGATCAACATGTGCGCACGGAATCTGAATCGTCATCGTTTGGATGACGGGCACAATCTTTGTGCACCGTCAGCGACACATCGGCGCAGTGGACCGTGAGTCGTGCCTGCTTTGCGGATATTGCGGGAGTCCGATAGGCGATTTTGGGCCGAACCGGTAATCTATCGCGGTGTTCCTACCTGTAGTGATTGCGAGCTGCCTCGTTCTCATTCAGCGAGGGTGTCCCCGGGGGGGAATTCCTGACGATGCGGCGACGCGTCGCTGTTTTTGCCGGACTCTCGCCATTTTTTTGATTCTTGACCGCAAATCGATAGCAAATAGTCATGACGATTCCCACTCGATTCGACCACACCGAAGCTGCCGAAAAAATCGCCGAAGCCTGGGAATCGGCCGGCTGTGCTCGTGCCGAACCGCGCACCGACAAGAAACCGTTTTCGATCGTTATTCCGCCACCGAACGTCACCGGCGCCTTGCATCTCGGCCACGGTCTCAACAACACGCTTCAGGATATTTTGGTCCGGACCAAGCGAATGCAGGGGTTTGAAGCGCTTTGGATGCCGGGGACGGATCATGCGGGCATCGCGACTCAGGCCGTCGTCGAACGAAGGTTGAAAGATCAAGAAAACAAGTCGCGGCATGATCTCGGCCGCGAAGCGCTGGTTCAGCGAATTTGGGATTGGAAGGCGCAATACGAAACGCGAATCCTCGGTCAATTGAAGCGAATGGGATGCAGTTGTGATTGGAGTCGACTGCGTTTTACCCTCGATGACGTTTGTGCCGCCGCGGTCCGAGCGACGTTTTTTGACTTGTTCGGCAAGCAGCGGATCTATCGAGGTAAACGGCTTGTGAACTGGGATACCTTCCTGCAAACCGCTGTCAGCGATGACGAAGTCTTCAATGAAACCAAGAAGGGACACTTTTGGCACATTTTTTATCCGGTTGTCGATCCGAAACCGGGGGAACCCGCTCGCTTGGAGATCGCCACGACACGACCCGAAACCATGTTGGGCGATACGGCGGTCGCCGTCCATCCGGATCCTGAAGCTGCACTTCAACAAACCGAGAAGGAACTGCGCGAGAAGTTGTCGGCCGTGTCGGCAGGGGAAAAGGACGACATCCAACAGCAACTCGACCGATTGCAACAGCGCCGAAATGAGATGCTGCCGCTGTTGATCAAGCTGCGCGACATGGCACGCGACGGTCGCATGTTGACGCTGCCGTTGATGAATCGCGAAATCCCACTGATCGCCGATGAATGGGCCAAGCCGGAAATGGGGACGGGGTGTGTCAAGATCACTCCCGCGCATGACCCAAACGATTACGAAGTGGGCAAACGAGCGGGGTTGCCGATGATCAACATTCTGAATCCTGATGGAACGATGAATGCCGAAACCGGACCGTATGAAGGTTTGACGATTTCGAAGTGCCGCAACAAGGTCGTGGACGATTTAGAGAATTTGGATCTGCTTGGCGAGATTGAGGATCGAGAAATCGAGTTGCCGCACAGTGATCGCAGCAAAACGCCAATCGAACCCTATTTGGCAGACCAATGGTTTGTGGCGATGGCGGAGTTGGCCCAATCGGCAATGGATGCCGTGACGGATCAACGCGTCAAGATTTTCCCTGAACGGTACCGCAAAGGCTATCTCGATTGGCTCAGCGAGAAACGTGATTGGCCGGTCAGTCGCCAATTGTGGTGGGGTCATCAAATCCCTATCTGGTCGGTGGGTGGAATCAGCGAAACCGAAGCCGAGGCCATCGAAGCGAAACTCCAAGCGTTCCCTGAGTATGCATCCGGCAAGATTGCCCAACGGATCGATCCGGATGAAGCGGGAACGCATTCGATTTTTGTCTGCTTGCGTGATGAAGATGTGAAGCTGGAATCGAAGGTTCAATCGCTCGGTTTGACTCGCGATGACGACGTCTTGGATACCTGGTTTTCGTCTGCCCTTTGGCCGCATAGCACGCTCGGATGGCCCGCAAAGACCGCCGAGCTTGATTACTTTTATCCCACCAGCACGCTGATCACGTCGCGAGACATTATCACCTTGTGGGTCGCTCGAATGGTGTTGATGGGACTCAATAACTTGGGCGAAGTGCCGTTTCAGGAAGTCTTTATTCACCCGAAGATATTGGACGGCAATGGCGAAGGGATGAGCAAGAGCAAGGGCAACGGCGTGGATCCCAACGATGTGATCGACAAGTTTGGCCCCGATGCGTTGCGGTTCGGTTTGGCTCGTTTGGCGACAGAAACGCAAGATGTCAGGATGCCGGTCCAATACGAGTGTCCTCACTGCGAGAAACTGATCGATCAAACCAAAAAGAACCAGTCGTTGCCAGCGGTCCAATGTCCCGAGTGCAAGGAGAGGTTCTCGACCCAGTGGGCGGAAACCGAAGCCGACAAGGCGCTGCTCAAAGGCGCGGTGGTCAGTGAGAAATTTGAAACGGCGAGAAACTTTGTCAACAAGCTTTGGAATGCGGCTCGCTTTGCGCTAATGAACTTCGAAGACTACAAGCCGCAATCGATTCAGGTGGCTGAATTGCCGCTGGAGGATCGCTGGCTGCTCAGCCGTTTGTCGACGGTCACGCGCGATGTGTCCGAAGCGATCGAGCATTACCATTTCGCCGAGGCATCAAGAATCCTCTACGATTTCGCCTGGAACGAATTCTGTAGCTTCTATGTCGAAATCGCCAAGCCAAGGCTGTCCGATGATTCGTTGCGAGCGGTGACGCAAGCCGTGATTGCCCATGGGCTTGATACGCTGCTGCGGCTATTGCATCCCATCATGCCCTTTGTGACGGAATCGATCTGGGGCTTTTTGAACGAGGCGGCTGCGGAGCGAGGTCTTCCTGAACCGACGGTGGCGCCGAGGTTTGTGATGACGGCGGCTTGGCCCGAAGCCGTCGCGAGCCACCATGACGAGTCGATTGAACGGCAGTTCAACGAGTTCCAAGAGGTGGTTGGCGCCATCCGTCGCATTCGTGCGAGCCAGAACATTGCCCCGCGTGAATCGGTGCCGGTCGCCATTCGTTGTAGCCCATCGAGTGCGGCCTTACTTGAGCCGATGCGAACGTATTTTCAAGGTCTCGCCGGTGCCGAAGTGGTTGCGTTGGGGGAACAGGCAAACGCCTTTGAGATCGATGCTCCGTTGGCATTAACGAGCCTCGACATCGATGTGCACGTCGACTTGGAAAAGTTCATTGACGTCGAGGCGGAGTTGGCTCGGTTGGAGAAGTTGCTTGACCAGTTGGTCAAGCAAATCACCGGAAAACAGCAAAAGCTGTCGAACGAGAATTTTGTGTCGCGAGCGCCGGCCGAGGTGGTCGCCAAGGAACGGGACTCCTTGGAAGATTTGCAGAAGCAGCGGAAGTCGGTCCAGAGCGATATTCAGCGGCTAACGCAAAGGTCTCGCTGAGTTTTCCGCTGGGAAGGTGTTGCTCGGCGTCATCGCTTTCGGCGTCTTCGATTACAATGAGAGACGCCTTGTCGGTTCGTTCATTCTCCTCGTTTTTTTTGATTCCCCCCGGTCCGCTGCCATGCCCATCCGATTGAATTGCCAATGCGGCAAAACGCTCAACATTCCCGACAACCTCGCTGGCAAGGCGGTCAAGTGCCCGGGCTGTGCCACCGTGCTGAAGGTTCCCGCTGCGAAGGCCACGGCGTCACCCGCCGCAGCGCCGGGTGTGGACAGTCTGGATGATCTGTTTGATGAGGAAGGCTTTAGCGATCAAGTTGCCGCGGTCTGTCCGGCGTGCCGGGCGGAGATGAGAGCGGGTGCGGTGTTGTGCACCAAATGCGGCTTCAATAAAGAAACCGGAGGCCGGTTGGAGGGGCATAAGACCGTTGGGGTTGACATCAGCCACGGCACCCTCGCGCTGCAAAAAGCAGCCGAGGACATGGCCCGAACCCAAGACACGCAAGACCGAATGCTGAGCAAAGCGGGACTCCCTTGGTGGATGCTGGGGTTGATCTTGATCTTGCTTGCGGGTTCCACCTTGATTGCGGTCATCGCGATCAACGTGGCGCGGCGATCCGATGGCACTCAGTTCAACGCGATGGCAACGTTCATGGTCTTGGCGGGGGCTTCCTGCAGCCTGATCGGCTCGGTCGCGGGGTTGATGCTGTTGATCAAAGCGTTCCAAAAAGACGTCGTAACGGGACTGTTGTGCATGTTCATCCCGCTTTACATCTTCTATTTCGTCGCCAAGAATTTTGCGGAAACGTGGCGGCTGATGGCGATCAATCTCATCATGGGTGGCGCGGGTGGCGCCCTGCTTGCAATCGCCATTCCCCAACTACCCATTTGACGGACTCCGCCGCTGAGTCTCCGCCGCTGAGTCCTTTCGACAAAAAGTCGCGGGTTGACCGCCGTTGCCTTACGGGGTGAAGTAAACGGGCTCGGGCATTTCCTCTGGCTTTCGTAGCACCTCCGCTGTGATGATTCGGTCAGGTGGTCGGATCATCGTTTCATTGCTTTTGTCTTTGTTCGGGTCGACTCGTCGAATTTCGGTAAACAAGTCCATCCCTTCGATGACGCGGCCAAAAACGGTTTGTTGTTGACTCACAGCAGGCAGAGGCGTGAAGAAGATCGCGAATTGAGTGCTCGCGGTGTTCTCGAAAAACGATCCTTCCTTGCTCGGTAGCTTTGCCATGGCCAAAGAACCGCGAAACGCGTTGCGAGCCCCCTCGCGTTGGTGCTCATCGATCACGTAGCGGCCCGAATCACCCGATCCGAGTCCCGTTTCGTCCCCCGTTAGCGCCAACAGGTCATCTTTGACTTGGTAAAAATCCAATCCATCGTAGAACCCCTGCTCGACGAGCGAGATGAAATTCGCGACGGTTGAAGGCGCCACATCAAGAAAGAGCTCAACCACCATGTCGCCTTTGGTGGTTTTGATCAGGACCCGTGGCAAATTCTTGGTCGCATCCGCTTCGCGAGCTTCCGCTTCTTGCTGCCACAGCTGCTCGATCTCGTCCATTTGAAACGAGAAACGTTTGTCGAGATCCGCGAAGCCTTCCTCGTCCATGTGCTTGTACACTTTTCGGGCAAGCTCAAAATGGCCCGTGCATACGGCCGCCCGGGCAACGGCGCGGTAAAGAAAGATCTGCTTGAACCCCAGGTCCATCAGCAACGAACCGGCTTGCAGCGTCCACTCGCTGTAGTTGCTGTTTTCGTACTGATGTTGGATCATGGTCAACAGGTATTGAGCGGCTTCTTCGTCAGGGGCAAACATCAGCAGCTTGTAGGACGCTTCAAAAAGGTCGTCCATCAATTGACGGGTTCGAAGTTCAGCATCCACAAAACTCTGGCGGGCCTCGGGCGTTTGCTGCTCGCCATTGATGTACCGCGTGTGGATAACCCGCATTTCGGTCACCTTGTCGCGGTAGGCCTTCAAGACCTCGAGGAATTCGGCTTTTGCCTGTTCGCCTTCTTCGGTCAACTCGATCGGCAGTGATCCTCCCATCGCTGCGGCTTCTTCACCTGCGGCAGCCGGAGCGGTGTCGGAAGCCGGAGCCAGGCTAGCTTCGGGGGTTTCTGGCCCAGAGGGAGTCGTGACCTCGGACGACTGGGCGTCACAGGTGGCGAGGCGGTCGGTTGGCGAGTAGGCCAGCAGCAGAAGGGTAAAGGAGACGAACAGGCGTTGCGAGATCATCGACGACAACCAATCATTTCGGGATGGCGGGAAGGGGTCTACGTGTTCGATACAGGTTCCGTGCGCCAGTGGTTCGCGCGAACGGCTGAAAAGGCTTGGTGGAGACCCAATTCCTGTGGCTTTTTGTCAAGAACGGTGAAAGAAGTCTAGAAAACCGCGAATCACGGGGCCAAGTGAACCTTTCGCAAAACGGAATCGTCCGCTAATCTGTGCGGACGCATCAGGATCGAGCGGAGGGTTCCCGAGGGGTTCCTTTGCCGGCGATCCTTCCGGGGCGTAGCTCAGCCTGGCTAGAGCGCCTGCTTTGGGAGCAGGAGGTCGCATGTTCGAATCATGTCGCCCCGATCGACGAAAAGCCGTGTTTTCCTGAGTGGAACACGGCTTTTTTTGTTGCAAGGCTGGGCGAATCGAGCGGCCAGTCCTGCGGGTCGGTTCGCGCCGACGCCACCGTTTTTTGTTCGCAGTCGGTTGGTCCTGGCGCTTCTTTGCAAGCCTCACTTTTTTGAGGGGGATCTTTTGTTGGATCCTATTTCTCGCTAACCTCTTGGCAAGTTTGTCTTTCCTTTTCCGCAGCTGATTTGAGCCGGAATTCCCTGTTTCCCCTCCCCATTTTGTAAGAGTGACCGTGCTGATGAGCGTTGCATCGACTGACATTGAGACCCAAGCAATCGATACCATCCGAACGTTGAGCATGGATGCCGTCCAGACGGCAAACAGCGGTCACCCCGGCACCCCGATGGCGCTGGCGCCGATCGCGTACCAGGTTTTCAACCGGACCATGAACTACGATCCGGCGAAGCCGGCTTGGCCCAACCGCGACCGTTTTGTGCTGTCATGCGGTCATGCGTCGATGTTGCTCTACAGCACCTTGCATCTGGCGGGCGTCAAAGCAGTCGACCCATCGGGCAACGTGCTCGACAAGCTTTCGATCACGTTGGAGGACATCAAGAATTTTCGCCAGATCGGCTCGGTCTGTGCGGGGCATCCTGAATACGCGGAAGCCGCCGGGATTGAGACCACCACCGGACCGCTCGGGGCGGGCGTCAGCAATTCGGTTGGCATGGCGATGGCGGAAAAATGGCTCAAAGCCAACTACAACACCGACGAACATGTGCTGTTCAATTACAACACCTACGCGCTGTGCAGTGACGGTGATTTGATGGAGGGGGTTGCCTGTGAAGCCGCATCGGTTGCGGGGCATTTGAAACTCGACAACCTTTGCTGGATCTATGACGACAATCACATCACGATCGAAGGCGATACCGAGTTGGCGTTTAGCGAGGACGTTGCAACTCGTTTTGAAGGATTGGGGTGGAATGTCCTGAAAGTCGACGATGCCAACGACACAAAGGCGCTCGCTGCGGCCATCGAAAAATTCAAATCGTGCCACGACAAGCCAACCCTGATCATCGTCCGCAGCGTGATTGGATGGGGAGCCCCCAATAAGCAAAACACCCATGGCGCACACGGGGCGCCATTGGGCTGGGATGAAATCGCCTTGGCCAAGAAGTTTTATGGTTTCCCAGAAGACGAAAAGTTCTACATCCCTGATGGCGTGGTCGAGCATTTTGCCGCCAATGTTGGCGAGCGTGGCAAGCAAGCCTCGGCGGCTTGGGAGACAATTTGGCAGCAATATCAAAAGGCGCACCCACAGAAGGCGGTTGAATTGCAAGCCGTGTTTGATGGCAAGTTGCCCGCAGGATGGGACAAGGATATTCCCGTTTTTGAGCCCAGCGACAAGGGGGATGCCACGCGAAACAGCAGTGGCAAAGTGCTCAACGCGATTGCTAAGAACTTTCCGACCATGATCGGTGGTTCGGCCGACTTGGCTCCAAGCAACAAGTCGGATTTGACCTTTGAAGGTGCCGACGAGTTTTTGCCACGTCACTATCAAGGCCGCAACTTGCACTTTGGGATTCGTGAACATGCGATGGCGGGCATCGTTAACGGGCTCTCCCTGTCAGGGCTGCGCAGCTATGGAGCCACGTTCTTTGTCTTTTCCGATTACATGCGGGGCGGGATGCGGCTGAGCAGCATTATGCATCAACCGGTTCTTTTTATCTTGACCCATGATTCGATCGGCGTTGGCGAAGATGGTCCGACGCACCAACCGATCGAGCATTTAGCCGCGTGTCGCGCGATCCCGGGGTTGAACGTTTTCCGTCCCGGCGATGCAAACGAGGTTGCGGAGTGTTATCGCACCGCAATGCAAATTAGCGATCATCCCTCCGCGTTCGTCCTTTCTCGCCAAAACATGCCGACCCTCGACCGAACCCGGTTCGCGTCAGCCAGTGGTTGCGGCCGTGGTGGTTATGTGTTGAGCGATTGTGAAGGGACGCCGGACGTGATCTTGATGGGCAGCGGCAGTGAGTTGTTCATGTGTGTCGATGCCGCCGAAACGCTGACCAAAGAGGGCAAAAAGGTACGCGTCGTTAGCATGCCGTGCATGGACATTTTTGCAGATCAGGACCAGTCGTACATGGATTCGGTGCTGCCCCCCAAGGTGACCAACCGGGTAGCAATTGAAGCGGGCATCCGGATGTGCTGGGATCGGTGGATTGGCAGTCACGGCAAATTTATTGGCATGAGCGGTTTTGGAGCCAGCGGCCCGTATGATGAAGTGTACAAACACTTCGGTATCAACGCCGATGCGATGGTTGCCGCTGCAAAGCGGTAACGGTGGTGGTATTTGCGAAGCGTGCTCTGGGGCGCTGAGTCAGGCCAAAGCTTTCGCATCCTGTGGGATGCTATTCCTTCGGGGCAGCGATTTTGTTCGTTGCGGTGTTTCGGTGGGGCCGCCGCGTTTCTAGACAGGGTGCTACAATCGAGCACGCAAGCCGAGCGAAACCGGGGGGATCGTCGGCCATCGTCCTGTCGTTTTGACCGGCGTCGTCACTTTTGAGTTTTCGTGTTTTTGCATTCCGCCAGGCATCTGCGAACGAGTAGACTGATGGTGGAGTGCCGATTGCGTTACCGTTGACGATCCTCTGGATAGGCGAAGACGGGAGAGGCCGACGCAACGGCTTTATTTCTTTTTTGTATTGTTCCGGTTCCGGCCGTCGCAGTGCTTGGCAATCTTAGCGAGAGCGCGTTCAAGGATGGTTTCAAACCGAATGCAGTCGACAACGCGATACGAACCCAATCCGACGATCACGCTTCACGGCTCGACGCAGACCAACACGGATGCCGAGTTGGTGCGGCGTTATGACGATTTGTTGAGCAAACGAAAGGTCAGTTGGACGGGGCACCACCACCTGTTGCGCCTGCTCGGCCGCGGCGGCCAGGGTGAAGTTTATTTGACGGAATACCGGGGAACCGACGGTTTCACGGTTCCCGTGGCCATGAAAGTCTTTTCACCCGAGCGCTATGCGGATAGCCGATCGTACGAAGAGGCGATGGCGCGTGTCGCCACGATCGCCGCTCGCGTGGCTTTGATCCAGCACGACAACCTGTTGGATGTCCAGAATTTTTTCGAGCGTCACCGAATCCGTATCATGATGATGGAATGGGTGGATGGCTACGATTTGCGGCAACTCGTTTCGCCCCAGTGCTTGGAATTGCTTGAACACCATGTCAGTCAGCGGCGTTGGCGTTACATCAACGAAGTCATTTTGACCGAAGGTCCCGATCAGTCACGATTCAAGGCGGGGGTTGCCGTTGCGATCGTTCGCGAGTGTTTGGCGTCGCTGGCGGCACTGCACCGCGAGAACATCGTCCATGGGGATGTGAAGCCAGCCAATATCATGTTGAAGCGTTCGGGGCACACCAAATTGATTGATATGGGGTCCGCATTTGACTACACCGATCCACCACGTGATAGCGAATGCACTCCGATCTATGCGGCGCCAGAAGTGTTGGAGAACAACCAAGTCACTCCGCGCAGCGACCTTGCCAGTGTCGGCTATGTTTTGATTGAATTGCTCAGCGGAACGAATCCTTTCTCTGGCAAAGAGAGTTTGCGGCAATTGCTGCAGGCAAAACGCGAGTTGCCTTCGCGGTTACATACGGTGTTGCCGGAGGACGTGCTGCGCAACGAGTTGTTGATGAATTTTTTGTTGGGATTGATTGCACCGGATCCCAATCGGCGGTTCCCCAGTGCGGAAGCGGCCGAGCATGTGGAACAAGGTGCCGCGGCCTTTCATCGGCAATTGATTCGCAGTGACATGGCGACGGAGTACGACAATGACATTCGCGTTTGGCTCGAAGAACTCCGGCAATTAGAAAGCTTTGAACACTGACGTCCTCCCCGATCATAGAAACAGCAAACACGATGGACCAAGAGCACTTGGATGTGGCGCTCCGGGCAGCAAAAGCCGGAGCGGTGGAATTGATGGCCCGACGCGATGATCGCGTCGTCCGCGAAAAGGCCCCGAAAGATCTCGTTACCGACGCGGACCTCGCCGCCCAACAAGCGATCCGGTCGATTCTGATGGACTGTTTTCCTGGGTACGCGTTCGTCGGTGAAGAAGAAGGCGAAAATGAACCGCCGAACTCCGTGCGTCAAGGAGAGATCGATGCGCCACCGTGTTGGGTGGTGGATCCGCTAGACGGGACCGTGAACTACGTGCATCGATTGCAAAGTTTTGCGGTGTCCATCGGCTTGTACGCGGCTGGCAAAATGCGACTCGGCGTGATCTACGATCCGGTTTGTGACGAGATGTTCACGGCCATCGATGGTCAGGGAGCCCGTGTCAACGGTCGATCGATCCGGGTCAGTGCTTGCGAAGAGATCGGCGAAGGTTTGTTCTCCTGCAGTTTTCCGGCGGGTATTGAAAGCGATGCACCGGAGGTCCGGCAATTTATCCGGGTGCTTGGGCAGTGCCGGTCGCTGCGCCGGCTTGGATCCTGTGCACTTAACATGTGCTACGTTGCCGCCGGACGATTGGACGGCTATTGGGCAACGAGTGTCCAGCCCTGGGATGCCGCGGCGGGGATCGTGATCGCACGTGAGGCTGGCGCGACGTTGACGCAAGTCGACGGGGCTTCACTTGACGATTGGTCACCCAAATTCTGTTTAACGGCGTCCCAAAAACTACACCAATCGATGCTTGATTTGCTTGCCTGATCCATCGGCGAGTGGGGATTGGGTGGACGTAATCCCCTGTTTCGCCTTAGCGGTCGCGACACCGCCTGAGTTGCGGAGCGTCATCCGCACCGCTTGAGTTTGTCGGAGGCTTTCGCGACAATGCCGGGCCTGTGACGCTATCCTGCTCCGCCCTCATTTTGTTTGCTGCCATGATCAATCACCAATATGTCGATCGGCTCGTGAATCTGTTGGACCCTGATGGAAACCAGATCCTCAACATGTCGGTTGACGAGGCGGTCTCGGCGGTCGCCAGTGGCGATGTGAACGAAGTTCGCAAGATTGACGGTCAGTTTGCTTTGCTTCACAAGGACGGCCAAGTCGTTCGCATGGCTCGGTCCATCGCTCGGCCGATGCGATTCTTTTTGGCCAAACGGGCCGAGGGGCCTTGTTTGGTGGTCGCCGAACGCATCGATGAAATCCGTGACTTTCTCATAACCGAGGGGCTCGCGGATCAGTTCCACCCTTCCTACACACGGATGGTACCCGCTCATTATTTGCTGGAATTGCAACTGATCGGTTGCCCAGATCCCAATCCCGGTTACCAACGGTTTTTTAGTCCCAAACGAAACTGCTTGCCGACCGATTTGGACGTGATCGGCGAAGCTTACATCGGTCAATTGACCAAAGCATGTGAGCAGTGGCTTGACAAGGTTGGTCCTGACGAACCGATCGGTGTGATGTTTTCGGGTGGCATCGATAGTGGTTCGGTCTTCTTGGTGCTGTATTCGTTGTTGCTCAAACGAGGTGAGTCGCCAAGCCGTTTGAAAGCGTTCACGTTATCGATCGACGGAGAAGGGGAAGACGCCCAGCAGGCGGTCGATTTTTTGAAGCCGCTTGGGCTGGACCTGTTCCTTGAAACGTTCAACGTCCCGTTGTCGGCGATCGACTATCGAAAAGCGATCGCAGCAGTCGAAGACTACAAGCCACTCGATATTCAATCGGCAACGGCCGGTTATGCATTGTGCGAAGCGATTCGCGATCGCTATCCCGATTGGAAGTACCTCGTCGATGGTGACGGTGGCGACGAAAATTTGAAGGACTATCCGATTGAAGACAATCCGGAATTGACGATTCGCAGCGTCTTAAACAACTTGATGTTGTATCAAGAAGGTTGGGGAGTCGATGCGGTCAAGCATTCGAAAACGTATTCGGGAGGGCAGAGCCGAGGGCACGTTCGCACTTGGGCTCCAGGGCGACAGTTTGGTTTTAGCGGTTTCAGTCCCTACGCCTTGCCAAATGTCATTGAAGTTGCTGAAGGCATTCCGTTCATTGAATTGACGGATTGGCAACATGAAAAACTATACGCGTTGAAAGGCGAGGTCGTTCAACGTGGCATCAAGGCGGTTACGGGAATGGAGATGCCGATCTTCCCCAAACGCCGTTTTCAGCGCGGGGTCGCTTCGGCGTCCGCTTTCTCTAAAATCTTCCCCGCATCGGAACACGAGTACCGACGCGAATTTGCGGAAATGAATGCGTAAGCCGCTGCCTCGGTTTACCGATCGCGAGGTTTTGGCGGCCCGCGGCTCAGGGCCCCCGCTTGCAGGTCCCGCTCTCGCAGGTCACCGCATTGCAGAACGCGATCAACTCGATCCGCGAAAGCCCTTCGCGATGTTGGTCGAACCGGAATGCGATGCACGCAGGAAGGTTGTCGATGTTGCCACGATCTTCCTCACCAATCGCGAGTGTCCGCTGCGGTGCGCGATGTGCGATCTGTGGAAGCACACGTTGACTCGGCGTGTCGCGGTTGGTGATATTCCCCGCCAGATTCGCTTCGCGCTCGATCAATTGCCCGATGCGTCCGAAATTAAACTCTACAACAGTGGCAATTTCTTTGACCGGCAAGCGATCCCGCCGGACGACTATGCGTCGATCGCCGACTTGGTTCGCCGTTTTGACACGGTCGTCATTGAGAATCATCCTCGCCTCTGCGGTCAAGTCTGCAGCGATTTTCGTGACTTGATTGCTCCGGCCCAGCTTGAGATCGCGATCGGGCTGGAGACGTGTTACGAGGACATGCTTGCAACCTTGAATAAAGGGATGACACTTAGCGACTTTGATCACGCCGTTGAGCGATTGCATTGCGAGCGGATTCGAACACGAGTGTTTTTGCTGCAGAGCTTACCCTTCCTGACCGAATCCGAATCGGTCGAGTGGACGCTCCGATCGATGGACTATGCGTTCGACCGAGGTGTCGATTGTTGTTCGGTCATTCCAACGCGATCCGAGAACAGTTTGATCCAAGCGTTGGCGCGAACGGGCGATTTTGTGCAACCGTCGGGCGAATCGATCGAACGGGTCGCATCGGCGGGAATCGAAAAGGATGCCGGACGCGTGTTCGTCGACCTCTGGCAGACCGAGCGGTTCTTTCCATGTGATGTGTGCCGAGAAAAGCGGATGGCCCGATTGCAACAAATGAACTTGACTCAGCAAGTGGTGCCCCCGATCGAGTGCGGTGAATGTGGAAAGTGACCGCTGCGGAAGCACCGGGTCGGAAAATGGGTTAAATTGGTCGGGCTTCGGTAGCTTCGTTACGCACGCTCTCCATTGATCTCAACTCCCTCATCCAAATGAACCAGAATTCGAATCGCTACGACGTCGTCATCCTCGGGGCTGGGTTTGCCGGCAGCTTGCTGTCGACCATTCTGAGCAAGCATGGCATGAACGTTGCCGTGGTGGATCGCAGTCAGCACCCGCGTTTTACCGTCGGCGAGTCATCGACGCCGGCTGCGGATTTTTTGCTCGAGCACCTTGTCAATCGATACGAACTCAGTGATTTTAAGCCGTTGGTGCGGTTTGGAAGTTGGCAGCGGGCCCATCCCGAGGTCTTGTGCGGATGCAAACGCGGGTTCAGCTACTTTTATCACGGAGGCGCCGACGGATTTCAGGCACGCACGGACCATCGTGACGAGTTGCTGGTGGCCGCGAGCGAATCGAATGAGTTAGCAGACACACAATGGTATCGGGCCGACGTGGACCAATTCTTTGTCGACGTCGCGAAGCGGCAGGGTGTCGATCTGTACGAGCAAACGGGTGTTGAGAGTGCCGTTCGAACGGCCGCGGGAACTTGGCGGCTTGAAGGTCGCAGTCGACGTCGACCGATCTCGTTTGAAGCTCCCTTTCTTGTCGATGCAACCGGCGCAGGGCGTTTTCTGACTCAGCAACTTGGCATCGAAGATGCAACGGACCGGTTGCGGACAAAGTCGTCGGCGATCTACAGCCATTTCGATCACTTGACGACGACGACCGAATGGCTTCGCGAATGCGGCGCGGTGCTTGAGGATTATCCCTACACGGCCGAGGACTCCGCGGTTCATCATCTGTTTCGCGATGGATGGCTTTGGCATTTGCGTTTCGTCAACGGCCGAACGAGCTTAGGGTTTGTCTACGACGAGCGAGGGTCGAAGGAAGAAAAGTCCTATGCCAAGCAAACGCATTGGCAGCAGGTGCTCGATGCACATCCTGTGCTTCGAGATGTACTGGGTGATGCCGTGATGTCGTCGTTCCCAGGTCGCGTTCTCCGCACCCATCGCTTGCAGCGACTAGCCTCCGTCGCAGCGGGCGACGATTGGGCGGCGTTGCCCTTTTCGGCCGGTTTCATTGATCCGATGCACAGCACCGGGATTGCACATTCGATCAGTGGTGTCGAGCGAATCGCACGCATCTTGATTGACAGCGACAGCGGCCAGCGCGGCGATGCGCTGCAACAGTACTCGGAATCGGTCATCCAGGAAATCGAATTGATCGACAAATTGGTGTGGGGATGCTATGTCGGGTTAGAGGATTTCCGGCTCTTCAATGCGTGGAGCATGATCTACTTTGCCGTGGTGACCACTTACGAGCGACTTTTTGCCGAAGCAAAAAATGAACAGGTTGGCTTTTTGGGTGCTACGAACCCCGCCATTGCTGATTGCGTGAATGACTTGACGGCGCAGCTTTCGCTCGCCGAGCAATCGGGCGAAGTGAATCGAGACGCTTGGGTCGAATCCTTTTGTGGTACGATTCGCCAAACCATCCAGCCGTTCAACCAAGTGGGACTTTTTGACCCACCCTTGCCGAACATGTACCATCGCACGGCGGCGAAATAGGACGGTGCCCCAAGGAAGCGGCGGAAAACAAAGTGAACCGTATGTTGAGCGATCCCTCGGTCGTATTGGTAGGACTTGGTGTTGTCGGCCGAGCCATCTTGCAAGCGCATTTGGACGCAGGCATCTCGGTACGGGTTGTCGACCAAGACGCTGCGTCCGTTGACCTGGCATTGACCCGGTTGCGATTCGATCCCGACGACTGGGGCCTCTCGGAGCGAGCGACGATCGGATCGGGATTGTCGTCGGTCACGATCCGGGCACGCCGGCCTAGCGAAGAAGATGCCGCGGGCAAGTTGGCTCCGATCTTGATTGAATCGGTCGCGGAACGTTTGGCCGTCAAACGCGATTTTTTTGAAATGGCGGAATCGTTGTTGGGTGACCAGTGGATCTTCTGCACCAACACGTCCACGTTGCGAGTGACGGAGATCGCGAAGTCCCTGCGTCAGCCCCAGCGTGTTTGCGGCATGCATTTCTTCATGCCGGTTGGCCAGCGAGACGCGGTGGAAATCGTCCGTGCCGATCTCACGTCCGAGGACGCGTTGCGTTGCGGTTGTCGCCATGTCAGGCGGCTTGGCAAGACGCCGTTGGTCGTCCGCGATTCGCCAGGTTTCATTGTCAACCGAATGTTGTCTCCTTATTTAAACGAAGCGATGGTGCTGTTGTCGCAGGGGGCAACGGCCGAGCAGATCGAAGTCGCCGCGATTGAGTTTGGAATGCCTCTGTCACCGCTGGAGCTGACCGATTTGATTGGCTCGCGGACGATGTTCGATGCCGGCCGGGTCTATTGGCAGGCGTTTCCCTCGCGGATTGACCCTTCGCCCATCTTGCCGGCCATGATCAAAGCGGGGCGCGGCGGTCGATTCGCAGGCGGCGGTTTCTACGACTACGTCGACGATCTCCGCTCACCAACTTTGTCAGCCTCCGCGGTTGAGATTTGCAGTCGCTATCGCCGAAACGTCAGGCGGATTGAAGATCGTGAGGTGCTGATGCGATTGAGTTTGGCGATGTGGATTGAGTCGGCGATTTTGCTTGCCGATTCGGTGGCCACGAGCCTTGATGAGATCGAAGCGGCGATGGCTGGCGGGCTTGGCTTTACTCGCCGAGGCGAGTGGTACCGTTTTTTTGATGAAATCGGAAGCCAGCGGATTTCGGAATTCCTTGCGACCGCCAGATCCTTTTCAAAATCGCTCGTCGCCCCCTTGGGGTTGGTCCGCTCGCTCGATTCGCGTCGGCCAAGTGAAGCGGCTGCTGCCAGGTTGGCAAATGGCTAGGGTTATCGCTCGAAAATAGCTTGAGTCAAGTGTCGCTAAGGTATTTACCGATAGTGACTTACGTCAATTTTTTGGCTCTCGGCACGCAGGTTGCTCTAAAGGGGCAGCAATGCGGAGGCTGCTGCCACCGTTGCAGAGTTACGTTGCACAGAAGACCCGGGTGGCTTTCGAGCCAGCCGCTCTAACTGAATTCCATTTCGATCACATTCCTTTACTCTGTTTTCCTTTTTTGGACTCTTCGCTTGCCAGCCTTTTTGGGTGGTTGCGAGGGCAGAAACGGAAGCAGTCCCTAGACGAAACCACAGGAGAAAAACGTCGTGGCAAAGCAAATCGTTTTCGACGACGATGCACGTGCGCCGCTGTTGGCCGGTGTAAGCAAGCTCGCTCGAGCCGTCCGAAGTACCCTCGGCCCACGTGGCCGTAACGCGGTGCTCGATAAAGGCTGGGGTTCGCCCAAGGTCACCAAAGATGGTGTGACCGTGGCCGAAGATATCGAGCTTGATGATGCATTTGAGAACCTCGGTGCCCAATTGGTCAAGGAAGCTGCCAGCAAGACGAATGATGTCGCTGGTGACGGAACGACCACGGCAACCGTTTTGGCCGAAGCCATCTTCCGCGAAGGGCTGAAGATGGTCGCCATGGGTGCTGATCCGATGGCACTATCGCGAGGCATCGCCAAGGCAGTCGACGTGGCGGTCGAGCAGGTCGGCAAATTGTCAAAGCCGATCGATGAAAAGAGCAAGAGCGACATCAAACAGGTTGCGACGATTGCGGGGAACAATGATCCCGAGATCGGTGACGTGCTTGCGGACGCTTTCACGAAAGTCGGCAAAAACGGTGTGATCACGGTCGAAGAGGGCCGCTCCAACGAAACGACCGTTGACGTCGTCGAAGGGATGCAGTTTGATCGCGGTTTCTTGTCACCCCACTTCGTCAACAATCAAGACGATGTGAGCGTTGAGCTCGAAGATTGCTACGTCCTTTTGTATGAAGAAAAGATTAGCAACAACAAGAAGATGATTCCGCTGCTTGAAGCGGTCAGTAAGGCGAAGAAGCCGCTGTTGATCATTGCCGAAGACGTCGAAGGTGAGTCGTTGGCGACCTTGGTTGTCAACAAGATGCGAGGAATCTTGTCGGTGTGTGCTGTGAAAGCACCCGGCTATGGGGATCGCCGCAAAGCCATTCTCGGCGACATTGCCGTGTTGACCGGTGGCAAGGCGATTTTCAAGGACCTCGGCATCGATCTGGAAAGCGTCAAGCTGAGCGATCTTGGCCGGGCAAAGAAAGTGACGATTACCAGCGAAGCGACCACGATGGTGGGTGGAGCCGGCAAGAAGGCGGATATCGATGGCCGCGTCACTCAAATCCGGCGTGAAATCGAAGCGACCGACAGTGACTATGATCGCGAAAAGCTGCAGGAGCGATTGGCGAAGCTCGCTGGGGGTGTCGCACAGATCACCGTGGGTGCAGCGACCGAAACGGAAATGAAGGAGCGAAAGGCTCTGATCGATGACGCTCGGGCAGCGACGCAAGCCGCTCTCGAAGAAGGCATTGTTCCTGGTGGTGGCGTCGCGCTGTTACGTTGTCGAGCAGCCGTCGAAAAATTGGAGAAGAGCGCCGAAGGCGATCAGCAGCTTGGGATTCGGATCATCCGTAACGTGCTCGATCAACCCATGCGAGCGATCGCGGCCAATGCCGGGCTTGATGGTGCCGTTGTGGTCAATCGTGTTTTGCAAATGAAAGGCAAAACTGATGGATACGACGCCAATGCCGAGTGTTATTGTGACTTGGTTGCGGCCGGGATCGTCGATCCCGCCAAGGTCGTGAAGACCTCGTTGACCAATGCCGCCAGTGTCGCAGCTTTGCTGCTGACCACCGAATCGCTGGTCGCGGATATTCCTGTCAAGGAAGAGCCGGGCGGTGACGATCACGGCGGCCATGACCACGGCATGGGTGGCATGGGCGGAATGGGCGGCGGCATGCCAGGCATGGGCGGAATGGGTGGCATGGGCGGCATGATGTAAGCCGCTTGCTGTCGGAGTTCAGGCTCACACGTTGGAGTTCAGGCGATGGCCTGCTGAGCCTGTGCCTTTTTATCTCAAGCAGCCCGAGGGCTGAACTCCAGCTTTCCCTTTTTCAATCAAATCACTTTAATCAATAAGAAATACGAACATGGCAAAGATTAGTCTACGTCCTTTGGACGACCGCGTAGTGGTTCAGCCTCAAGAAGCCGAAGAAATGACTGCGGGCGGGATTGTGCTGCCCGATGCGGCTCGTGAAAAGCCGCTTCGCGGAACCATTGTTGCGGTGGGTCCAGGCAAGATGCTTGATAGCGGTAACCGCGGGGAATTGACCGTTGCGGTTGGCGACACCGTGATCTATGGACGCTACGGCGGAAGCGACATTGAGGTCGACGGCAAGGAAATGAAGATCCTGCGTGAAAGCGACATCTTGGCGAAGGTTCTCTAAGACCTAGCGAAACATCGAATCGCACGTTGAAGTTGACGCTCCAGCGTGCGACCGAGCCTCAGCAGAGGTCGCTGCGACGTCTGCTACGAATAAAAACACAACTCAACCTTCAATTCAAGGAATCCTGTCGTGGCAAAACAATTGTTATTCGACGACCACGCTCGAACCCGCATGTTGGCGGGTGTCGATAAGTTGGCTAACGCGGTTGCGATAACCATGGGGCCAACTGGTCGCAATGTCATTATCGATAAATCCTTCGGCGGTCCGACCGTTACCAAAGACGGTGTGACGGTCGCGAAAGAGATCGAACTCGAAGACCGTTTCGAGAACATGGGTGCCAAGTTGGTCATGGAAGTGGCCCAAAAGACCAGCGATATCGCGGGTGATGGTACCACGACCGCTACGGTGCTGGCTCGAGCGATCTTTAAAGAGGGGCTTCGCAACATTGTTGCAGGAAGCAACCCTGCAGCAATCCGCCGAGGCATCGACCGAGCGGTTCAGGCCGCCAGCGACAAGCTGATCGAGATGGGAACGCCCGTTTCGAACAAAGAGCAGATCGCCAACGTGGGTGCCATCAGCGCGAACAACGATCTCGAGATTGGCACCTTGCTCGCGGATGCTCTCGAGAAAGTCGGCAAAGATGGTGTGATCACGGTCGAGGAAGGCAAGAGCCGCAAGACCGAAGTCAACTACGTCGATGGCATGCAGTTCGACAAGGGCTACATTTCGCCCTACTTCATCAACGATCCCTCGACGATGGAAGCGGACCTCGAAAACGCGTTGGTGCTGCTTTATGAAAAGAAGATCAGCAACATTCGTGATTTGGTTCCGCTGTTGGAAAAGACGGCTCAAACCGGTCAGCCGCTGTTGATCATCGCCGAAGATGTCGATGCAGAAGCGTTGACGTTGTTGGTGGTCAACAAGCTTCGTGGGACGCTGAATGTCTGTGCGGTCAAAGCACCTGGCTTTGGCGATCGCCGCAAAGCGATGCTTGGCGACATTGCCGTCTTGACCGGCGGAACCCTGATCAGCGAAGACTTGGGGATCCAGCTGGAAAATGTCACTTTGGATCAGCTTGGCCGAGCCAAGAAGGTCACGGTTGACAAGGGCAGCACGACGATTGTCGAAGGCGGTGGAAGCCGGCAAGAGATCGACAAGCGTGTCACGCAGATCCGTGCTCAGATCGACCAAACCGACAGCGAGTACGATCGAGAAAAGTACCAAGAGCGTTTGGCAAAGTTGTCAGGCGGCGTGGCAGTGGTCAGCGTTGGTGCCGAGACCGAAGCCGAAATGAAGCAAACCAAGGCTCGTTTGGAAGACGCGTTGCACGCCACGCGGGCTGCGGTCGAAGAAGGAATCTTGCCTGGGGGTGGCGTCGCATTGATTCGGTGCCGCGAAGCTGTCGGCGACGCGAAGAAGAAGGCCAAGGGCGACGAGAAGATCGGCGTCGACATCGTTCTTCGATCGCTCGAAGCTCCGATGCGTCAAATTGCCGATAACGGTGGTATCGACGGCAGCGTCGTCGTGGACGAAGTGTCTCAAAAGACCGGTGCGATGGGCTACAACGCCAACACGGGTGAGTACGTCGACCTGATGAAGGCTGGCGTGATTGACCCGGTGAAGGTGGTTCGCACGGCATTGGCCAACGCGGGCAGCATCGCGGGGTTGCTTTTGACGACCGAAGCGCTGGTGACCAACTTCGATGAGGAAGATAAGGAAAAACGCCACGTTGAAGGCGCTGTATCCTAACGGGAACTTCGCTTGACGAGTTTCCCAAGATCAACGAACGGGTCGTCGCCATCGAGACGTTGGTGAGCGACCCGTTTTCGTAGCGGAAGTCGGAATGGCTTCCCTGAGATTAGACAGACACACCGGAACCACCCGCTTGACTCATGGTTGAAAAACGCGATTACTACGAGATCCTCAGTGTTTCACGGACGGCTGGGAAAGTCGAGATTGATCGCGCGTACCGAAAGCTGGCGATCAAATTCCATCCCGACAGCAATCGTGACGATGAAGATGCGGTCGAAAAGTTTAAAGAGGCTTCCGAAGCCTATGAAATCCTGAGCGACCCCGAGAAACGCGAGCGCTACAACCGCTTCGGGCATGCGGGTGTCGAAGGTGCCGCCCATCAATTCAATAGCGCCGAAGACATCTTTGAAGCATTCGGCGACTTGTTCGGCGGCGGAATGTTTGGCGATTTGTTCGGGGGGCGTTCGGCCGGGGGCGGACGTCGTCGTCGCTCGCGACGCGGGGCCGATATCAAATGCAATGTGACACTGACCCTTGAAGAAGCCGCTCGTGGCGTGAGCAAGGATATCTCGTTTCGACGCCGAGTCCGCTGTGCCACCTGTGAAGGGAGCGGGGCGGCAGCGGGAAGCCATCCAGAAACCTGCACCACCTGTGGTGGCCACGGTCAAGTGATCCAATCGGCGGGGATTCTGCGAGTACAGACCGCCTGCCCCAACTGCAATGGGACAGGGCAGCAAATCAGCCAGAAATGTGAGGATTGCCGAGGCAGTGGGTTGCAGCATGAGAAAGCCGAATTGACGGTTGAGATTCCTGCGGGCGTCGATGACGGAATGCGAGTCCGCCTGCAGAACGAAGGGGAAGCAAGTCCCGATGGAGGGCCACCAGGCGATTGCTACTGCTTTATCTCCGTCATGCCACATCCGCTGTTCAAACGGAACAACAGCGACCTGATCTTGCAGTTGCCGATTTCCTACACGCAGGCAGCGCTCGGAGCCGATATTGAAGTCCCCACACTCGATGGCCCGAACTCGTTGCAGGTCAACGCGGGGACGCAAACGGGTGACGTGTTCACGCTGAAGGGACAAGGGATCGTCGATCCTCGAGGCGGACGAGCAGGCGATTTGCTCGTGCAAGTTTTCATTGAAGTCCCCAAGAAATTGTCCTCCGAGCAGGAGAAATTGTTGCGAGAATTGGCGGATGTTGAGCGCGAAGCGGTACTGCCCCATCGCAAGTCCTTCCTGGAAAAACTGAAAACGTTTTTTGAACCCGACGAAGAAACGCAAGAAAAAGCATGAACGAAGACAGAGACACAAGTATGAACGAGAACGAATCGATTCCTGAGGAAGGCTGGGAAGCTGGCGAGGGACCCGATGTTGGCGAACATTTTGACTCGGATCAACTCGCCAAAGATGTGGTCCATGCCGAAACGCGTGACGAGGAAATCGAGCGGCTCAGGGCTTCATCGGATTCCGCCGAGAAACGTGTCTTGATGGCTCAGGCCGAAGCGGAGAACTTCCGTAAACGCATGCGACGTGATTTCGAAGACCAACTTCGCTTTGCAGCCATGCCCTTGGTCAACGATTTGCTGCTCGTTCGCGACAACTTGCATCGTGCCATCGAAGCGGCGGAGTCGACCAGCGATGCGGCGGGGTTGCGTGAAGGAGTGGCAATGGTCGTGAAACAGCTCGATGATACGTTGGCCAAACATAGCGTCACGCCGATCCCGACCGAGGGCCAGGTCTTTGACCCCAACGTTCACGAGGCGATTTCACAAATGCCAAGTGACGAGCACCCGGCCGGCGCGGTTTCTCATGTGGCCGTGATCGGTTACCAGATGCACGATCGGGTCGTTCGTCCGAGCCAAGTGGTTGTCAGCAGCGGTCCGCCTCAGTAACGGGTCGACTCGATTGGCCTCGCTTTTTCATCCCCCCGCATCGTACAACGACATCCGATTGTATGAACTAGGATCCCCTCCATTGACCGCGAAGGGCAACGGCGATGTCGCAAATCGGACAAACAGGCACGACTCAATTTTCAGCGAATCAGCAGGCTGGAATATCCGACTCTAACGACGGGTTCTCCTCCGTCGATATTGATAGCTTTATGAAGCTGTTGATCAGTGAACTGCAGAACCAGGATCCGTTGAATCCGACCGACAACAGCGAGATGATCGCGCAGATTGGGCAGATTCGCGAAATTGGGGCGACCGATCAGCTGACGCAAACGCTCTCGAGCTTGTCGGCGAGTCAGGAATTGGTCACCGCCAGTTCACTGATTGGTCGCAGTGTGACGGGATTGGCGGATGACTCGAGCCCGGTCGAGGGCGTCGTTGACCGCATCACGGTGGAAACAAACGGGGATAACAATTCACGTTCTGTCAAAGTTCATGTGGGGCAACAGACGATGGAGATTAATAACATTCGTGAAATTCTAACTGGGTAAGCTTTGACGATTAACTGCAAGCTTTTGCTTGCATGATCCAATCGGCCAAGGTTTATCAGGCTCTGCTGATAGGATCGCTGTCGATGGGATTGACCTCCGCACTGACCACCGCACTGACTGGCCTTTCCGCTGCCGAAACACAGATCGACGTGATCGGCAACAACCTTGCGAACTCGCAAACGGTTGGCTTCAAATCCTCGAATGCGATCTTCGCGACGCAGTTCTTGCAGACGTTGTCGCTCGGTGGAGGACCGACCGCAGACAATGGCGGCACGAATCCACGACAAATCGGACTGGGGGTTCAGGTTGCGGAAATCGCCGCCAACCACAACCAGGGCACGATTGAAATCAGTAGCAGTTCTTCGGATTTGGCCATTCAAGGTGATGGCTTTTTTATTGTCGAGGGTGCGTCGGGCGAACGACTGTACACGCGAAACGGTATCTTTAAACTCAACAGCAGCGCTGAGTTGGTCAATTCGACCGGTCAGCGATTGTTGGGCTACGGCATCGATGATCAATTTCGCTTACAGGAATCGGACTTGGTTCCCTTGACGGTGCCGCTGGGAACCGAGAGTGTCGCCAAGGCGACGGAGAACGTCACCTTTGAAGGAGGGTTGACGCCCGAGGGCGAGATCGCGACGACAAGCCAAATTGTTCAAAGTGTGCGTCTAGGCAACGATAAAGTCCCGCGTCCGGACGCATCGGGAGTTTTGATCGGCAGTGCACCGTTGTCGGATCATAACAACGTGACCGTGAACAGCACCGGTGTCGGAAGCTTGCCAGCAGGAGCCTACAAGTACCGTGTGGCGCTGGTCGATTCGAACGGAAATGAAGCGGCACCGAGCGGCACGATCAATGCAACAGTGGCTGCCAATGGACGGATCGAATTGGGCAGTCTGCCGCTCGATCCCGATGGAGGCGACTACCCAACGGTGAACGTCTATCGCACGGGGCCCAACGGGAACGATTTCTTTCGTTTAGGTTCGGCAACGGCTGGTGGCACGTTTGTCGACGATGGAGCCACTCCGTTGTCGGGCAATGCACTCGATACCGATTTGCTGACCGGCAACTACACCTACATGATCACTTACCATAGCAATGGCGAGTCGGAGTCGCGTCCAAGTGTGCTGATTGGCCCGCAGAATATTGTTTCTGGGCGGATGTCCTTATCGGGATTTCCTACTCCGCCGATTCCCAATGTGGGTGACGGCTTTCCCAGCTACGACGAGATTCGCGTCTACCGGAACCTGTCGAACGACCAAAACAACTTCTTTCTTGTCGACACGGTCGCGCCCGGTGATACGTTTACGGATGGAAAGTCCGACGAAGAAATTGCGGACTTGACGGTCTCAGGCAACCAGTTGCTGGACTTGGATGGTCCGCAGGTCAACGCCAGCACCTTGCTGACCGATGTGCTCAAACGCGACGGTTTGACTTACCAGAAAGCATTTGAAATCGGCACACTCAGCTTCAGCGGCCGAAAAGGGGGCCGTGCGCTCGGCGACAAGGATTTTGAGATCACCGCGACCAGTACGATGCAAGATTTTATCGACTTCATCGAGGCATCGTCTGGAATTCAAACGGTTCAAGTCGATGGGCAGAATCCGATTCCTCCTTCAGAAAACCACTTGCCCGGCCAAACGGGTGTGATTTCACCGGGAGGATACATCCAAGACGGCGCGATCCGTTTTGTCAGCAATACGGGCGAAGCGAATGCCTTGGAAATCGATTTGTCGGCTTTTCGGATCAAGACAGCCACAGGCAACGTGACCACACCCAATCTTGGCTTTGGCACCATTCAAGAAGCGGTGGGACAAAGTGCCGTCAGCGACTTTGTGGTTTATGATTCGTTGGGCGTTCCCATTAACGTTCGGATGACCGCGACATTAGAAAGTCGTACGGATGAGCAAACGATTTACCGCTGGTATGCTGATAGCCCCGAAAACCAATCGGTCAGTGGAACCAACATTGCCGTGGGCACCGGATTGATTCAATTCGATGGTAACGGCAACTTCATTGCCACGACCAACGATCAAGTTGCGATCAATCGAAACGGGATACCGAGTGTTTCACCACTGCAATTTACCGTCGATTTTGGTCGAGTTTCTGGTTTGGCGACCCAAGAAGCGTCGCTCGCGGCGACTCAGCAAGACGGCAGCGAGCCGGGGGTGCTCAACAGCTTTGTGGTGGGTGAAGATGGAACGATGCGTGGGGTTTTCAGCAATGGGATCTCTCGCGATCTCGGCAAGCTGCAACTCGCTCGGTTTGCCAATCCCGTTGGTTTGGAATCTCGTGGCTTGAACGTCTACGCTCAAGGCGTCAACACCGGTTTGCCCGTGTTAGGTGGGCCAGGTGAAAATGGGATCGGCAATGTGATTGGTGGTGCACTTGAGCTCAGCAACACCGACATTGGCAAGGACTTGATCGAGTTGGTGCTGGCCAGCACTCAGTACCGTGGGAACAGCCGCGTGATCACCACCAGCCAGCAATTGCTCGACGAATTGTTGAACCTGCGGCGGTAAACGGTCGGCCGGGCTTACCGCGTGGGGACTAGCCAAGACCGCTTGGAAAACCACAATTGGGTGCGACGTTCTTGATTTCGTTTTTCTGCGTTCTCTGACCCCGCGATTCTCACCATGGCCAAAGCTCCCAAAACTGCGATCCAACCCACCCGCGCCGAAGATTACCCGGAGTGGTACCAGCAGGTGATTCGGGCTGCGGATTTGGCCGAGAATTCGCCGGTTCGCGGTTGCATGGTGATCAAACCGTGGGGCTATCGATTATGGGAAAACATGCAGCGTGCCTTGGACGACATGTTCAAGGCGACGGGGCACCAGAACGCCTACTTTCCGCTGTTCATCCCGATGAGTTTCCTGGAAAAGGAGGCCGAGCATGTTGAAGGGTTCGCTAAGGAATGCGCGGTGGTCACCCATCACCGCTTGGAGCCCGATCCCAATGGCGGACTTCGCCCGGCGGGAAAGTTGGAAGAACCGCTGATCGTTCGGCCAACCAGCGAAACCATCATTGGAGCGACGTATGCCAAGTGGGTGCAAAGCTATCGTGATCTACCGATCTTGATCAACCAATGGGCCAACGTGGTCCGCTGGGAAATGCGCACGCGGATGTTTCTGCGAACCGCCGAGTTTCTCTGGCAGGAAGGGCATACGGTACACGCGACCAGCGCCGAAGCGATTGAAGAAACCGAGCGGATGATCGACGTTTATGCGGACTTCGCTGAAAACTGGATGGCGATGCCGGTGATTGTCGGTCGCAAAACACCGGCTGAACGTTTTCCGGGGGCAGTGGAAACGTTGTCGATTGAAGCGATGATGCAGGATCGCAAAGCGCTTCAAGCGGGGACGAGCCATTTTCTGGGCCAAAATTTCTCGAAAGCTCAGGAAATTGTTTTTCAGGCCGAAAGCGGCGAACGCGAATACGCGTGGACGACCAGTTGGGGCGTATCGACTCGTTTAGTCGGTGCACTGATCATGTCGCACAGCGATGACGATGGATTCGTGCTGCCGCCTCGCTTGGCACCCGAGCAAGTGGTGATTTTGCCCATTTATCGCGATGACGCGCAGCGGGCGGAGGTCCTCGCTTCGGTGGAGTCCCTGCGCAAGGAGTTGACCGACCAGACCTATGCTGGCGTTCCGATTCGAGTGGAGGTCGATGATCGCGACGTCCGTGGTGGAGAAAAGAAATGGCATCACGTCAAACGGGGTGTGCCGGTTCGCGTCGAGGTGGGCCCCAAAGACATCGAAAAAGGGTCGGTGTTTGTTGGGCGGCGTGATCAGCCCAAGAGTACCGGTATGTCGCGAAGTGAATTCGTCGGATCGATCGGCCGTTTATTGGCTGAGATGCAGCAAGGCTTGTTTGACCGAGCGTTAGCGCTGCGGCAATCCAACACCGTTGACATTGCCAGCGAACAGGCGTTCCGCGAATTCTTTACCCCCAAGAACGAAGATCAGCCGGAAATCCACGGTGGTTTTGCGAATTGTTTCTTCGCCAGCGAAGAGCAACTCGATCCGCTGTTGAAGGAGTTGAAGGTCACGGTACGTTGTCTTCCGCGCGGTGGCGAAGAAGAAAGCGGAACTTGTTTCTTGACCGGTGAAACGACCAAGCAGAAAGCGATCTTCGCCAAAGCGTATTAGTGCCTTTTTGACATTCTTCAAACGAATCTCGATCGGGCCGTCAGACCTCCAGCCCCCACTCGCTCATTGCATTGACCATCGACTGGTTCGTTAAATCAAAGTGAAGGGGCGAAAGCGTCACGTTTCCCAGCCTTAATTCGGTCACGTCGGTTCGTTCGGCCGGCGGCTTGGCGGGTTCAGACCAGATCGCCCAGTAGTAGGGACGGCCAGCGGGGTCCGCTCGCTTTTCATACAACCGCCCATATTGAGCCAACCCCATCGGCACGATCGACAATTTGGCTGGTGAAACCGTCGCGGCGGTGGGGACGTTCAGGTTAAACAGTTTTCCTTTTGAAGCGGGGTTTTTTATCAAACCGCCGATGACGTTGCGTGCGATCACCGCCGCGGATTGGTAGTCGGCATCGGGATCGTACTCAAGTGATACCGCCACGCTGGTGACGCCGAAAAACGCCCCTTCGATCGCAGCGGCAACGGTTCCGCTGTACAGGACGTTGATGCCGGCGTTGAGGCCGCTGTTGATCCCGCTGACGACCAAATCGACTGGATTGTCTTGCAACAGTTCGCCGATCGCCAGCTTCACCGAATCGGCTGGGGAACCTGCCACCGCCCAGGCCCAATGGCGTCCGTCACGGCGGATCGATTTACAGGTCAAGGGTGACAAATAGGTGATCGAATGGCCAACACCACTTTGTTCTGTCGCGGGGGCCACCACAATGACTTCGCCAAGATGACGCAGTTGTTGCTCGAGAGCGGCGAGCCCCGGAGCAAAAACGCCATCATCGTTGGTTAGCAGAATTCTCATCTTGATTGCACTTTCCGACGTTAGGGAACCGGTTTGTAGGAGGTTCGGACCCGATTTCAGACACGTTCTTGGATCACAACCCCTTGGGTATCAATCTGTCATTTTCTACACTTCACGATTCAATCCTGCGACACCACTGTTCTTTTCCGCTCGTTTGACAAATCCATCGGAAGATGGACCGGCGGACGAGAGCGGCAATAACCCAACAGTCGGCCATGGCAGATCCAATAGCACCCGAAAACCTTACCGCCCAGCGAATCGTTGTCCTCGATTTCGGATCGCAATACGCCCAACTGATCGCTCGGCGGGTACGAGAGCAAAACGTTTATTGCCAAATCCTTCGGCATGACTTGCCGGCCGAGCGGATTGCGGAACTTGCCCCCAAAGGGATTATCCTTTCCGGTGGCCCGTCGAGCGTCTACGTCCAGGATGCCCCACGATGCGACCCCGAGTTGTTCAACCTTGGCGTTCCCGTTTTGGGGATTTGCTACGGGATGCAACTGGCCTGCGAAGCACTCGGCGGGAAGGTCGACCATACCCCGAGCCGCGAATATGGTCCAGCAAAATGCACGGTTCACGATGACTCGCTCCTGTTCCGCGGTTTGCCTGAGCAGATTGACGTGTGGATGAGTCACGGCGATCAAGTGTCGGCGATCTCGGACGTTTTCAAACCGCTCGCGGAAACCAACACCTGCCCTTACGCCGCGATCGCTCATCGCGAGTTGCCCATTTACGGCATGCAGTTTCACCCCGAAGTCACTCACACGCCGCTAGGCGGCCAAATTCTTCGCAATTTCGTGTTGGATGTCTGTGGCTGCGAAGGGACCTGGCAACTCGGTGACTTTGCCCAAGCGGCGATTGAACAGATTCGCTCCCTTGTGGGTGACGCTCGCGTGATTTGTGGACTCAGTGGCGGGGTCGACTCCTCGGTGGTCGCGGCACTGCTGTACAAAGCGATCGGTCCTCAATTGTCGTGCATCTTGGTCGACAACGGGCTGCTGCGCAAAGACGAGCAGGTGATGGTGATTCAAGAGTTCACCAAGCATTTCAAGACCGATCTTCACGTGGTCGAAGCAGAAGACCGTTTCATGGAGACGCTTGAAGGGATCAGTGAACCGCAAGAAAAACGCCGCCGAATCGGCCACGCGTTCATTGAGTGCTTCAAAGAGGAAGCGGTCAAGATCAAGGATGCCCATTTCCTGGCGCAAGGCACACTGTACCCCGACGTGATCGAAAGTGGCGCTGATCTTGATGGGCCAGCCGCAACCATCAAGTTGCACCATAACGTCGGTGGATTGCCGGAGGAGCTTGGCTTTGAACTGATTGAACCGCTGCGAGATCTATTCAAGGATGAAGTTCGCCGGCTTGGCCTCGAACTCGGGCTACCCGAATCCCTCGTGTGGAGGCATCCCTTCCCGGGGCCGGGTTTGGCGGTCCGTTGCCTTGGCGAAGTGACGCGAGAAAAATTGAAGGTCCTCCGCGAAGCGGATTCGATCGTGGTGAATGAGATCAAGGCAGCCGGATTGTACCGTGAAACGAGTCAATCGTTTGCCGTTTTGCTGCCGGTGCAAAGCGTCGGTGTGATGGGGGATGCCCGAACGTATGACAATGCCGTCGCGATCCGTAGTGTGAAGACCGATGACTTCATGACTGCCGATTGGAGCCGCTTGCCGTACGATTTGCTGGCCCGCATCAGCACGCGAATCATCAACGAAGTCGCCGGAATCAACCGCGTCTGTTACGACATCAGCAGCAAGCCCCCCGCAACGATCGAATGGGAATAGCAGCTCCCGCGAACCGTTGACCGTGAGCAGCAAGTAAGACTTCTGTTTAGCGGTCGATTGTGACTTAGGAGCTCCCTTCGATTTTTTACGATGAACTGAACCCTGAAACCTGAACTCTATGTCTCGACAATACATTTACCAAGTTGAAAACCTGACCAAAAAGCATGGCGCGAAAGTCGTTCTTGATGATGTTTGGTTGGCTTTTTATCCCGGCGCGAAGATCGGTGTGCTCGGGCCCAATGGCGCGGGGAAATCGACGCTGCTGCGGATCATGGCGGGGATGGACACGGAGTTCGACGGTACCGCTCGGCTGACCAGCGGGTTTACCGTTGGCTACCTGGAACAAGAACCGCCGCTCGATCCGAACAAGACCGTCTTTGAGAATGTTCAAGAGGCGGTTGCCGAACGCCGCCAGATCATCGATCGCTACAACGAAATCAGCATGATGCTTGGCGATGTTACCGACGACAAGCAGATGACGAAGCTGTGCGACGAGATGGCGAAGTTACAAGATGTCATCGACGCCGCCAACTTGTGGGAACTGGATCGCCAAGTCGAAGTTTCGATGGCGGTGATGAACCTGCCGCCTGCGGACGCCGACGTGACCAAGCTTTCTGGGGGGGAACGCCGTCGCGTGGCGCTTTGCCAATTGCTGATTCGCCAGCCCGACTTGCTCTTGCTCGATGAACCGACGAACCATCTGGACGCCGAATCGGTGTCTTGGCTCGAACAGCACCTTGCGCGATATGCCGGGACCGTCGTCGCGGTGACCCACGATCGATACTTCCTTGATAACGTCGCTCAATGGATTCTGGAAATCGATCGCGGTCGCGGTATCCCGCTCGAAGGCAACTACACGGCCTGGTTGGAAGCTCGCCACAAACGGATGGCGATCGAACAGCGGCAAGCGAAGGCTCGCGAAAAGACCTTGGCGAGAGAGTTGGAATGGATCCGAATGAGTCCAAAGGCACGGCAGGCAAAAAGCAAGGCGCGTATCAAATCGTATGAAGAAATGTCGGCTCAGTCGTTTGAGGATCGACCGGACGAATTGGAAATCCAAATTCCGTCAGGCCGGCATCTCGGCGATTTGGTCATTGAAGGCAAGAACATTCACAAGGCTTATGGCGACAACGTGTTAATGGACGATTTGTCGTTCCGTTTGCCGGCCGGAGGCATTGTCGGTGTGATCGGCCCCAATGGTGCAGGCAAGACGACCTTGTTTCGCATGATCACCGGGCAAGAAAAGCCCGATAGCGGCGTGATCCGCGTTGGGGACACCGTCGATCTCGGCTATGTCGACCAAAGTCGCGATTCGCTCACTGCCGAAAATAGCGTCTTCCAGGAAATCAGTGGCGGTCACGACACGATCGTGATGGGGGGACGTAATATCGCGGCTCGAGCTTACGTCGCAAGGTTCAATTTTAAAGGGCCGGACCAAGAGAAGAAAGTTGGCAATTTGTCCGGGGGAGAACGCAATCGCGTTCACTTGGCAAAACTACTGCGTCAAGGCTGCAACGTCTTGTTGCTTGACGAACCGACGAACGACCTCGATGTCGATACGCTGCGAGCACTGGAAGAGGCAATCGCCAACTTTGCCGGCTGTGTCGTTGTCACCAGCCATGACCGCTGGTTCCTCGATCGGCTCGCAACGCATATCCTAGCGTTCGAAGGTGATGGAAAGTTGGTGTGGTGCGAAGGGAACTTCGATACCTACGACCGTAACCTTCGCGAACGCATGGGCGATGATCCTGACGAGGCGAAACGCACGCGTTACAAGAGCATTCATGCCAGTTAGGCGTGTTCTCCATCCAACAAGCATTGAAAAGGAACGAATCATGACGATTTTACGAACAGGAACCAACCAGAATTACTCGGAAGGTTGGGATGCAATCTTTGGCGGCAAGAAGAAGGCAACGAAGAAGGCGACGGCAAAAGCCAAGTCCGCGACGAAGTCCGTGAAAAAGGTGACCAAGAAGAAGGTGACCAAGAAGCAGGCCGCAACGGCGGCGGCAAAGACGAAACCCAAGGCTGCGAAGAAAGCAACCGCGAAAAAGGCGACCAAGACCGTAGCCAAGCAGAAAGTAACGAAGAAGAAAGTAACGAAGAAGAAAGCGACCAAGAAGAAAGTGACGAAGAAGCGATAGATCGAGCACCGTTCGTTGAACGGTCGTTGGGACTGTGTCCCGTTCGACACGACGGTTGCCGTGATCTTTCCCGTTCCCTTGACCCCTCCTACAAACTTCCCTTCCCACTGCAATGTCAAATCTACCGCCTCCCGATGCAATGAGCGACTCGCTGAGGCGTTTGGCGGGGTATTTGAATTTCTCGTCTGGCAGTGGCGATCCTGCCATCTTCGCAGCCTGGAACCACGTCTACGAAACCGCGTCCGCGGGCGATCCGCTCCGCGGGCCGGCGGCGTGGTTGGTGCTTCGTGATTGGTTGACCGAAACGCTGGGAAATTTGCAGGCCGAACAGGGAGCCTTTCGTGATATCACACAAGCCCAGCGGGTCGTCAAAATTCTCTGGAGCGATTTGCTGCCGGCGTATCTGGATTATCACCGTGATCTGCTTTTTCACCAAAAGCCGGAAGTTCTCTTCAATGGCTTCCTTTTGGGGAGGGCTGCCGAGACGATGCTTGAAGTGGGGCTTTCGAATACGGACGAACAACTCGTCAACGAAACGATCACTCGGCTGAATGATTACGTTGGCTATCGGCCGGTGGCGATGCTGGAAAACCGTCGTTGCCAGCCGTACCCTCACGAATTCGTCCGGCCCATTCCGCTTTACATCCGCGGTGCAGGTGTCTCTGCCGGGCCCTACCACGACATTGTTGCGAGAGCCATTGCGGTGCTTCGCGATACCGATTCCGAGATTTTGCGAGCGGCGTCGTTTGATCCGGAAAAGATGCAAGAGCTCGCACTGGATCCCCGGGCATTTGATTTTGATCACCCCGTCAACCGGCGACCCAACTATCACTTTGGCGGCTGGGACACCCGGTCGATCGATGGCGAAGGATTCTATGATCGGTTCGTGCTCCGTCAAGTCACGCTTGATGCGTTGTTGAGCCGATTGCAGGAAAAGGGGATTATCGACCGAGAAGAATTGCTCTCCGAAGCAGCGACGGTGTTAGCGGGTACGATTTTGATGGCGTCGGGAATCAGCGGTTGGGGGCCGGGTGCGTACAGCAGCGACGTGACACTCGGTTCGCTGATGAAGCCGATTGCGACCTATCGCGATGAGTTCTATGAGGATCGGTTGGCACGTTTGACGGGAGCCCACTCACAGCGATTGTCTGAAGAGCAACGTTTGCGTCGTCAACCGTTTGGTGCGGTACGTCAACACCTTAACGCGGCCTTGGCGGAACGACGCGCCGCTCAGGTGCAACATGTGCAACTCGCTCGATTGTATGCACGCATGGGTTATCCGGACGCAGCGGCTCGCGAAGTCGATGCCGTACCGGCGGCATCGGCGCGGATGCTATGCCGCATCGATTGTGAAATGACTCTTGGCCTACGGGCGCTTCGTGCGGGGAAACCCGAGCAAGCGTTGAAGGTTCCCGCCGCAGCGTTTGATCTGCTCAAGCGGGCGATTGAGTGCGGCGCGATCATTGACCCCTGGGATATTCTCGGATTCGGCGGCAATTTCAGCTTGTTCCCGAGCCCCGACTGTTCGGTGCATGACGCCCGAGTTGATGATTTGCTCTACCTGATCGAGCAGCTGTTCGGTTACATGGCCAACGTATGGAGCGAAGCGGCGGCTCGCAATGACGAGGCGGCCTACTCCGAAATGGAGCAGCAGTATCGAGAAATCGCAGAGTGGTGGAGACAGTATGCCGCCCACACCATCGATTCGATCGAGGCTGCCGATCCGTTGGAGTCGTACGAGTCCGCCAAGTTGGTCGCTCGGGCGTTGAGGCTTTGGCATGAAGGGGGCGCTGAGGCGGGAAATGTAGCGTTTTGGGCACCTCACGCGGATTTGTTCGATTCTCCGCGGGCCTACGCCTTGGTCATTTCTGCACTACTGGATCGGAACGACTTCACACCGGCGATGGCGTTGTTGGTGCATTGGCTCAACAACGCCGATCGCGTGGGATTGCGTCTCGGCGGCAGCTCGCTGCCGCGACTAGCGGAACGCTGGCTCCTGCGTTTGCGTTTTTCGCTCAATGGCGGCGGAGAAGAGGCCTACGTCCAGCCCGCGTTGATGCAAACGGTCGGCAAAGATACTCGCGAAATTTGGCCACTGGTTCGCAAGTTCTTCGATTTCCTGGAAGCCAATGCGGAACAGTTTTGGTCGGCCCCACAATTTCAACTGGGCCAGTCTTCTCCGTCACGGAGTGATCGTGATTGGGATCGCGAACTGTCTTTGGCGGACGAGGACGACGGCGGCGACGAAGGTTTGTTCGACGCGGCTTACGAGGACATGACCTACCGCGACACCACCGACGACGGCAACGAGGGTGCGGTGTTCGAGTTCGGTGACGACACCAGCCATGATGAATTGGAGACAGAATCGAAGCGGTTGTCGGAACATTTGAGTTTCTTGAAATCGCTTTCCCGGATGTGGGCGGTCGCAGCCGACATCGCCGTGATGGATCAATCGGACGAGGATCTGCAAGATCGCTTGCAATCGCTGCAGGCGTGGGCCGGTCGCGCTCGTGAGAATCGGATCGGCTTGTTGGAACTGCTGGACTCGGTCCGACGCTACAAGATCACGCCCGCGGGTAGTGACAAGGATTCGATGCGAAGTTATGACCGGCATCGGGTGCTACGAGATTCGTTAATGGAGCGAATCATTGGAACGACGGTCGAGATGTCCGACTCGAGGCGATTGGTGTGCGGCGCCTTGCTCGCTCATCCGATGGCAACGTGGGAATTGGTCGACCGCGATGAAGAAATGGCCGATGACGACGCACAAAGCGTTAAGATGTTTGCCGCATTGATCGCCGGGGACACAAGCGAAGTGCGTCGCTTGTTTCCGCCGTTTCTCGACGCCATTCACGACAAGAACCTGCTCTACATCCCGCTGGCGCGAGGCGGTGACCCGGTCAAAATCTACGTGTCGAGGCTTCGTCAACGGGTGCTGCGTCACTTGTTGCTGTGGTTGCCGCGTCGTGGATTGATCGCGGAAGCATGCCGATTGATTGAAATTGCTCGCCAGATGGAGCAGGAGAATCCCATTGGCGTTGGCGCGGTGACCGAGTTTGATGGATTGTTTCAGGTCGGGTTTCGTTCGCTTGTGGCCTCGATCGTCGAATCGACACGAAAGAGCGTGAAGGAATCGACGAACGGATTGATCGACGAACGATCCTTCGCCGAGGTTTTGATTCCGTTGCTCGAACAGGTCACCGAGATCTTGCTGGCGAGTTGGCTTGCCCACAGCCAAACGCTTCGGCTTTCGCCGCTGGAAACGGTGGCGGATCCCAAAAAATGGAAGTTGCTGGTCGCATTCATCAAGGAATACGGCGATCCGATTTTTACGCAGATGTTCTTGCAGCTTGGCAATGTACGCGCGATCTTGCACCAAGGGGTTGCATCTTGGTTAGAGCGAGTGCTTACCGAAGGGGATGACCAGTTTTCTGAGACTCGTTTGTACGCGGATTTGGACATCGGTAAGCTACAGATTCGCGAGGCGCAGCGTTGGATCACCTTGGTCTATGAAGCCTTGATGGACCATCACGCAGAGTACCAGGATTACAATAGCACCACGACCCAGAGCGACCGCGGTGATTTGGTCTACATGTTCTTGGACTTCTTGCGACTTCGAGTCCGTTACGAACGGATTGCATGGAATTTGCGCCCGGTGATGTGGGCACACGAGGTGTTGGTCCGCAGCGGTTTTGAGGCGGCGGCGATGATGTGGCGTCGCAGTTTGAGCGAACGGATTGGCGAGGAAGCGGAAGTCTATGTTGAGAAACTCCGCAAGATGCAAAAGGATTATGCGATGCGAATGCCAACGGTGGCCGACCGAATTCTTGAGCGATTTGTTCAGCCGATGACCATCGATCGCATGCGTGCGCTCGTTGGGCCCGCGATGCGCGATGCGGAACTGAATCATGAAAGTCCTTCGTTCGATTTGCTTGAGCAGGAGGCGGATTTGTTGACGCGTCATCCAACGGGCGTGGGACTCGATGTGCCCGCTTGGCTCGATGCTTTAGGCGAAGAGGTCGAACAGCTAGCAAAGAGACGTGTCAGCAGTGAGATTGATCCGCAGGCTTTGATCACGATTCCCATTGTGGCGTTATCGGTTGACGATTTGAATGACCAATTGGTCGTCGCCCGAAGTCAAGGGCGACGTCTGCCGCACATGCGATAACTCGCAAAAACGAATCTTTACAAATGGGACCGAGGTCCGCATACTGCTGCTGGAAACAGGGAAGTTAGCACGTTCACGACGATCACTGAGGAAGCAGACGATTTTGGACGAAGATTCGAAAATCCAAGAAGCATGGAGGAACACGCTTGCGGTTAGCCAGCTTTCAACGTTGCGTTGGAGTTTTGCTGAGGATGCGCACGCCTACGCGACGCGAGGTTTCACAGGGATCGGTGTGTATCGTCCCAAGTTGGAAGATTTTGGTCTCGACCGAACCATCGAATTGCTTGCCGAAGCGTCGTTGTCGGTCACGTCGTTGTCGTGGGTCGGTGGTTTTACCGGCAGCGATGGCCGAGCGTTTGATGACGCGGTCGCCGATGCGATTCACGCCGTTCGCGATGCGGCGAATCTGCAAGCCGGGACGTTGATTGTGTTGGCCGGTGGCCAGAACAATCACATCCGCAACCATGCCAGACGAACGCTGTGTGATGCACTGCGTGAGATCGTTGCCGTCGCCGAGGAATTTGGCGTGCGTTTGTCGCTCGAACCGATTCACCCGGGTTGCGGTGACGAGTGGTCCTTCGTCAATGATTTACAATCGACGCTTGATATTGTCGAAACGGTCGGCAGTCCCTATCTGGGATTGGTTCTCGATACCTATCACGTTGGCATGGATGAAGATGCCGTTCGTTGGTTGCCCGACGTCGTCCCTCATTTGCATTTGGTCCAGCTTGGCGATGCCCGACATTCACCGTTGGGCGAAATGAACCGTTGTTTGCTCGGTGACGGTTGTGTTCCGATCCGCGCGATTCTGGAAACGCTTCGCGAATACCATTACGAAGGACCGCTCGAGGTCGAATTGATTGGCGAAGACGTCGAGCCCTTGTCCTACGACGAACTGCTCGACCATACCAAAGCATTCATCGATCGGATGACCGACCGGGTAGAGCAGCCGTAAGCGAGCGAATCACGTTACGGCGGGTTGCAGGCAGGTGCGCGAAGCAGAGATTGTTCCGTTGTCCGCCTTTAAGCGGTTTCCATCGACGTTCCCAACGTCACGCCCGGAGCCGGTAAGCCGCTTGATCCTTGCAGGTAGATATCGATCGCACGAGCGGCGCCCCGGCCTTCGTTGATCGCCCAAACGACCAAGCTTTGACCACGACGACAATCGCCAGCTGCGAAGACACCTTCAATGCTGGTGGCAAATCGGCCGTGTTCGGCTTGGAAGTTGCTCCGTGGATCGACTTCAATCTTAAGGGAATCGGCGATGTACTGCTCGGGGCCCAAGAAGCCCATGGCCAGCAGGATCAACTGGGCGGGCCATTCCTTCTCGCTGCCCTCAACTTCGGCCATTTTCCAGCCGCCGTTGTCGTCCTTGGTCCAGAGCACTTCAATGGTCTTGATGCCTCGCAGGTTCCCCTTGTCATCGACCAAGAACTCCTTGCTCAAGATTTGATACTCACGTGGATCGCGACCGAACTTGGCTGCTGCTTCTTCGTGTCCATAATCGACGCGGTAAATCCGCGGCCATTCGGGCCATGGGTTATCCGGCTCGCGGTCGGCTGGTGGCTTGGGCAATAGTTCAAAGTTGACCAAGCTGCGGCAACCGTGACGAATGCTCGTTCCGATACAGTCGGTTCCGGTGTCGCCGCCACCGATCACGATCACATCTTTGCCCTCGGCACTGATGAAGCCGTCACCAAGCGAATCGCCGTGGACACTTTGTTTCGTGTTTGCCGTCAAGAACTCCATCGCGAAATGGACCCCTTTGGCATCTCGGTTTGCAATCGGCAAATCACGAGGTTTGGTTGCACCACACGCCAACAACAAAGCGTCGTTCTTTTTCGTGAGTGCTTGAGGGTCAATGTCCTTACCGACATTCACCCCGGTGATGAAGGTGACGCCTTCGGCGACCAGCTTGTCGACCCGTCGTTGCACCGCCGCTTTGGAGAGCTTCATGTTGGGAATGCCGTACTGCAGCAGTCCGCCGATGCGGTCTTCTCGTTCGTAAACGGTGACTTGATGGCCGGCACGGTTCAGCTGATCCGCGGCGCTCAACCCCGCCGGTCCACTACCAACGATTGCAACCTTTTTGCCGGTTCGTATTTCGGGCGGTTCCGGTTGAATCCAACCCTCCTCCCAAGCACGATCAACAATGGCGTTTTCGATGTTTTTGATCGTAACTGGCGGATTGGTGATCCCCAACACGCAAGATCCTTCGCAAGGTGCTGGACAGGTGCGACCGGTAAACTCGGGAAAGTTGTTGGTCTTGTGCAGTCGTTCGATCGCTTCTTGCCAACGATTGTTGTACACCAAGTCATTCCATTCAGGAATCAAATTGTCGATCGGGCAACCGGTGTTTGATTGACAGAAGGGCACACCACAATCCATGCACCGTGCACCTTGTTCTTGAAGATGCTCGACACGCGGCTCGGTGTAAACTTCGTCGTAATCGTTGACCCGAACCACTGGCAGACGCCAAGGTACTTTTTTGCGGTCAAATTCCTTGAATCCAGTCGGCTTACCCATGTTCGTTTCTCTTCAAGTTAGCGGTGTCGGGTGTCGGGTGTTGGGGAAATCGCAGAGATTTCCCATGAAGGGCTGAAACCTGAACTCGTGGTCAGTTCAGCAACGTCAGGTTCACGAAGCCGTCGTGGCTTCTTCGGCTTTCATCTCCAGCAGCACTCGTTTGTAATCAATGGGCATGACCTTCACGCATTGACGCATGAAGTTATCCCAATTTTCGAGTGCTTGCTTGGCGACTTGGCTGTCGGTGTACTGCTGATGCAAGCGAATCAGCTCTTTGACTTCGGATTCCTCTTCCTCCGACTCGATACGTTCGAGTTCAACGGTGGCGAGGTTGCAATTCAAGTTGAAGTCGCCTTTCTTGTCCCAAATGTAGGCGATGCCTCCAGACATGCCGGCGGCGAAATTACGACCGGTTGCTCCGAGCACCACGACGCGTCCGCCCGTCATGTATTCACAGCCATGGTCGCCAACTCCTTCGATGACGGTCCTGGCACCGCTGTTGCGAACGCAGAATCGTTCCGCCGCACGGCCACGCAAGAAGGCTTCGCCGCCCGTTGCTCCGTACAAGCAAACGTTGCCGACGAGGATGTTGTCTTCCGCGACGAAGCTGCTTTGCCGAGGGGGATAAACAATCACGCGACCACCGGACAGCCCCTTGCCGACGTAGTCGTTCGCATCGCCTTCAAGTTCGATTGTGACACCATGAGCCAAGAATGCCCCCAGACTTTGTCCCGCCGAGCCTGACAGGTTGATCTGGATCGTTCCATCCGGCAAGCCGGCCTGACCATACCGCTTGGCGACTTCATTACTGAGGATCGTCCCAACGGTTCGGTTGATGTTGACGACCGGCGACTCGATTCGTACCGGCTCACCCGTTTGCAGTGCTGGTTCTGCCGCTGCAAGCAGAACGGTGAGGTCAAGTGATTTTTCCAAACCATGATCCTGGGCGCGTGTGCATCGAACATCGACGTCCACGTGCCGTTTGTTCGCCGGCTTCAAAATGGGAGTTAGATCCAAACCATCTGCCTTCCAGTGTTTGATCGCTTCGTCCGTCTTCAAACAATCGCTACGTCCGATCATTTCATGGATCGTTCGGAAGCCGAGTTTGGCCATGATCCGGCGAGCTTCTTCGGCGACCATGAACAGATAGTTCACGACGTGTTCGGGCTTGCCGCTGAACTTCTTGCGTAGATCCGGGTCCTGAGTTGCGATCCCAACCGGACAGGTGTTGAGATGGCATTTACGCATCATGATGCAGCCGATGGTGATCAGCGGCGCGGTGGAGAAACCGTACTCTTCGGCACCCAACAGTGCGGCAATCACCACATCGCGTCCGGTCTTTAATCCACCGTCGGTTTGCAGGACGACGCGACTGCGCAAATCGTTCAGAACCAACACCTGATGCGTTTCCGCGATCCCCAATTCCCACGGCAAACCCGCGTGTTTGATACTGGTCAGTGGCGAGGCGCCCGTTCCGCCGGTGTCTCCCGAGATTAGGATGTGGTCGGCGTGCGCTTTGGCAACACCTGATGCGATGACGCCAACCCCCACCTCACTCACCAACTTCACACTGATCCGAGCATGTCGGTTCGCGTTCTTGAGGTCGTGGATCAGTTGAGCCAGGTCTTCGATCGAATAGATATCATGATGCGGCGGGGGGCTGATCAGTCCAACACCTGGGGTGCTGTAACGAATTCGAGCAATATTCTTGTCGACTTTTTTGCCGGGCAACTCACCTCCTTCGCCTGGTTTTGCACCTTGCGAGATCTTGATTTGGATCTCGTCGGCGTTGCTCAAATACTCAATCGTGACGCCAAAGCGGCCCGACGCGACTTGCTTGATTGCCGATCGCTTCGAATCCCCGTTGTCCATCGTCAAGAAACGTATCGGGTCCTCGCCTCCTTCGCCGGTGTTGCTTTTTCCACCAAGCCGGTTCATCGCGATGGCCAACGTTTCGTGCGATTCGGCACTGATACTGCCAAAGCTCATCGCTCCGGTGCAGAACAGTTTTACGATCTCGCTTGCCGGTTCCACTTCATCCAAGGGAACGGGATCCCCGGCGGCGCCTTCTTTGAAACCGAGCAATCCGCGGAGCGTACATCGAGCTCGACTGTCTTCGTTGATCGCATGGGCAAACTTCCAATACGCGTCCTCGTTGTTGGTTCGCGCAGCGAGTTGAAGCGACGAAATCGATTGAGGGGTCCAGGCGTGCTTTTCCCCTTCGGCACGCCAGTGGAATTCGCCGAGATTCGGCAATTGATGTGAAACATCCGATCTTCGATCGGGGTATCCCAAGCGATGGCGGCGCAAGGTTTCTTCGGCGACCACGTCGAACGAGACGCCTTGGATTCGGCTTGCCGTTCCGACGAAGCAGGTTTCGATGATTTCGTCTCGCAGCCCGAGTGCTTCGAAGATCTGCGCGCCCTTGTAGCTTTGCAGCGTGCTGATCCCCATTTTGGCCATCACCTTGAGCATGCCCTTGGCGACGCCCTTTCGATAGGCCGCAACGATTTTGTCATCATCCATGGTGACGTCCATGACCCCGTCGCGACGGGCTTGCCACAACGCTTCGAATGCCAAGTAGGGGTTGATCGCATCCGCACCATAACCGATCAGCAAACAGTGGTGATGCACTTCACGAGCTTCGCCTGTTTCGATCACCAAGCCAATCTGTGTTCGCTTCGCTTGTTTGATCAAGTGGTGATGCACTGCGCCAATGGCCATCAATGCATTGACGGGGATCCGATCGTGGCTGATCGCACGGTCGCTCAGGACCACGATTTCGATTCCCGCATCGGCAGCCTCTTCCGCTTCCTGAGCAATGCGATTGAGCGTCTTGCGCAGGCCGGCCTTGCCTTCGCTGCGGTCAAACGTGATGTCAATCACGCGACTGTTCCAACCTTCGAAGTTAATGTGTTTGAGCGCCGCGATCTCTTCATTGGTCAGAATCGGATGGTCGACCAAGAGTCGATGGCAGTGCTCAGGCGTCGCTGCCAACAAGTTCTGTTCGGGGCCAATGTAGCATTCAAGCGACATGATCACCTCTTCACGAATCGAGTCGATCGCGGGGTTGGTCACTTGGGCGAACAGTTGCTTGAAGTAGTCGTAGATCATTCGCGGCTTATCGCTCAGGCATGCGATCGCGCTATCGTTGCCCATCGATCCGACGGGATCGCGAAGCTGTTCGACAAGTGGACGCAACATGAACTTAAGCGTTTCGCTCGTGTAGCCGAATGCTTGCATCCGAGGAAGCAGGGTTTTGCTGTCGAAGCCATGGCCTTCCGCTTCCGGATGCAGGTCAGCAAGACGGATCCGTTGGTCTTTGAGCCAATCGCCGTAGGGCATGCGTTTCGCGAACGAGCTCTTGAGCTCTTCGTCAGGAATCAATCGCCCTTGTTCGAAATCGACCAAGAACATTTTCCCCGGTTGTAAGCGGCCCTTCTCTTTCACAATCGCGGGATCGACCGGCAAAACGCCGACCTCGCTAGCCATGATGACTCGATCGTCATGGGTGATGTAATAACGGCTGGGCCGCAAGCCGTTGCGGTCGAGTGTCGCGCCGATGTAATGACCATCGGTAAAAGCAATCGAGGCGGGACCGTCCCAGGGCTCCATCAAACAGGAGAAATACTCATAGAACGCACGCTTGTCTTCGGGCATGGTTTCGTGCATCTGCCAAGCTTCGGGGACCATCATCATGATCGCTTCTTGAAGCGTGCGCCCGTTCATGAGCAAGAACTCCAACACGTTATCGAACGTGCCGGAATCGCTGCAGTGGGGTTCACAGACGGGGAACAGCTTCTTCAGATCGTCGCCGAAGAACTCACTCTTTGCCGAGCCGACCCGAGCCCGCATCCAGTTGATGTTGCCACGTAGCGTGTTGATCTCGCCATTATGGCTCATGAAACGAAGCGGCTGAGCACGGTCCCAGCTGGGGAACGTGTTGGTCGAGAACCGGCTATGGACCATCGCCAAATGGGTTTCGAAATCGTCGTCTTGAAGGTCCGGATAGTAGGGCAGCACCTGCGCGGGGGTTAACATGCCCTTGTAGATGATGACCTTGGTGCTCAGCGAGCAAATGTAGAACATCAGCGCTTGCTGGATCGTGTCGCCGCCTCGCAGCGTGTGGCTGGCCTGTTTATGGATCAAGTACAGTTTCCGGTCGAGCGCGTCACCGCTGATCCCCTCCGATGCTCCGACGAACAACTGCTCAACAACCGGTTCACTGCGGCGGGCGGTTGGGCCCACGTCGGCCAAGTCGGTTTTTTGAGGCACCTTTCGCCAACCGATCAGTTTCTGGCCCGATTGGTCGATCAGCGACTCGATCGTTTCTTTGCAGATCTTTCGCTCGGCTTCATCGGTCGGCAGAAAGACAAGCCCTGCAGCGAATTGACCCGGTTCCGGCAAATCGACGCCGAGGTCTTGTTTGGCGACTTTTCGCAGGAACTTATGGGGGAGTCCGACCATGATGCCTGAACCATCGCCGGTGTTCGGTTCGCAACCGCACGCGCCGCGATGATCCATGGCCTGCAGGATCTGGTCCGCATCGAGAACGATCTGATGGCTCGGAACGCCCTTGATGTGCGCGATGAAGCCGACACCACACGAATCCTTCTCGTGGCTCGGATCATAGAGCCCCTGCGCAGGCGGCAGATGAAAAGTAGCGACGTTCTTATCGGCTGCCTTCGTATCGGATGGCGGTGTGGTCATCGTTCTGGGTTCCGTTTCGCTGTAAAAGTAAAAGGAGTCACGCACTGGGGGGACTGAATCAAGCCGACAGGATTTCACTCCTCTTTGCTTGACGCCCCACGTGGCTCAGGCAACAACCGCGGTGCTTGTCCTGGCACCGGTTGAGTGATGGTCCGCGGCAAGCTTCCCGCTGCCGGATTTCCGTTTGCCCGCCTCGATCCTGCGGCCAAGAAGCAGCGAACCGAACTCGCTCGCTGCCTTACTGAGTTGTCCTGATCGGCGAAAGATGATTCCCAGCGGTCGCGTCATCTTGAATCCGCGACAGGCAACCACCTTCAACGATCCATTCGCCGTTTCCCGGCGAACCGCCGCTTCGGGAACAATGCCAATCCCACGACTTGCTTGAATCATACGGATCATCGAGTCGGCGTTGTCGAACTCCATGCGGACATCGACCGTCACACCCGACTTCGCCAAATAGTGGTCGATCTCTTTTCGCAGCGTTAAACCACGCTCGAAACCGACCATCGCAATCCCCTGTAGATCCGTGATGTCGAGATTCGTTCGCTGGGAAAACCGATGTTCGGACGAGCAAACCAAACGCATCGGCTCCTGCTGCCACATCACCGACTGCAATGACTTCGTGTTCTTGGGAAAACTCACTAAACCTAAGTCGACTTCGCCCTCGGCCGTCATTTCGACGACACGCTCGCTGGTTCCAAAGTCGAGTTTGACGTCAACCTCGGGGTGGAACTGGCCGAATTCTTCACTTGCCTCGGGTAAATAACTTAGCCCGACCGAATAGATCGTACCAATTTTCAATTGGCCGCTTAGCTTTTCGCCCAAAGTGGCGACCTCTTGCTCCAACCGATGCAGTTGGCGAAGGATGTTGCGCAGTCCCCGCACGTAGGTCTGTCCGGCCGTCGTCAGCACCAAGGGACGCTTCGATCGATCGATCAATCGTGTTCCCAGCGAGTCTTCCAGGTGTTGCATCGCCTGGCTGACGGCGCTCTGCGTCAAATCATGAGCCGCCGCAGCTTTGGAAAAGCTACGCTGCTCCGCGACAGTACAGAACAACTCGAGGTTACGCAGATGCAAATGGGAACCTGTTCTAAATAAGCTGCGTTAATAATTAGGGTGTGTCTCCGCAGTCATGCTTATGCAAGTTAGATAGCCAGGTGGGGCTCGTCAAGAGAGGCCGGTGGGAAACATCGGCGATCAAGATCAACCCGCGCCTGCCTGACGCCAGGAGCGATAGCGAACGGGGATCAAATACGAGTAGACAATGGTGACGATTCCACCGCTAAGGAAGGCCCAGGGCATCCAATCCTTCGGTCGGAAGACTTTGGCAGCTTCGGCGGAAGAACCGGTGGGGTCCAGGAAGCTAATCGTCCGAACCTCGTCGGGATCATAAAAAGTTGCCGAATCGATCACCAGGAATTCCAACCCGAGTACGATCGCCATAACTCCGAGCGCAATAAAGACGGATCGCCACATATTCTTTCCAGCCCATTGAAGAGGCATTTCGACACAAAACCGAGACCGACAGGAGTGTTTTTCGGCTTTTGCTAGCAAGCGGAATAGCGATTTTCCAGCGGGCTTTACAACGGGTAATGCCGTCAAACACGGCACCAGCGTCCTACCATCGCCGGATCCGATTGGGCTGGGTAGAGTGGCGCAAAAGGAAATCGATTCGATGCATCGCTAATGGGAATCCCACATGTCCTCGCCTTCACTTCCCGCTGCGGAATTTCACCTCGCCGTGCCGTTTGAACCCGCTGGGGATCAGCCCCAAGCGATCGCGGAGTTGACGCGTGGATTCCAATCGGGACGATCGGCCCAGGTGTTGCTTGGCGCCACCGGCACGGGCAAAACGTTCACGATGGCGAATGTGATTGCCAACCTCGGTCGACCGGCGCTCGTGCTCAGTCACAACAAAACGCTCGCGGCGCAGCTTTACAGCGAGTTCAAGGGTTTCTTTCCTGAGAATGCGGTTCATTATTTTGTCAGTTATTACGATTACTACCAACCCGAAGCCTATATCCCTCAACGTGACGTTTACATCGAAAAGGATGCATCGATCAACCAAGAGATCGATCGGTTGCGGCTAGCGACCACCAGCTCGTTGGTCAGTCGCCGCGACGTGGTGATCGTCGCTTCGGTCAGCAGCATCTACGGGCTGGGGTCACCCGACGATTACCGGCAACTGATCGTCTCGCTGCACAAAGGTGAGACCACGCGGCGTGATCACTTGTTGTTGAAGTTTGTCGATGTGCTCTACGAACGCAACGATGTGGCATTCGACCGAGGCAAGTTTCGCGTTCGTGGCGACAGCATCGAGTTGTGGCCCAGCTACGAGGAGTTCGCTTATCGGATCGAAATGTGGGGCGACGAGATCGAACAGATTTCGCTGATCAAACCGGTTTCGGGCGAGACCATCAAGACGGTGGACCACCTTTACATCTATCCGGCGAGACACTTCGTCATGCCCGAAGACCGCATTCAAGGCGCGATCCGTAGCATTCGCGAGGAGTTGGCACAGCAGTTGGAGGTCTTCCAGCAGCAGGGCAAGTTGCTCGAAGCTCAACGCATTTCGGCACGAACTCGTTTTGATCTCGAAATGATGGCCGAGGTCGGGCATTGCCCGGGCATCGAAAACTACAGTCGTCCGTTGTCTGGCAAACCGCCTGGTGCGACTCCTGACACCCTTTACGATTTCTTTCCCGATGACTTCATCACTTTTGTCGACGAATCCCACGTCACCATCCCGCAAGTTCGCGCGATGTACGCGGGTGACCGCAGCCGAAAGACAACGCTGGTCGAGCATGGGTTCCGGTTGCCGAGTGCGCTCGACAATCGGCCGCTGAAATTTGAAGAATGGGAACAGCGAACCGCAGAGATCTGTTTCGTCAGCGCAACGCCGAGCGACTATGAGCTTCAGCGAACCGGAGGCGAGGTGGTCGAGCAGATCATCCGCCCCACGGGATTACTCGATCCCGTTGTCGAAGTCGAATCCGCTCGCGGGCAAGTCAAGCATTTGCTTCATGAAATCCGACTTCGTGCCGAGCAAAATGAACGAGTGCTTGTGACGGCGTTGACGAAGCGGCTAGCCGAAGATTTGTCGGCTTTCTTACAAGAGCAAAATGTCCGCTGTCGTTGGCTGCATAGTGAGTTGGATGCGTTTGAACGCGTCGACCTGTTGCAAGAGTTGCGCGCCGGTCGATTCGATTGCCTCGTCGGCGTGAACTTGCTCCGCGAAGGACTCGACTTACCCGAGGTTTCGCTCGTTGCGATTCTTGATGCGGACAAAGAGGGGTTTCTGCGTAGTGAAACGAGTTTGATCCAAACGATTGGTCGAGCCGCACGAAATTCGAATTCCAAGGTGATCTTGTACGCGGACAAGGTCACGCATTCGATGAAGATGGCGATCGAAGAAACGAGCCGCCGTCGACAGATCCAGCAGAAGTACAACGAGGAACATGGCATTACACCCGAGACGATTCGCAAGGCCATTCGGGCGGGAATTGAGAGTGATGTGGCCCAACAAAAGAAAGCGACTGCGGCAGCGAGCGAAGCCGCCGAAACCTACATCACACTGGAGTATGTCGAAGCACTTGAGCGTGAGATGTTGTCAGCCGCGGAAGATTTGGAATTCGAGCGCGCGGCATCGCTCCGCGACCGAGTGCTACAACTCAAAGAGAACATCGGCAAACCACTTTCGGAAATCGAGTTTTCCCGTTCCTCGACGCAAGCGACCGGACGACAGAAGAAACGGCGCAAAGGGGTCAAGGGTGGCGGCCGAAAGAACATTCCAAGACCGAACCGCGGCTGAGATCGCTTGTCCTTCATCCTTCGGAGTTCCGGGTTCGACTTTCGGTATTCCTCCCGGCGTATCCGACGCCGACGTTTCCCCAAAGGTTTTGGCCCCAGCTCCCTTCCTCTCTGACTCCCTTCTCCCCCATTTTTGAGGTCGTCCGGTTTTTAAGTTGTGACGAACAAAGTGTTTCGGTATCCAACCACCCCTGCCCACGCAGCGCTCGTTGTACCCCACATCCTAATCCGGTGATATTTTTATGGCTCCTGGTCCGAATGTGTTCCATGCGTTGGACAGGTCGTGGCAGCGTTGCATTCCGATCCACAAGGTCTGCGTCGCTTGTCCGATTTTTGCGAAGGTGTAAGCTTGCTGAGGCTCTTGCGCACCTAGGTTTTTTGGCTCATCCGGCGGAGGCGTGCGCAGGAGGTTTTCGAGGCATCTTTCCGGTGTCCCATGATTGCTGGCAGGAGCTGTTTTCACTTGTTATCGTGCAGTTGCCGGTAGAAACGGAGTCGAGCTCTGCAGAGTTGCAACTTGACAAGGGATATCCCGGTCGACGGTGCGCCAAGGGTGCTACCGGTTCCCGGCGGACGACCGACCGTCGGGGACTCTTTTCTAAGAGATCATTGGACACCGGGAAGAAATTTGCCATGAACCGCAGCACCAACGCGGATCCTCAATTGAGGATAATTCGCGGCGTCCAGCAAAAAGTCCAGTGGAGTTGCACACAAAACCAACCCGTCAATGCATGCAAAACGCAGGACTTATGTGGTACAACGAGCCCAGAGGGAGAGGTAAATCTTGTAAGTCTTTTTCAATCAACAACTTAAAAACTGCACGACCTCCGCAGCGGGAGGGGTCGAGCGCAGCGAGGGGGAGGGCCGGTATCGAAACGGTGTTGGAGTTTCATGCTGTCATCGAAGCTCGTTTTCCCTCTCCCGGCGTTTAGACGCCGACCTCTCAGGGGTCGGGTGAACATTTCGCGTTAAACCACCGTCCAGCGTCCAATTTGTCCATCGAGTAGGTCGACGAAGTACATCTCGCCATCGGGACCTTGCCGCATGTCGACGACATATTGCGCCCCGGTGGTAAACACCGACACATCAGTAACTTGCCCTTCGGCGTTGACGGATGCTCGACGCACGACCCCTTGGCCGAGTGAGTTGAAGAGGATATCGCCCTCAAAGAGCAACCCCAAGTCGCCACCTCGAATCACATCGCCCATGACGACGGCATCGATTCCATCCGCCGTATGACTCAGCGCTATGATCGCCGGTTCCGCCTGTGCCCCGTTGGCGACAAACTGCTGGCCAGCCGGCAAGTTGATGTAGCCTCCAGGCGTCACAATATTGACACCTTGGCCGCCTTCGAAATAGGGCCAGCCAAAATTCGCCCCAGGATCGGCGGTGTTGATTTCTTCCCAACGCGTCCAGCCAACATCGCCGATAAATAGCCGCCCCGTCACATCATCGATCGCGAATCGGAACGGATTCCGCAGCCCAAGCTGGTAGACCTTGGAACGATTCGCGTCGCCGTCTCCATTGTAGAACGGATTATCCGACAACCCTTGGCCGGTCACGGGATCGATTCGCAGAATTTTCCCTGACAAGCTATCAATGTCTTGCACTCGCACGACGCGTGGGTCCATCTGGTTGTAACTGCCGCCATCACCAATCGAAACCATTAGCGCGCCGTCGGGAGCAAACTCCAAAGAGGCGATCGAGTGCGTCGTGCTGTCGCTATTGATGAAATCTCGAAGGTAAGAGCCATCGGGATATTGGCCTGCTGGCGGTTCCGCCATATCGGTGACGCTGTTGGTGAATGCATTGAAGTTGTTCCAAGTGCTGGCAGTCCCCATCATGACGAATTCTGAACCCGCGATCACGCTGGTGTAGTTGGTCGATGCATCGAGTGTGTAACGAACCAAGCGTCCGGCTCGATTGCCCGTGGCATCCGGACCCGCGAACTGATTGCCAACGTAGTTCCAAACCTCTGGCGGGTCGTACGTGTAGAGCACGTACATGTATGGCTGATTTTCCAAATCGGGATGAACCGCCACATCAAGCAGTCCACGATCCGAAAAATTGTTGACAATCGCGGAAATATCGATTACCGGCGTTGACACCAACACACCGTCACGCATGACCTTGACCAGACCCCCTTTTTCCGAAACGTACATGTTTCGGCCATCCGCGGACCACGCAATTGCGGTCGGCTGGTTGAACCCACCTTGGACGATTTCCGTCTGAATCTCACCCGACGGCAACACAGGCGGGTCAAGCGCCGGCGCTTCGGTGTCCATCCACCATGACAAAATCCGATGAGCGTTGGGTCGATCAAAATCGGCCGCCGTAAAGCCAGCGTACATCTGCGTGCCCACAATCTGATCCAACGAGACCGTGGTCTTCATCGCCGCAAGCGTAGGTTTTTCGGCCGAATCCGAGAGATAGACCGCCAACGAATCGCTCACGCCGTTGTAGTCGACCCAAGCGTGATAGACACCGCCATCATTCAAGTCAAACGGAGATCGCGATTGGACGAGATGGTTTTGCGGGACGCCGTTGACCACCACCGCAATCTCATCCTTGAACTTGTCCGTCTCGTTAAGCCAAGTGTCAAACTCAATTGCCACGCTATTGCCGATCCCGCCGTAACCGATATCAAACCCACCTCCGCCAATTGCTCCGCTGCCAGAGGGCGAATTCTGCAACACAAACACCAACCCGTCGGCACCACCCGCACCCCAACCACCAGTCATCTCGAAACTGAAACTCGTTTGAAAAGAACTATCGCTCGTCACGTCGATCGGCTCGGTAAAGAAAGCCGATCCGGTTTGATACGTGGCCTCCGATGTGAGTTGAAGTTTTCCGCCGGTGACCGTTGCACCACCGTTGACATCAATCATCGCACCGTTGTTGAAGTTGGTGAAACTCGGCAAGTTTTGTTCATCGTCCAATACCGTGATCGTGGTCGTCCGCGGTGCCCCAAGTTCTGCGTTGACCGGATTATCGATCGTGATACTGAATGTCTCGACCCCTTCCTCCAAATCATCGTCGAGGATCGGAATCCGAACCTCCGCGACGCGTTGCCCTTCCGCAAAATAGGCGACGCCGCTGCGAGACGAATAATCGTCGCCGCTGACGGCCGATTGGTCGTAGGTCTGATAGTTGATCGATCCGATTTCCGAGGCATCACCCGTACGCATGATCCTTAGTACCGCTTCTCCCACCGTCTCGCTGACGGTGACTTGGACAGTATCGAGTTTGAACGTCGCCGGGCCCGCGTTGTTCGGATCGGCCGTGTCCATCGACCATGACAAAACCCGGTGTGCATTGGGACGATCGAAGTCGGCCGCGGTGAAGCCAGCGTACATCTGGTTCCCAACAATCTGGTCCAATTGCAACGTCGTCGACAAAATCGCCTGCGCCGGCTTGTTGGAACTGTTCGAAAGGTACACCGTCAACTGATCCGACTCGCCGTTGTAGTCGACCCAAGCGTGGTAGGTGCCGCCATCATTCAAATCGAATGGCGAATAGGCTTGTACCAGATGATTCTGCGGAACGCCGTTGATCACAACGCCGACCTCATCTTTGTACTTGTCCGTTGAGTTGAACCAAGTGTCAAACTCAATCGCGACGCTGTTGCCGATCCCGCCGTAGCCAATATCGAAACCGCCGCTACCGATCGCACCGCTGCCAGAGGGCGAATTCTGAAGCACAAACACCAACCCGTCCGCACCACCAGCACCCCAACCACCAGCCATCTCGAAACTGAAGCTCGATTGGAACGAACTGTTGCTCGTCACCTCAATCGGATCCATAAAGAAAGCCGAGCCCGTTTGATAGGTGGCTTCGGAAGTCAACTGCAGCTTCCCGCCCGTGATTGATGCTCCGCCATTGAGATCGATCAGCGGCGTGTCACTGAAACTGACGAAACTCGGTAAGGACTGCTCGTCGTCTAGTATCGTAATCGTCGTCGTTTGCTGCGAACCAAGATCGGCGTTCACCGCGTTGCGGATCGTCAACTGAAACGTCTCGGGGCCTTCTTCAACGGTGTCATCAAGGATCGGAATCCGAACCTCCGCCGTACGTTGGCCTGCTGCGAAGTTGGCAACGCCGCTGCGAGAAGAATAGTCGTCGCCAGCCCGCGCCGATTGGTTCGAGGTCTCATATTCGACCGACGCCGTTTCGCTGGCATTGCCCGTACGAACAAGCTTCACGACCGCTTCGCCACCCGTTTCGCTTACCGTCACTTGGGAAGCATCAAGGTTGATCGTCGCCGGGCCACTATTGCCCGGATCGGCCGTGTCCATCGACCATGACAAAATCCGGTGTGCATTGGGACGGTCGAAGTCGGCCGCGGTGAAGCCAGCGTACATCTGGTTGCCAACAATCTGGTCCAATTGCAACGTCGTCGACAAAATCGCCTGCGCCGGTTTGTTCGAGCTGTTCGAAAGGTACACCGTCAACTGATCCGACTCGCCGTTGTAGTCGACCCAAGCGTGGTAGGTGCCGCCATCATTCAAATCGAATGGCGAATAGGCTTGAACCAGATGATTCTGAGGAACGCCGTTGATCACAACGCCGACCTCATCTTTGTACTTGTCCGTTGAGTTGAACCAAGTGTCAAACTCAATCGCGACGCTGTTGCCGATCCCGCCATAGCCAATATCGAACCCGCCGCTACCGATCGCACCGCTGCCAGAGGGCGAATTCTGCAGCACAAACACCAACCCGTCCGCACCACCAGCACCCCAGCCGCCAGCCATCTCGAAACTGAAGCTCGATTGGAACGAACTGTTGCTGTCGACTGCGATTGGATCGGTAAAGAATGCGGACCCCGTTTGGTAGGTCTCCTCCGACGTCAGCTGAAGTTTATCTCCGCTGATCGATGCATCGCCATTTAGATCGAAAGGGTCTGTGGAGGCGAAACTGTTGAAGCTAAAATTGGATTCGGTGCCGGTGATGGGGAGTGTATGCTGATATCGAGCCATGACTGTTGCTTGAAATGCCAGTCCAGACTCAATACGTCCGATCGCCTTTTCCAACTCCCAATTCCCTCCTTGCGAACGCGATCCTGTGGTGTCGATCGACGCCGCCACATCGGCGCCGGTTAATTCGGCAACCGCACTCAGTAACGCGTCGCCTGACGATCCCGCACCAACGCTGCATCCATACAATAAAATGTCTGCGTTTGGGGCAAGGGCAAAGGACCATTTTGCGATTTCGGCACCGCGGTCGCGAATGACTGTCGAATCGATCGTTTCGCCCGACAATCTCAATCGGCCTGCATCTCCGTGGGAAACGATATGGATGGAAGCGACATCTTGGCGCTTCGCCAACGTCTCGCTGATCTGGGTGATCGCGTCTCGGTTGGCAGCGAGTAAAATCACTTCGGCATTCTCGGCGAACTCATTCAACAAGTCCGAGTCTTCGATTTCGCTGTCAAGGAATAAGATGCCGGCAGCAGAATCCGTGGCTTGCGTTTCCGCATGTGTATTCGTTGTGGAGGTTGCTGCGGGCCCGATTTCGACGAAATTGGCAACCGCCTCCGTCGCCACCCCAGCGTCCGCCGCCAGCATCAAACGGGGCTCGAGTGCCGACAACGTCCATGAAATGCGCTCTCTGCGCCCCGCCGCTTTGTTGCTGGCGAACCGACGACGACGTTTTGCGGGAAGCATTCGAATTCACTCCAAAAAACCGATGATGGACCAATTGATGGTCACAATGGAGCAGCATTGACAGCTCCACCGAAAATGACGAATTGTACACGTGTACTGCATCCGAGCATTCATACAACTTTGCCGAATCAGAAAAGTCAAGTTATTTGTTGAAGCTGCTGGAGTGATCCCGTCGATTCAACTGATACAAACCGCACACTCGGGCTGATCCGAAGTGCCAAGTCGTCGCAGAAGACAAGAATTCGCCCGATAACGGATGTAGGGAGTTCGAGAAGCGGATGTATGACTATGTGATCGTTGGAGCCGGACTGTTCGGATCGGTGTTCGCCCGGCAAATGACTGATGCAGGGGCCAAATGCTTGATCATCGAAAAGCGCAATCATATTGGTGGCAATTGCTATTCCGCCAACCTGGGCGGTATCCACGTTCACCGCTATGGACCCCACATCTTTCACACCAATGACGACGCTGTATGGCAATACGTCAATCGCTTTGCACGCTTCAGCAGGTTCAGCTATCGTCCCAAGGTGAATTTCCGCGGGGAGCTGTACTCCTTCCCAATCAATTTGAATACACTCCATCAACTGTGGGGCGTCACAACACCCCAGCAGGCCAAGGAACGGCTGGAGGCGGAACGGGTTAAGATCGAGCAACCGGCGAACTTGGAACAATGGGCGTTGTCTCAAGTCGGGCGTGAGCTCTACGAGACGTTTGTGTACGGCTACACCAAGAAGCAATGGGGCCGCGAACCGAGCGAATTACCCTGCTCCATCATCCGCAGGCTGCCCATTCGGTTGACATGGAACGACGACTATTTCAACGATCGCTACTGTGGCATCCCCGAGGGCGGCTATACGAAGCTTTTCGAGTCGATGCTGCAAGGGATTCCTGTCGAAACGGAAGTGGATTTTCTTTCCGATCGATGCCGGTTCGAGTCGATGGGAAAGTCCATTGTTTATACCGGCCCCCTTGACCGGTTGTTTGATTATGAACTGGGGGCCAGCGATTGGCGAGGCTTACGTTTCAAGCATCAATTGATCAGCCAACCTGATTATCAAGGCGTCGCGGCCGTCAACTACACCGATGCCGAGACACCCTACACGCGATGTATCGAGCACAAGCATTTTGAACCGCTTGAATGCGACCACACCGTCGTGACTCGCGAGTATCCCGCAGATTGGTCGGTGGGGGACGAAATGTATTATCCGGTCAACAATGACGCCGGCGAAGCTTTACAAAAACGTTACGCTGCAAAGTTGCCCAAGAACTACCTCATCGGCGGTCGCTTGGCAACGTATCGCTACTTCGACATGCACCAAGTCGTTGCCTCGGCGATGCATATGGCCAAGCAACAGATCCGAAGCGTTGAAACAATCTACCCCTTGCGAAGAGTTGCTTAGCATAACAGCACACCGAGAACGGTCTGGGTGGTGAACCACGCCGATGATGGCGAGAACCCAACGACTATCGCTTCACGCCGGGCTCAATGTTGTTTTGGATGTTGGTTCGGGCGGCTTCAATCGCCTTGGCCACGCGTGTCGACTCACTTTCGATATGCGTGCGCATTCTTGCAATCTCGGATTCTAATTTGGCGATCTGCTGCTCGTGCGACTGATTCTCTTCCTGTAAAGCTCGCTCGCGGTAGTACAACTCCGTTACATCGATGGGGTCATTCGAACTGATACTGAATCGTTTCCTAAACTCGTCGATCGCCGCAGCTTCAATGGCCTGAACTTCCTGCTCCGACCGGGTTTGATTGCTTTCGGCCTGCTGTTTCAAGTGTTCGTATTCCGCTGGAGCAATGCGAGTGAATCCGAGTTCAGAGAGCAGTCCATCGGCAGCCTCAAGGTTCGCATCAAGCATCAGCTTGCGGTGAGCAGCGTTCCGTTCCGCGAGCGCAATGTCGTGTTCACGTCGAATCCGCTTCAGCTCTTTTTCTTTCTCGAACACAGTCGTTTCGGTTTGCTCATCAAGATCCTTTTGTTGCCTTAGCGCCTCGAGTCGCTTCTGCTCGATTTCGGCTCTCAATCGATCCACATCATCCGCAGCAGTACTCAAGTCCGCTAATTTCCCAATCTGCTCAATCAGCGTGTCACGTTTGTCCGTCAATTCGTGCAATTCGTTCTGCAAAGCTTCTCGCTTGGCATCATGTTCCGCCTGCATCATTTGCAATTTAACATGATGTTCTCGCGTCGCACGGTCCAAAGCAATGCTCAATTTTTCTTGCGACTCCGACACCTGCTGAATCACTTGCACTTGCCGCTGGCGAACCTCGTCAGTTTGTTTCTCCGATCGTGAGAACTCTGCCTTTTCGCGTTCAATCTCGAGTTCAAGATCTTTGATCCGTTCCAGGTGTGCTTCGCGTTGCCGATTGTCTTCCGTCTCAGCTTGCTTCAATTCCAACTCATACTGCAATTCCTGCAATTGGACCTCGCCTGCGGAAATCGGCCCTTCTGATCTGGCCTCAAGCTGCCGCATCAAGGCAACACAGTAGTCCTTGGCTTCCTGGGCCTTCAATGTCTGAACTTCACTCTCGGTGTACATCAAATTCATGTTTGCATTTCTCCGGCACAAGCGTATCGATGGCACTCTAGCTCAAAAGAGAATGTTACTGCGATTCGCTACCACATTCATCCCCCCGGACGGTACGTCATTTCAGATCCACTGGAAGTGGAGGAATGGAGCAGCCGATGCACGGTTGTCGATTTCGATGGGTTTCTCGCCGTCGCGGTTGTTTGTGTCTCGAGTTCAACCGACAATGTTGTAGTAGCGGAAACGATACCCCGACCGGGATTGAGAGATGGAAAGAGTTCTTCGATTATGTTTTCTGGTGGTTCTCGGTTTGGTCAGCCAGGTCGCGCGAAGTGAGGATCGTTCCCGACCAAGGATCGTTAAGACGTTTGAACCCGTTGATCTGGGACGCTTCCAGCAAATCGACCCAGAATCCCTACAGAGGACGATCGGACAGCTAGAACGGATTCATCGTAAACTGGGAAAGCCGTCGCCCGGTGATTGGTTGGACCAGCAAAAGGAAGTAGGTCAAACGTTTCGCCAGTACGTTGCCTCGGACCCCGTCCGACCGACAGGACGACGACACATTCTCTATGTCCAGCCCATCGGTGAGTTCGACGCGAAGCAAAGCGAGATCGTCGAGCTTGCCTCTGAATATCTAGCCCTTTACATGCATACGACGGTCCGTCTTTGCAAAGTGCTGCCTTCGACGACGGTTCCCCAAAAAGCACGTCGCGAACACCCCGAATGGAAGGTGCCGCAGATGCTCTCAACGTACCTGTTGAAGAACGTGCTCAAGCCTCGATTGCCAGACGATGCTGCGGCGTACATTGCCTTTACCACGACCGATCTTTGGCCAGGTCGAGGTTGGAACTTCGTCTTTGGTCAAGCTTCGCTACGAGATCGAGTGGGCGTTTGGTCGATGTACCGTAACGGTGATCCGAGCAACAGCAAAGCAGACTACCTGCTTTGTCTTCGTCGTACGCTCCGAATTGCAACCCATGAAACGGGTCACATGTTTTCGCTTGCGCACTGTATCGCCTATCAGTGCAATATGTGTGGTGCAAACCATTTGCAGGAATCGGATCGGTTGCCTCTTTACCTTTGTCCCGAATGCCACGCCAAGATCGCTTGGGCCATGGGAGTCGACCCGATTGAGCGATACACACAACTGAGTCAGTTTTGCAAGCAACATGAAATGGGATGGGAATCGGCGTACTACGACCAAGCCATCGGTCTGCTACGCGATCCGTGATGAATCCATCTCGATCCATCTTGCCCCAATAGAGGTTTTGCAAAACGCTCTTCCCCTCGAATGCCGCTCGCGCATCTTTGGCAACCCAACTTGGCTGTTTTTAGTTACATACCTATCGATACCGGCACAGAATCACTCGCTTGGGAAAATCGCCAGTCGTGCCTCTGTGTTTTAGCTTTCCTTTCTTTCGTTCGCAATTTGCAACCGTGCAAGTCGGACGATAGACTTGCATGAACGCGGATGATGACGGTCAATCCGTCCGTGGCACGATACGGACAAACCAATGAATGCAAGAGGCTCGATTTGAGGGGAGGCGATTGTGGAACCTGACCCGCGTCAGTTCGTCGGTAAATGCGATGTGATCGACACGGACGCAGTCAATGTTGCCGATCAGGCAAAACGACTTGTGTGTGATTCGGATGAACAAACGGCTCGAAACTGTTTTGAATTCGTTCGGGACACGATAAAGCACAGCGCTGACCACAGGCAAAATCCAGTGACCTGTCGCGCGTCGGATGTCCTTCAACACAAAACGGGATATTGCTACGCAAAAAGCCATCTGCTCTGTGCTTTACTCCGAGCAAGCGGAATACCAGCCGGGCTGTGCTACCAGCGACTTTCCCTTGACGGTCACGGACCGCCATTTTGCCTTCATGGTTTGAACGCCGTGTATCTGTCTGAGTACGGGTGGTATCGCATCGACGCTCGCGGAAACCGCTCGGATGTGGATGCCCAGTTCACGCCGCCGATTGAGAAGCTTGCCTTTCCGATCACGGTGGACGGTGAACGCGACTTGATAGGGATATGGGAATTCCCGCATTCCGCTGTGACGGAATGCTTGTTTCGGTACGATCATTGGTCCGACGTGAACGAGAATCTACCGGACATCGAACGTGAAGGGTAACGCTCCTGCTCAACTTATAACCTCGACACAACTGCAAGGCCGCTCACCAACACAGCAAGCCAATGCCAAGCGATAGCGACGACCGCTGGGTGGACCTCCAACACCAGCGTCGAACGATCCACCATTTCACTTCGTTCGTTGCAGGATGGGGCTGGGTTGCCGCACTCCTTTACGCGACGACATCGATTGTCCGTTCGTTCCTTGCGTGCTTGATCGCGATCTTGTTGGTTGCGTCAGGATGTAGCGACGGAATAACGGGAATCGAGTCCACTCGGGAGCCACAAGACGCCGTTGTTTATCTGTATCCAGATTTTGCTTTTGTGGCGGTTGTCGACCAAACTGGTAACGAACTCCGATTGACCGACGGCATGCCGTTGGTGATGGACAATCCCACATTTGAACGCGTCGTATTGCCGGTTACTAAGGGAGAGCGCCGAGCAGGGACGTTTGAAAAGAACTACATCCGGGTCGACGCACGATTCCGCATCGAACGTGATAATCTGGTGGTTGGTGTGATTCAGACCCCAGACGGTAGTGTGGAGGAAGTGGGGAAGGATTATTGGGTGCTCAAGATCGATACCATTCGAAGTGCCCAATGGTGCCCAGCGAACCCATGAAGACCTTCGGAATTTCCACCCTGCTCGTAACAACGGCTTCGTTCGCGATCCTCTGCGTGTATGTTACGTTGCCGACGGTCGCGGCGTGTATCCTCTTTGGATTGCCGGTGGTTATTGCGGTCTATGGGCTGACGGCACCGGCAGACGGAACCTCTCTGGACGTGTCAACGCGACCAGGAATTCGGGCTGCGATGCAACTGTGGGCGATTTCTTTGCTGATGGTCGTTACGTTGATGATCGCGAGTACCGTTTTCGCTGACCTTGGACATGCAATCGACCGAGCTCGATATCGGCAATGGAGAAAAACGCCTAGCCTCGTTGATCCACCTCTCATCGTGTATGGGCTCGACGAATGACACCCAGATGGATCAGAGCTTCGTGGGTCCGCGATCGGGTCATTGCGGGAACGACCAAAAGCTGTGGGAAACGCACTCGTCGACGTTCAACAAAATGGGCGAGCTCGAGCTTATTGACATGAAACGGTCCGAGCAGTAAACCACGATGCCGTTGCGGCGTTTTCTCCTCTCCAAAATCATCCCCCGGTTCGACCCAATGGCCACCATTACAACACTTGGATTTGCGGGACGGACCGAAGAGGCGCTTGAGCACTATCACGACGCGCTCGACGCCGAAACGGTATTCTTGATGCGGTTCCGCGATAGCCCAGACCAATCACACATGAAGCCGGGCATGGAAGACATGATCTTTCATGCGACATTTCGGATTGACGGCACTGAATTCATGGCGAGCGACGTCGGTTACCTCGACGGTGAACCTGCGGCGGTTTTTGCTGGCTTTTCTCTGGCGTTGCGATTGAAATCCTTGGACCACGCGAAACGCGTTTTTGATGCGTTGGCTGACGGAGGCCAGACGCTGATTCCACTTGCCAAATCCGCGTTTACGGCTTGGTATGGTATCGTGATTGACCGCTTTGGCGTTTCGTGGAAGATCAGCGTCGACCAAGACGACAGATAACAATGTGATGCCATGATTCAATTGCCGCTTGCTCCGTGGCGAATGACGGTGTGACGATACCAATGCCATTGCAGGATGCGATGCGGTCTTTGCTTGAGGAAAGGATCGTGTCCAAGATGGAAGTGCAACGGGGTATCTTGGTCGTTCGCACTCGGCATGAATTTCCGCACGACGAATACCGCGTTCGGCTCCGAATTGACTGGGACTTCGGCTGACCTTATCGGGTCGTGCATTCGCGGAACCGGAATCTCTTTGTAATTGGTTGGCCGAGCGGTTAGACTGCGAGTAACCCCGATTTCGACAAGCCCCAACTTCCCCACCTAAGACCGAGGCCGTCATGTCGAAAGTGACTCAGCAGGTATTCCGGCGGATTGCGATTCACAACAAGTTGCTTCCCGAGGACGAACTCGACGCACTCCTGTCTGATTTTTCCGATCCGCTTGAAGCCTTGAAGCAACTGGTTGAGCGGCAGGTTATGTCGCAGAACACCGCGTCTCAATTCGAAGCGGTTTTCAAAAAGCAAGTGAACAAGTTGTTTGCCGAGCAAATCGGTCAAATGGAGGAAACTCTTGAGACGAAACCGCCTTGCGATGCAGAGCAAGCGAAACCGTCCCATGCAGCTTCCGCTCCCGCTTCGCCGATTGCAGACCTACCGGCCGTCAGTGATTCAGGAACGGAGGAGCAAGTCAACGTCACTCGGCACGATCGAGCTCGGTCGCTTGCTCTGGGCGGCGTGGAACGAATCCACTCTTTGATGCAGCAAGCGCGCCAGTTGGGAGCTTCGGATTTACACGTGATCTCTGGCATTGTGCCGGTCGTTCGAGTGAATGGCCTCCTTCGCGAACTGCCTTGCGAACGTTTGTCGGCCGACGTCGCCAAGCAATCTCTTTTGTCGGTCTTGACGGAAGAGCAAAAGACGACTTTCTACGACAAGCTCGAGTTGGACTTTTCGTATGACGGTGGCGAAGAGCTAGGACGATACCGAGCCAACTTGCTGTTTCAGCATCGCGGAGTGGACGGAGTTTTCCGATTGATTCCCGAGACAATTCCTTCGTTCCAGGATTTGAATTTGCCTGATGCCGTGAAGCGATTCACGGAGCATCGTGTTGGGGTCGTGCTCGTCACCGGCCCCAAAGGCAGCGGAAAGACAACGACACTTGCCGCAATGGTAGACCGGATCAATCGTCAACGAGCAGAGCACATTATCACGCTCGAGGATCCGATTGAGTTCGTGCATCCCTGCAAACGAGGACACGTCAATCAACGCCAAGTTGGCACGCATACGCATTCGTTCTCCAATGCATTGCGATCTGCGTTACGCGAGGCGCCCGATGTGATCATGGTGGGAGAGATGCGCGACCTGGAAACGACATCGCTGGCGATTACGGCCGCCGAGACGGGACACCTGGTGCTGGCCACGCTCCACACGCCCGACGCCGTTCGAACGATTGGTCGCATTCTCGATGAATTCCCGCCGAAAGAGCAGCCACAGATTCGTGCGATGTTGTCCGAGTCTCTGTGCGGCATCTGTTCGCAATTGCTGCTGCCGGGTGCCGATGGCGAATCGATGGCCCTTGCGGTTGAGGTTTTGGTCAACACTCAAGCGATTGGGCACCTGATCCGCGAAGAGAAGGTTCATCAGATCCACGGGGTGATGGAAACCGGCAAGCAACACGGCATGATCTTGATGGACGACTCGCTGATTCGATTGGCAAAGGCGGGGCGGATCACTGCCGAGGTCGCCGGCGAATACGCTCACAATGCTAAGTACGTCAAAGCCGAACTGGCTTCGGAGGGAGTGTAACCGATGGCATATCTCGATCCCCTGCTGCTGCGGATGAAGGAAGTCAATGCATCGGACTTGCACCTCGTCGTTGGACAGCCCCCCAAATACCGCATTGATGGGCAGATTCAAATCATCAAGGATCATGACGTTTTGTCTCGAGAACGCTTGGCCGAGTACATGTTCGAATTGTGTAGTGAGGGCCAACGCAGTCGCTACGAACAGAATTTAGATTTTGACTTTGCTTACGGTATCGGTGATGAGGCGCGATTTCGCTGCAACTACTTCTTTCAACGCACCGGATATGGTGCGGTCATGAGGTTGATCCCGACTCGGATTTCAACCGTCGAGGAATTGGGGCTGCCGCCGGTCTTATTGCGACTCACCGAACTTCGTAGCGGATTGGTGTTGGTCACGGGTCCCACGGGGAGTGGGAAATCGACGACGTTGGCTGCCATGATCGACCATATCAACCAACAGCAGCGCAAGCACATCGTCACGATCGAAGACCCGATTGAATTTGTCCATGCGAACCGCCAATCGATCATTACCCACCGCGAGGTAGGTGAGCATACGCCATCCTTCGCCAGCGCACTTCGTACGGTCACCCGACAGGATGCGGATGTCGTTTTGGTTGGCGAAATGCGGGACCTGGAGACCATCAGCCAGGCGATCAGCGCAGCCAGCATGGGCACGTTGGTGTTCGGGACGTTGCACACGAACAGTGCACCCAAAACCATTGACCGAATCATCGACGTATTTCCCAGCGATCAACAGGCTCAAATTCGGACGATGTTGGCAGAATCGATTCGAGGCATCGTCGCGCAACAGTTGCTGCTTCGCAAAGGAGGTCAAGGACGCGTGGCCGCGAATGAAGTTTTATTCGGAACGAGCGCCGTGGCGAACATTATCCGCGAGGGCAAGATTGAAAAAATCACCTCGGTCCTTCAGTCCGGGAGACGCGAAGGGATGTTGTTGATGGACGACTCCTTGCAGCGTTTGGTGGATGAAAAGACCATTGATGGAGCCGACGCCTACATGAAAGCAAGCGAAAAGCAGCGTTTTGCGGAGTTTGCTCCGGAGTAACGCGTTTGTGACTTCCATGGTGGACGATCCTTCCTATTCGGTGTTCGTCCTATCGAATAGCATGACGATTTCTTGAGTTCCGTTGTCGTGCACTTCGGCAAATACCCAATGACCGGTCGCCGCAATCTTAAAAGCGTGTCCGCGAGTTCGGAAAAAGCCGAGACGCTGTGGCAAGGCGGGATTCGAGATATCGAAGATCTGAAGTTGTTGCGTGTCAGCGTTGGCGTTCCAATTGGTTGCGAAGACAAGCTTCCCGTCGCATTGGACCGCGCCGGGCGATCGCCCTGGCAGCGTACACGCCCCAAGCTGCTTCGGCTTCATCGGCTGTGATGCTTCCGCGGGACGGGAGAGCAGAAAGCTGAAACCGACCAGAGCGGCAGTCAAAGTGGTAGAGGTGTGATTCAAATGCATGATGAAGCAGAGGGTTTCATTGAGTCAGCGGATGAAGCTTCGATAAACAGGTTCATCGGGAACAATCTATTGTGAAAACACGATCGTTTCCAAGGCCGTCCCGGCAATCGGTGGGAGCACCCGTTGCCGGCCCGCTGCACCGCTGACCTTGCTGCGTGCAGCATGCTTGCTTGCCAATGATCCGGATCGCCGCGGTGTTCTACAGGACACTGATTCTGCGACACGTTTGGTTCGCCTCTTAATCGCCGAGAATCCGGCCTGGATCAACCTTTGGTGTGAGGCGTTTGAGCCAGTTGGACCCCATTTGCTCAGCCCGTTGGTCGAGTTTCTGAATGACGACAAACGATATCCGCTCCAGCAAACGGACCTGCAATCTCGCGGTGGCCCTGTTTCGGCTGGGTCATCCGCAAGCAGTGGAAAACGGCATGTCCGACTTGCAGCAGGGGACACTACGTGGCGCACTGATGGGTGACTAATAAGCCCATTGCAAAATCGCACCGTCCATGGTCGAAGCGACGATCCGATCGTCATGATCCAAGAAGCGAACGTGGCGAAACGACTGATTGACCTGGAACGTTCCAATTTCCTCACCCTTCCGATAGTCCACGAACGTGATCTCACCTGCCGGGCTCGACACCACCATGCATTCGTCGCCGGGCGAGAAATCAACCGACATCACTCGTGGGCTGCTCATCTTGATCTCAGAGTGTTTCTCTCCCCTTTTGAGATCCCACAAAAAGATGCTGTCGCTGTTCAAGTCAACACATGCCAGCAGCTTCCCGTCGGACGAGAATGCACTGGAATAGGTTCGATACGTCGGGATCACCTGTTCGTCGACCGCTTGGTTCGATGCATCGATCTGCCAGAGCCTCGCCTCACTGAATTTGTCTGGTGCTTCTCCCCATGGCACACCTCCACCGAGCAGCAAGCGACTTCCATCGTCGGAAAACGCAGCCGAGATCGTGTTCCTGTCTGTAAGTGTCTGCGTGCTTGGACTCACGCGACTCAGGTTTCTCAATTGGCTCATTTGCCCAACAACCAGCAGCAGATCGCTGCTGACGGGAGAAAAATGCAACGTCCAAACAGGCTCCGTTTCAAACTGGTCCAAGACGATTCGACGATTCACATCCCAAATTTCCACGAGGTGCTTGCGTGGCGCTGTTTCTCCGATACGTCTTGCCACGGCGATCCGGGTGGCGTCTTCCGAGTAAGCGACGGCTTGAACGGGCGCCACGTTTTCAGCTGATCCTAGAATCGTCTTGGTTCCTGCTACGATATCCCAAGAACAGATCAACTCCTCCTCAGTCGGGTAGGCGATTTTCGCATGGTGGTTCGCACTTCCGAGCGGGGCGTGCCATTGTCTCGCCGTGCGGACGAATCCGCGTGTCGCTTTGGCAACATCAAAGACGTTCAGCTCGTGATCGCCCAACCCGGCAAGTTGCAAATCGTCATAGAACGCTAAACTGTTTTTCCAACCGTCTGTCATTTCGCCTCGGTACCGAGAGAGCATCTTCCCCGAAGCAGCATCAAACACGTTGACCGCTTTCTCGTCAGGACTATAAACGCTCAGCAGCTGTCCGTCTCGCGAATAGTAACACGAAAAGGATCGGCGCCAATCAAGTCGGCGAACCTGCAAAGCCGTCGGGTGGGTCAGATTCCAAATTTCAGTACCGCTGTGACCCGTGATCGCCAACGCCATCTCCGTTGGTGAGAAACGGAGACTGGAAATGTGTCCGGCATAGTGGTGCACGCTGTCGACCTCAAGCGTCAACGCGGCATACAGATGGATCTCTCCCTTGCGTAATTCGTGAGTCGCAAGGAGCCTACCATCGTGAGAAAAACAAATATTCGATTTGTTTCCAAAACTTGTCCTGGTTTCGTTAACGAGCTCGCCAGTATCGAGTTGCCAAACTTTGATCCTTCCTTCGATATCCAAGCTTGCGATCCGATTTGTCCCAACATGCAGATCGACGTTTGCGATAACGGCATCATGAAGCATTTGCTGGGCAACCCGTTTCATCGCAATGGCCTTGTTGTCTCTTGTGATTTCCCAAGCGGCAATGATACCTGTATTGCTAGGGGTGCGACATTTTGCGATCAGCCATTGACCATCGGCACTGATCGTTAGCTGACGGATTCGAGAACCCGCAACGGTCTCTTCGTCGATAACAAGTTGCTCGCGCGCGTTTGCACCAAGTGACCTCAATACGATTCGATTGCCAAATTCCGCTGCCACGTAGAACTCACCCGCGGGATCGATCGCAAAACCCTGAATTGGGCTGACGTCGATCGATATCACCTCGCCCGACTGATCCTTGCAAAGACTCTCCAGAAAGCGTCTGGCAATATCCGTTGAATCTCCCGGTTGATACTCAAAGTCTCCAAGCAGCTCCATGGCCTGATGGATGTTTCCATTGTTATAGGCACCGATTGCGATTCGAAGCCGCTGTGAATTCACGAGTGCCCGGCTATTCGCCGCCTCCTTCACAGCATCCCGTTGCGCCTGCTCTGCGACTGTTTTGGCATTGACGGCGTCGCCTTCGGATTCCAACTTTGAAAGGTACAGCGTCGTACTCACGATCGTTGACGCCAAAAGCACACTCGCAAACGCCGCCCCCGTGAGGATCGTCGCCCGGTTTCTTTTGGAAAACTTCTTGAGCTGATAACGCCATGAGGGGGGACATGCTTCGACGGCATCGCCTCGTAGGTAGTTGTTGATGTCGGCAGCAAATTGATTGGCCGTTTCGTACCGTCGATCACGATCCTTGTCGAGCGACTTCATGATCACCCAATCCAGTTCACCGCGAAGTAAGCTTCCCAGCTTCTTAGGAACCGATCCGCGAAGGGAGGCGAGCGATGCTGACTGTTCGTTCAAGATTGAAAATCGAACCGAAGGCTTGAGTGGGTCCTCTTCTCGAATCAATCGCTGAACTTCTTTGTAGTCATTTTGGTGAAGCTTGCACGGATCGAGCGGAGTCGCACCGGTCAGCAATTCGTAAAGTAAAACCCCCAGCGAGTAGATGTCGCTGCGGGTGTCGATGTCAACGCCGCTCGCACCTGCCTGTTCGGGACTCATGTACTGAGGTGTTCCGAGCATCTGTCCATACTGAGTGACCCCCGACTGTTCGGTCAACTGCTGGAAAATCGCCTTTGATACACCAAAATCAATCACCTTGACCAAAGGCTCACCGTCCTGAACGGTGACGAGCACGTTGGATGGCTTGATGTCGCGATGAATCACCCCCTTTTGATGAGCGTGTTGGATCGCATTGCAAACGGTGATGAACAGCTCAAGGCGTTGTCGCGTCGACCGTTTACTCTCATCGCAGTACGTTGTTAGCGGAACCCCCTCGACCAACTCCATCACGAAATAGGGGCGTCCCGAACTGGTTGCCCCACCATCAAACACTTTGGAAATATTTGGGTGATCCATCAGCGCCAAGACTTGGCGTTCGGCCTCGAATCTTGCCACCACCTCGCGAGTATCCATACCCGGCTTGATGATTTTCAACGCGACGTTGCGCTGAATCGGATGACTCTGTTCCGCTAGGTAGACGACTCCGAATCCCCCCTCGCCAATCTTCCGAATCAACTTGTATCGCCCCACTTCGATGCCAGGCTTTTCATCAAGATCCTGGCGGTCGGCGGGGGGGCCGAACGCGGGAGACTCCAGAAACAGCGCCCCCGAACTCAATGTGTTCAGCAAAACTTCGACTCGCTTCCTCAGACTGGCGTCACCCCCGCATGCTTGCTCAACGTACTTCGCCCTTGCTTCAGAGCAAGCGATTTTGCGAGCGGAGTTGAAGATGAGTTCTTCATCGCGCGGATTCGTGTTCATATCATGCGACTTCGTAGGGATCGAGCGGGTTGATTTCTAACACTCAATGCGATTCTCCGAATCAAAACACCCAAAAAAATATGGCTCATCCGACGGAAGCGCGCGGAATCTAGACTCGAGGTTTTTTTGGAGGTATGGCTCCGGTGTCCAATGATCTCTTAGAAAAGAGTCCCCGACGGTCGGTCGTCCGCCGGGAACCGGTAGCACCCTTGGCGCACCGTCGACCGGGATATCCCTTGTCAAGTTGCACCTCTGCAGAGCTCGACTCCGTTTCTACCGGCAACTGCACGATAACAAGTGAAAATAGCTCCTGCCAGCAATCATGGGACACCGGAGAGATGCCTCGAAAACCTCCTGCGCACGCTTCCGCCGGATGAGCCAAAAATATCTAGGGAAGATCATGCTTCTGCATTTCCACTTTCAACCAGCTCTTTGCATAAGCCCAATCATTGTCGGCCGTTGACTGCGAAATGCCGAGCGCAAACGCCGCTTGGGCGAGTGTCAGTCCCGCAAAAAAACGCAGTCTCACCAATTCTGCTTTGCGTGGATCCTTCTCCTCCAGCTTGAGCAAAGCTTCACTAAGTGCCAAAAGATCGATCGATGGACCGGAAATCCTGGGCTCGACAGCGGAGATGTCAACTCGCTTGCGATCCCCGCCCGCCTTCAACCTTTTCTTGCGGCGTGCGTTTTCGACCAAAATACGTTGCATGGCCAGGGCGGCAGCGCCGAAGAAGTGACCGCGACTATCCCAGCATTGCTCTCCGTTGGTACCGAGCAAGCGAAGATAGGCTTCGTGGACAAGTGCCGTTGCTTGCAATGTCTGCCCCGGTTTTTCATGCTGCAGTTTGGCTGCGGCAAGTCGGCGAAGCTCGTCATAGACCAGTGGCAATAACCGCTCCGCCGCGTCGCAGTCACCCTGAACGATCTGAGATAGAATGGTGGGTACATCAGCCATGAACGCTAAGATAGCAGGTGGCCGGAGGAGATTCCAACCACTTATGCCTCGACCGAGCATGTTCCCTGGGCATTGGGAACTCGCCACGCCTGAATCCTCCAACACAACTCGCTTGCAACGACGGTCACGGTTTAGCGGCAGCCCGTGTTCTTGCTGCCAAAAGGTCCCGCGGCAATCGATCAGAACTCGGGCGGCAGCTCGAAATCCGCTGGGTCGCCACCCGCGATCCGAATGTCCTGGAGCGTGTAGGCGTAGGTTTGCTTCCAATCGACAATCCCGACACGATTGGTCCAAAGTGGGTTGAGGTGGTCCTGTGTCGCAAGTGACACGTAGGCATGAAAATGACGGGCAGCGTCAACAAGATGTCGGATGGCTTTTTGATTCGAAGCCGGGGTCGGGCTGTTTCGGAAACTTGCCAACTCCGTCGCTCCGCGAATCTTGTCGGCGTAGTAAGCACCAAGTTCAGAGACAATCTTGATATCTGCAAGGGTTCTTGGCAGCTCGCCACTCGTGCTCTGCGACAAAATGTCGCTGCTCGAATCTAAGGCTTTGGAAGCATACTCGTCGAGACGATCCGCGACTTGAAACGGGGTCAGCACGTCATCGGGTTTGGGTTTTCCCGCGACAAAGTCTTTGATCGATTGAAACCGGCTCTTGGGGTGTGGCGCCAGGCTGATAAAACGATTCACATCATGAAAGCCCGTCTCGTTTTCTGCATAACTCTCACGGCTTTGGCACGCTTCGATGTACCATTGGAAGTCAAGGGGTCCCCAGTGGAAACCGGTCGTTGTTGGATAGATCATCGATGCGTTCTGCCATGCATCAAAGAGTTTGCTGGCATCGGATGGCGACAAGGCAAATCGTTCCGCAATGATCTGGCGGAATCGTTCATTACTCAGTTGGGGGGCATAAGCCAGCCGGCCCCACAGCATCCATTGGTACCAATGCTTTGTGATCTCGAGCTCACGAGTACCCTCGACATCTCGCTGAAGAAACTCGCGACCCCAAACGTACTGGTCCGAACCGTAGTAGTAGCCAAGCGAGACGTCATGAGGGATGTTGCGAACGAATTCTCGGACGAAGTCAGCGGCACCCCAACGAAAGTAATAAACATCGTCGTTGCGGAGTGTCCAAATTGTCTTCATATCGCCCAAGTCCTTGACGAAGTTGTCGTGGTAGGGCTGAGTCGTCGCGCTATAGACGTGAGCCTTTGCGTATTTGAAACTGAAGATGAAGTTGACGTTTGATTGTTGGGCGAGTGGCTCGAAGGTTCGCGAAATATCTTGCGCCTTGGCCATATGTTGTCGATGGATGAAGGTGATCTTACGATCGGGTTTTTGCTGGGCAGCATCAAGCGTTCCTTGGCCGTAAGTAGCCATCGCCCAATCCTCTTTTTCTTGAAAATCCATGCCGTGCATGTTTTCCCCCGTGGTCAACCCAACGCCTGCCAAGTCGGGGTAAGTCAGCAGTAACTCTTTGACGCTCTGGCGAAAGTAGTCGCGAGTTGTCTCATTATGTGGGTCGTCGGTAATCCCATACTTGCCATCGGTCCCATAGGTAAAGATGTTCCATGTGACAACATAGAAATTGACGTTGCGAGATTTGCCATACGCCATCACGCGTTTCCAGAAGTCGATTTTCTCATCGATCGTCATCTTTCGAACCACTTCCACGTCCGCAAGGATTTCCTCGTTAACAAAGTCTTTCCCCTCCAGTGAATAGTGTTCGTCCCATTTAACGTTCGATCGCCAAACATCCTCTAGCGCGACATCCGGATAGGCTGGGACTTTAACCATGGATGGAAACGGATGCAGGTTCCAAAGTGAGACAAAGTTGTAGCGATAGCGAGCGAGTGTATCGATGTATTCTTTCCAAAACTCAAAACTCCACATCTCTGGGATATTCTTCTGCGCGGCATCGCATACGTCGGTGTAGCTTGGGGTGCGCACATCCAGCGGGATGTTGAACTTGGTGCCTCGCATTTGCATGTAGGGGTTTTGCAGCGTCGGCTTGATCGCATCGATTCCTGCGGTACGAATCACTTCAGCGACTTCTAATCCACCGTAAAGCAGCCCTGCGGGATCTACCGCAATGACGTCGATTCGGTTCTCGGACTTGTTAACCTCTAACTGAAACCCTTCGGGTCTGATGTTGCCGTTTGACGCGTCGACCCCTAGATGAATCTGCCAGTCGCCCTCGACAGGTCGCGTCTCAAGCGAATGGCGAATCTCCGCAGCACCGAATGCCGCCGGGGCGCTCGCAGCGTTCACCTTGATGGTTGCTTCGCCGGACGCTTCGCTTGAGATCGTGATCGCGGAGAAAAAGAAGATGAGCAGGGTGCAACAGTTTGTATAGCGCACGGGATTGGGATCCTAGTGAAGAAAGGCCAAATGATTTTGTCGACCATTCTTGCACACTTCACGCGGTTGGTTTGCGTCTCGTGGCAGAAAAGATTTGTTTCGGTTCGCTGTGGTTCGCAAATCTCCCACAAAAAACGATCCGATTCGTCGCAGCGGCGTTTTGTCTCATGCCGATTGGCGAGCGGGGTGTGTTTCGTCGGTGAATCAGCTTGTCGGCAATTTATGCGTTGCAACTAGCGAAACCGGACTCAATCTGCCTACAATTAGCAGATCGTATTCATGGCGATCTTTTTACCCCTGTTTGCCAGCTTGCCCACCGTTTTCAGATGGACACACGTCTCTGTCTGCCCCCCTCCCCTTGAAAACACTAGGAAATCCTTTGATGACTCGAATATTGCTGCGGCCCCATTGTGCATTTTCCTTCGCCTGCGTGTTGGCCTTTTCGTTTGCATACGCTTCGCTTTGCAACGTTGTCGAGGCAGAAGATTGGCTGCAATGGCGAGGCCAAGATCGTGCGAACCACTCGCCGGAAACCGGGCTCTTCGAGGCTTGGCCCGAAGACGGTCCCGAGCTGGCGTGGATGGCCGAGGGACTCGGCAGTGGATATGCGAATGTGTCGGTCGCTGGGAACCGGATCTACACGTCAGGCGATTTGGAAGACAGCCAATCGGTCATCGCCGTGGATGCGACCGATGGAAGCATCCTATGGAAAACTGCGATCACCGAGTCAGTTCCCAAACATGGATACCCCGGCAGCCGCACCACACCGACCATCGACGACAATCGATTGTACATGGTCAGCAGCGACGGAAAGATCGTCTGTCTGGATGTGAGCAACGGAGACAAAATTTGGAGCCGCGACTTTAGCGATTGGAATGGAAAGATGATGAGCGGATGGGGGTTCAGTGAGTCACCGCTTGTCGATGGCAACAAGGTGATCTGCACACCGGGGGGTGACAAAGGCATGGTGGTCGCGCTGGACAAAACGACCGGCGAAGAGATTTGGGTATGCACGATGTCCGACCCGACCCCTGAGAACGATGGAAAACCACTGAAGGAAGGTGCGGGGTATTCCTCGCCGATCATCACCAACGGTGGCGGTGTCAAGCAATATGTCCAACTTGTCGGACGTGGCTTGATCGGCATTCGGGCAGAAGATGGCAAGCTGCTTTGGCAATACAACCGCGTTGCGAACGACACCGCAAATGTCCCAACAGCGGTCATCGACGGTGAGTATGTCTTTACTAGCACTGGGTACAATACCGGTTCGGCGCTGTTGAAGTTGGTGGCTGCGGGAACCAACGATGTTGATGTCGAAGAGGTCTACTGGTTGACAGGCCGGACGCTCCAGAACAAGCACGGAGGCATGACCCTGATCGATGGCTACATCTACTGTGGGCACGGCAACGGCCAAGGGATGCCCACGTGCGTTGACATGGCGACCGGCGAAATCACTTGGGGTCCCGAGCGAGCCAAGGGAAAAGGCGAGGCCAGTTTGATTCACGCGGATGGTCACATTCTGTATCGTCGTGAGGACGGCACCATCATGTTGACCAAGGTGAACCCCGAGGAACTTGAAATCGTCAGCGTCTTCGAACCTGCGTATCAGGAAGGCAAGAGTTGGGCCCACCCAGTAATCGCTGATGGCAAACTGTATTTGCGAGAGCAGGATAAGTTGATGTGCTACAAATTGAAGGCAAACTGATTTGACCAACCTCGCTCGGTTACCCTGGATCGCTTGCTTCCTTTTTGTGCTGAGCGTATCCTCGCTGATGGCTCAACCGCCGGTGATCCCGGGAACGGCGTCGGTATCGGAGCGTTCTGGGGAACCGCTGATCGAGATGATTGTTCCATCCAAAGATGGAATCGTTGCTTGGAGCGACGTCGCATCGACGATTTCGTGATTGTCAATCGCTCCCACGTCGATTTCGTGATTGTCGATCGTTCACACGTCGATTTCTTTGACCCGACCGCGGACGGCCATGCTCCGCCTGCTTGGGATTTCATTGTCGATCGGTTGTTATTAGCAACCAGTCGTTCTAATGACTAAGTGCCGCCGGCAATCCCGTGCCAGCAATGGCTACTGGTGGCGAGAGCGTAGGCGTTTTCGCAAGACCCCGCTGGTGGAGCGTCATTGCGATCCCTGCCAAGAAGAAGAGGAACATATTTGCCATGGGAATGATCGAGGCATCTTGAAACATCCCGTTGCAGAAGTAGGCTGCGAATCCGCCCAACCAAAGTAGACCGCCATTGCGCACAGCAATCGACAGACTGGTGTTCCGAGCCAGTTGCCACCCGAGCGATGAAATCGTGATCAGGATGGAAACGAAAATCGTCAGCCCCATTAAGCCAGAATCAACCAAGATCGACAAGAAGACGTTGTGTTGCGCATAGGGACGTGCTTGATTCAAAGGCATGTCGTAGGTTCGGATGTTGTGGTAGGAATCCGCGCACGCAAAATAGTGTCCGTAACCATGACCAAAGATGGGTTTGTCCTTAAACATCTCCCATGCAACGATGGCCAGTAGCGGACGTAGTTGAACGGACTTTTCCGCGTCAGCGGAGGTCAGGTTCTTGTCTCGCTTCATTCTCAGAAATTGGTCTTTCAACCCTGCAACGCTCGCGCCGCCAAGGACCACGATACTGGCCAAGCCGAGAACACGGACCCAGCGAGGAGAATAGACCAGCACGATCACGCCCATTGCGGCGATCGCACCAAGCCAACCACTCCGTGTTAGCGTGCTGTAGACGCCCGCCAAGAGCGTGATCGTCAACAGGGAATAAACGAGCTTCATGCGCCGAGTCGAATGAATGATTCCCAGCACCGCAATCACCAAACCAATGCTGATGACAATCGCATTGCCGGAGGGATTCATGAGGGGCCCACGACCGCGACCAAAGAACTCCCACTCGGTGGGGTCCACGACGTAGCGTGGAACCACCAAACGGTGAAGGCCCGTGACTTCGAATACGGCTGTGATCGCCAAGTACACGCTCAAGCCAAGCAGCATTCGTTGCACCCACAGCATGTCGCTTGCGCGGATATCGCTCAACCGGATAGCCACGTACATCCCGACGGGCATGGCAAAACATGACAGCCAATCCGAGATAGGGGATTGTCCTTGCGGTGCGGGACCACTGATCAAGGAGCTTACGAGCAGCCACATCAGCAACACTGCAACCCCCCAGTCCGTTCGAGTGAAGCGAGACCATTGCAGTTGCCCTTGTCGCCAACGAATCGCAAGCATGCCCAACAAGGCAACAAACAACAAACGATCGAGGCTCATTTGAATTGGGCCGTCGATCGAAAAGAACGCGGGGCCAAAAACGGTCCCTGTCAACAGAACCAATGCGCCGATGACCGGCGTTCGTCCATGTTGAAGCAGCGGGACGATCCAAAGAATCGCAGCGAGCACGAAGAGTGCGATCATTAGAATCATGTTCTTGGTCTCCTATCAGCCAGCGATCGACGATGAATAAGGAACGCAATTTGGGGACATCCGGATCGTGTCGGTCAAGCGAGATGCCGATTGCGGAGTGCGGCCACCCGTCACGAAGGCGAATACCGATGGTGCATAGCGACTGAACAGCAACGCGGTCACAAAACAGCTCAACACGACCGTTGGCGTGATCATCCAAAATGAAGTTGGTTCGCTGGTGAGCAGCGCTGCGGTCCGTTGAACGATGGCTCGCAGCGGAAACTCGTGCACCAAGTAGACAAAGAAAGCAGCTCCGGACAACCGAGACAACAAGGGAGTTCGCAACCGATAGCCGACGGACCAAATTGCCAAACATCCGGCTAAAATCGAGCACTTCTGAATCAACAAACTTTGAATGTCGTACTCGGTGACATACCAATTATCAAAATTGGGTTGAAGCATGATACGGGCAATCAAAAGACCGATCCAAACAAGGATCATACTGATTGCCGTGAACGTACCAGCTCGCCCAAGACGCTCAAGCAGATCCACGCGATGGACTGCGGCACAACCGAGCGTGAAGAAAAAGAGCGTTTCGGTATGGAGGACATACCAACCACCGACGATCGGCATCGGTTGCCAATCACTGAGCCAAAGCATCGCGACGAGGATCACAAAAGCATGACCCGTTTTGTCCACGGCCATTCGAAGCAACGGCGCGATCACAACCAAGACCATCAAGTCACGCAAGAACCACATCTGCTCGGCGGGTGGATGCACAAGCCAAGTCCATGTCAATTCAGCAAGGTTAAACGGAACAGGATCGCCTTCGATGGATCGAACACTGACCCAACTGAGCATCGCAATTCCGCCTATAACCAGATAGGGGATCAGTACCGTACGGCATCGTTGACGCAACTTATTGAAATAGGTCTTGAATGAACCATCGTCACTTCGGAAATAGAAGAATCCGGCGGCAAATGCAAACAGGGGCACGGCAACACGCGCAACGCCGCCGATCAGAAACCCTTGCAGGAGTTGGTTATAGGATGCATCATGGACATTTGCCGAAGTGGGCATCGCCGATTGATAGTGGATCGCAACGACCAACACCGTAGCCAACAGGCCAATGACCTGGAATGTCTGCTTCGTTTCGACGGAAAGCTCCGTGCGCACTCGTCCAGTTCCGATTGTAACGGTTTCAATGATTCAGCAAAAAAGAGGGGCCGACCATGGGCCGACCCCTGCTGAAACATAGTTCACGTTTTCATCGAACGCTGACGATCACGCCGATTTGCCGCGTTTGGCTACTCCTTGACGCTTGCAAAGTCGCCTGCAATCGCCATCACCAATTGATCGGGATCAATGTATTTACGAATCGCTTCATTGACCGAATCGACCGTCGCGTCTTGGATCTGCTGCTCGTGCTGGGCATAGTACTCCATCGTTCGATCATTGAAGATCGTCGACAAGAGTTCTGCGGCGAGGCCGGCATCGTCGACTCGTGTAACGCGATTTCGCTGCAAATAGGCCTCTTTCGCTTTTTCCAACTCCTCTTTGGTCACACCACCGTCAATCAAGCGATCGAGCTCCTCGCCAATGACACGAACGAGTTTCTCCCGATTCGCTGGATTGGTGATCGCATAGATCGTCAAATCGACTCGATGGTCCTTCGCTCTGGCTGATAAACTGCTACGGACACCGTAGGACAGCCCTTCTTGCTGACGCACGCGGTCCGCCAACCGGCTGCTCAGTCCGCCACCACCAAGAATAAAATTCCCCAGCGTCAATGCTGCGAATTCGGGTTCGGAATCGTCCATGGTATACTGCTGACTACTGAAAAAGAATGCGTTGGACTTATCCGGTGTCTCAATCACATCCATGGACCCTTCCACGTTGGGATGTGGGACGCGATCAACGCGGACATAGGGCTGGTCGGCTGTCCAACCCTCAAGTTGTTCGCGACCGAGCTTGCCGAGTTCTTCGATGTCGAAGTCGCCCACAACCGCAATCTCGCCCGCTTGGTTGCCGATGAAATGTTCATGCAAGTCGCGGACTTCTTCAACGGTGACCTTCTTGTACATGTCAATTTCCTCGTCGATCGATTGCACATACAAAACGTGGTCGGGTGCGTACGGCGCCAATCGCTTGCGCACGGATCGCGGCGATACAGCTTGAGGCTCATTCGAATTCTGTTGCAAGCTGGTAACAACCTGTCGCTTGATGACTTCCAATTCGTTCGCATCGAGACGCGGTTTGCGAAGGATTTGACCGATCAGTTCAACCACTTCTGGCAAGAATTCGCGTTTTGTCTTGACTTGCAATTGCAACAGTCCCACGGTGCTACTAACCGAAAGCTCCGCACGCAGTCGAGTGAGTTCATCTTGCAACGCTTGATAGTCCAACTCATCGGTTCCCCGTGACATCAGCATGCCGAGCAATTCGATTGCGCCGATCCTTCCTTGCAATGTCTGTTCGGTTCCAAATCGGAGGGTTAGGACCAGCGAGACGCTCTCACCACGCGTTTTCTTTGGGAGTGCGGCATATCGCATGCCGCCGACAAAGTCACCGCGTGTCGTGCGGTCTTCAATCGCGAGCGGTGAAGGATCAAATTGCTCGCCCGCTGCAACGGCTTCTCGACCCTGATAGTCTTTGAAGAGTGTGATCAGATCAGGCGATTCGGGGATATCAATTCGCTGGGCTTCATCGGATGGAATAAAGAGTCCAACGGTGCGATTGTTTTGGACAAAGTACCGCTCCGCTGCTTGTTGAACCTGTTCCACCGTCAACGATTCAATGCGGTCGCGATACAACAAGTACAACCGCCAATCGCCTTGAGCGGCCCAATCGCTAAGCGACACGGCGATTTGGTCGGTATCGGCTGAGGCCAGTTCACGTTCCTTCAGAATCTGCTGCCGAGCCCGTTCCACTTCTTGTTCCGTGATCGGATTGTCACGGAGCGATTCTTCGATGACGTCGATCAACTTCTGGCGTGCTTGCTCGATCGAATTGTCCTTTGGGATCTCCGCCAATGCCATGAAGAGGCCAGGTTCGGTGAGCCCGTAAGCCAAGGTGTAGACGTTACTGGCGATTTCTTTTTCGACCATCTCTTTGTAGAGCCGACCGCTCGGTTCGTCACCGAGGACATAGACGAGGGCTTTCATTGCCGCATAGTCATCATGGCTTCCCGAGGGAATGTGGTAAGCCGCTCCGACAAATTGGACATCGCCGACTCGGCGAAGCACGACCGTCCGTTCACCGTCCTGGGGTGGCTCGACAGTGTAGGTGTCATCGATTGGCGTATCCGGATTCGACAGTTTGCCAAACGTTTCCTCGATTTGTTGTAGTGCATGTTGCGGTTCAAACTTCCCCGCCACGATCACCATGACGTTGTCGGGACGATAGTATTTACGATAGAACTTACGCAGTTTAACAACGGGAACTCGTTCGATATCGCTGCGGTTTCCGATCGTAGATTGTCCATAGTTGTGCCAATCGTAAGCGGCCGATTGCATCCGTTGCATTAAGACACGAAGCGGCGAATTTTCACCGCGTTCGAATTCGTTTCGCACGACCGTCATCTCGCTTGCCAGATCTTCGCCGCGAACAAAACTGTTGAGCAAACGATCCGATTCGAGATCCAACGCAAAACGAAGATTCTCATCGCTCGCCGGCAGGGTTTCGTAGTAATTGGTACGATCGAGCCAGGTCGTTCCGTTGAATCGAGCGCCACGGTCTTGCAACACTTTAGGCACTTCGGGAAATGTCGGCGTGCCTTTGAAGAGCATGTGTTCCAGCAGGTGGGCCATGCCGGCTTCGCCGTAACCTTCGTGTCGCGAGCCAACAAAGACGGTCATGTTCACCGTGACGACTTCCTTGCTTTCGTCGGGAAACAACAACACACGGACACCGTTATCAAGGCGGTATTCCGAAATCCCCTCGATCTCAACCACTGGTTCGGGTACTGTCATGTTCTCTTCTAATTCCGTTTGAGGTGATTCCTGTGGTCGCGAGGTCGATTCGTCCGCCAGCGCCGCCGTGACGATCAAAAGCGAGAGGAACAGGATCTGAATTCTGAACAGCATCTCAGCAAGGCTCCGTATTGATGAGTCAAAAACTGTGAAGATCAAGCCGAATATTGTAACGCGGTCGGCTGGATCGGGATAATGGGCGTGAGTGAAACCTGAATCCAAGGTAAACTACGCACACTTTCACCACAAAGGTTCTTCACGCTACACCGGAATCAACGAAAAGAGAGGGAAAATCCAGATGAATCCGTCCGAAGCATCGCGTTGGATCGACGTTGGAAGTTCCAACGATCTGTCGGAATCGCAGGCTGTAGAAGTGGTCGCTGAGGATCAGGTGATTGCCATTTTCCGCCAACGAGGCCAGCTCTATGCTATCGACGGTGTTTGCGCTCACCAAGGTGGTCCGATCGCAACAGGCGAGGTTCACGACGGCTGCGTCACATGTCCGTGGCACGGATGGCAATACGAATTAGCAACTGGAATTCAAACCATCAATAAGAAACCACTGCAGCGAGTTTTCCAGGTACGTGAGCGCGACGGACGCATTGAAATCGGCATCGACGACGAATCCTACACCCCATAATGATATGACAAACGATCTGTTTTCGAATCAAAAAAAGCTGTTCCTCCTCGATGGAATGGCGCTAACGTATCGCGCTCACTTCGCTCTGGTGCGCAGCCCCCGCTTCACGTCCGGTGGAATCTGCACCTCCGCCGTCTTTGGCGTTCTCAATACCGTCTTGGACCTGATTCGCCGCGAAGAACCCACGCATTTGGCCGTCGCGTTTGACACCTCGGAACCCACCGAACGACACGAGGTCTTTCCCGAATACAAGGCACAGCGCGAAGCGATGCCGGAAGACATCTCAAAGCAGTTGCCCTTGATCGACCGGCTGTTTGATGCGCTCAACGTCCGCACCATCCGACGACCCGGCTACGAGGCCGATGACGTGATTGGAACGCTCGCTCATCAAGCCGCCGCGAAGGGATTCCAAACGTGGATGGTGACTCCCGATAAAGATTACGATCAATTGGTCACTGATGACATTTTTGTCTACAAACCAGGCCGAAAAGGAGGCGACAACGAGGTTTTCGGAGTCAAAGAGGTATTAGAAAAGTGGCAGATCGAGCAAGTTAGACAGGTCATCGATATCCTTGGATTGATGGGGGATGCGAGCGACAACATTCCGGGTGTTCCAGGCATTGGACCCAAAACCGCGCAGAAACTGATCGCCCAGTATGGATCGATTGAGAACCTGTATGAGCACATCGATGAATTGAAGGGGAAACAAAAGCAGAATCTGCAGCAGAACCATGACAAAGCGATGCTGTCCAAGCGGCTGGTGACGATCCAGTTGGATGTTCCTCATGATGTTGACATCGATACGTTGGCGTACAAGTCGCACGACGCCGAGACGCTTAAGGCGTTAATGACAGAATTGGAATTTGATGCGATAGGCAAACGACTGTTTGGGAAATCGTTTTCTGCGGCATCCGCTCGAGCGAATGTGGTTCGTGAAAAACGCGAATCGGAGATCCAGGCGACACTTTTCGATGAACCGATCGAAGAAAAAACGATTCAAGAGACCCCACATCACTACGAGACGGTTTACGACGCCAAACAGCGTGCCGATTTGATTGCGACACTGTCCAAGCAATCTTCGATTTGCTTTGATACGGAAACAACCTCACTTGATCCGCGGTCGGCCAGCCCACTTGGCATCTCGTTCTCCTTCCAGCCACACAGCGCTTACTACGTCGTCGTTCCCCAAAATCCAGAACAGGCTCAAGCGGTCATCGACGAGTTTCGACCCGTTTTTGAAAACGAACAAATTGAAAAGGTCGGCCACAACCTGAAGTACGATCTCTCCATGCTCCGCTGGAATGGATTCGAAGTACGCGGCGCACTGTTCGACAGCATGCTGGCGCATTCCATGAAAGAGCCTGAGATGCGACATGGGTTGGATTATCTGTCGACGTTGTACTTGGGCTACCGTCCGATTCCCACAACGGATTTGATCGGCCCCAAAGGCAAGAACCAAAAGAACATGCGTGATGTTCCGGTGGAACGAGTGGCCGAGTATGCATGCGAAGATGCAGACGTGACACTGCAAGTGTCAAACATCTTAAGAACGGATCTTGAGAAATCGGGCGTCGACACGGTTTGTTATGACGTCGAATTTCCACTGGTTTCGGTTTTGGTGGACATGGAACACGAAGGCATTCGGCTTGATACCGACGCACTCGCAAGCTATTCGCAGCAACTCAGCGGCGAGATCGAAGAATTGCAAGGCAAAATTTTCGAATCGGTTGGGCATGAGTTCAATATTGATTCGCCAAAACAGTTGGGGGTCGTGCTTTACGATGAGTTGCAGCTTGAAACAAACCCCAAGAAGACGGCAACGGGACAGTATTCAACACGAGAATCCGAACTCGAACGGTTAGCGGGCAGGCACTCGATCATTCGCGATGTCTTGGATTATCGAAACGCAAGAAAACTGAAGTCGGTTTACGTTGACCAGCTGCCATTAGCGGTCAACGAAAAGACGGGCCGCATCCACACACGTTATGATCAGGTTTGGACATCAACCGGGCGGATTCAGTCCAACGATCCGAATTTACAAACCATCCCGGTACGTAAACAACGCGGCCGTGAAATCCGAGCTGCGTTCGTTCCTCGTAATGACGATTTCTTGTTGCTCTCGGTCGACTATTCACAGATCGAGTTGCGAGTGATGGCGGAACTCAGTGGTGACGAAGCCATGCAGGAAGCGTTCCGAAGCGGCGAGGACATTCATACCGTTACCGCAAGCAAGGTCTATAAGGTCGAAATCAACGAGGTAACACGCGAGATGCGTGACAAGGCCAAAACGGTCAACTTTGGGATCATTTACGGCATTTCCGGTTTCGGCTTGCAGCAACGGTTGAACATCCCGCGAACCGAGGCAAACGAGTTGATCAAGAACTACTTTGAGAAGTACTCGGGTGTTCAACGGTACATCGACGACACGATCGCGTTTGCAAAGAAGCACGGTTACGTGGCCACGCGAACCGGCCGTCGTCGATACATTCGCGACATCAACTCGCAGAGCAAAACGGTGGTCAGTGCGGCCGAACGCTTGGCGATGAACAGCCCAATCCAAGGCACCGCAGCGGACATGTTGAAGTTGGCGATGATTAACGTGCATCGCGTCTTACGCGAGGGCGGGTTTCAAACGAAAATGCTGTTGTCGGTTCACGATGAAATCGTATTTGACATGCACCGATCCGAAGCGGAAACGGTCATGCCAGTAATCGAAAACGCGATGAAGACGGCGATGCCCATGAGCGTGCCGATCGAAGTCGAAATGGGCGTCGGCGAAAATTGGCTCGAAGCCCATTAGGGCAAGTGCGATTTGTCGCGACGCTATTGGCCCGCGATGTACTTCAATTGAATCTCGGTGTTAGGCAATTTCTCCTTTAGCTTGTCAACACCCTCTTGAGTCACCGCCGTTCGAGTGACTTTCAGATCTTTCAATGAAGAAAGACCTTCGAGGTGCACCAGTCCCGCGTCCGTGATTTGTGTCGAGCCGAGATGCAAAAAGGTCAATTGGTTCAGTTTGCTTAAGAACTGCATTCCCTCGTCACTAAGACGTGTATTGTCCAAGTTCAAGGATTCGAGTGCTACCAAGTTGCCGATCGGTTTGATTCCAGCATCGGTCACGTTCACTCGCCATAGATTCAGCTTTTTCATTTTGGCCAGCTCGGCAAGCGGTTGCATGGCTTCATCCGTCAGCTGCGCGCATTCGCTCATATCAAGTTCTTCCAATTGCTTCAAATTCACGAACGCCGCTGTCCCGTCGCCATCAATCTGAGTCTGAGCGATTCGAAGCTTCTTCAGACTTGGAAACGAGGACATCACGGCAATCGCCTCGTTGCCAATCGTTGTTTTGGCCATGTAGAGTTCTTGCAAGTTCTTCAGCCCCTTGATTTTCGCAAGTCCGTCTTCGCTAATCCATAGAAAATCAAGCCCGAGCACTTTCAGATTGGTTAGCTGGCCAATCGGCTCCATTCCGTCATCACTAACACTACACTTCCCATTTTTTCCCGACAGTTTGAGGGCTTTGAGTTTGGCGAGCGACGTTAGCGACGCCACCCCCTTGTCACTAATGCCGCATTCACGCAGGTCTAAATTCTCCAACGTTGCGATCTGGCCAACCGTCGTCATCATCTCATCGGTGACGTTGGAGTCAGCCAGCAGCAAGGAACGCAGCCTCGGCAATTTCTTCAACGGTTGTAAATCAGTGTCAGCGATTTCCAGGCCACGAAAATCGATTTCGATGATCGCGCCATCGCCATCTCGGCGAAGCTTCTCCGTTAGCGCCTCGACTGCGGCGGTCGCAGTCGGGTCATCAAGAGGTCGTTCTGTGACGACTTCCGCCGCCGCTTCCAACTTCTTTGTGGAGTCCGCTGTGGAGGGTGCTTGCGAGTCACACCCGACGCAAACAAGCAAACCGAGAAAAGAAACAACGGAAAAACGCATCGCAATGCTCCAAAGGTAAAGAAACGGGCCAAGGGGGGCGAGTGTTTTGTCAGGGAGCAACCATCACGTCGGTCGCTTCGCTGTCACGTCGCAGTTGTTGATGAAAGGCTCTTAGTTGCTCATGGTAGCTTCGAAAACCATAAAAGAAACTGGGCTGGTTGTTCGAGTTCCACTGAGTAAACGCGTCGGTCAATTCAGCGACCCTCTGCGGGTGCGTCTCGGCGAGGTTGTTGGATTCCCCTTCGTCGAGCCCCAAGTCGAACAGCATTGCCTTGTCGTTGGCGAGAACGAACTTCTCGGAACCTTGGCGAACCGCGTGTAAAGCATCTTGGTGCGTTCGCCAATATAAAGCGTCGTGGGGACGAGTCGTTTTTTGACCCGTTGCATAGGGAACCAAGTTTACGCCTTCCAGCAGGTCGTCTGGGTCTGCATGACCAAGTTCAAGTGCGGTTTGTGAGACATCGAACGAAATCACGGGATCATCGAAGACCTTTCCAGCGGGCAACGTTCCGGGCATGCGCATGACAAACGGCACATGGATGCCCCCTTCGAACACATCACCTTTCGCACCACGAAAGGGGCCGTTGTCCGAACCATTGCTGCTCTCAGGTCCGCCGTTGTCGCTCAAGAAAACAACCAACGTGTGATCGCGATCGCCCGAATCGTCAATTTTCTGCAGCAGGCGTCCGATTTGGTCATCCATGCAGGAAACCATTGCTGCATAGGTCCGTCGCTTCTTGTCTTTGATGCTCTCAAATTGCTGGATCTTGTCTTCCGGAGCTTGCAGCGGAGTATGGGGCGCGTTGTAAGCGACGTATAGAAAATAGGGCAAATCGGCTGATTGGTCGATAAACCGGATCGCTTCGTCTGTCAGAACTTCGGTCAAATAGCCGTCAAAGGCGACAGGCTTGCCATTGTCATCGATCGCTGCTTTGTAGTTTTCGTGCAAAGCCGCTGTGGTGTCGACTGTAAAATAGTCATGGCCGCCCCCCAAGAATCCGTAGTAGAAATCAAAACCGCGACGGAGCGGATGAAATTCGCTTGCGGCACCGAGGTGCCATTTACCGACCATGCCCGTTCGATAGCCGACCTGTTTCAAACGTGATGCGATCGTCTTTTCGGACTGGGGAAATCCCATCACATGGTTGTGCGGATCAAATGGCATGTTGTTGACATAGCCAAATCGATGTTGGTATCGCCCCGCCATTAAGCCAGCTCGCATCGGACTGCAAAACGGATGTGACGAGTAACCGTTGGAAAAACGCACGCCGTCGCGAGCGAGCGAATCGATATTCGGCGTCGGAATATCTTGACAACCATTGAAACCAACGTCACCAAATCCGAGATCGTCGGCCAACAGAATGACCAGATTGGGGCGTTCGGAAGCGTCGACGTTCGCCGCAATCACTGCAACAGAAAGAACGAGAACGATAAACTGGATTTGAATTTGAATTCGAGGCGTCATGCTGTCTACTCGCTAGTATTGGGTAGGTAAAAGAATAGAAAGCTCGGCTGCCTTCGAATCATCACCCTCGATTCGTTCGAGATGCAGTTCGAGCGATTGCTCGCCGGTTCCTTCAAGGTGCTCGACGCGAAGGGGATGCAGCCCCGATTTGGCTCGGAACATCCCGCTGGCAGGGGTTGCTGAAGTCATTCCGACTCGATGCTGTAACATAAATTATCGTTGATAGATTGGAAGGTAATGGTAGCGGACGCTTAAACTGAGCACGGCCAATGACGTGGCGTAGACGGTCCCATAATTTTTTTCTTCGCCACCCGCGGCCCACCAGGAACCGTCGTTGCGTTGAGCGTCTAGGAGCAGTGATTCGACCATCAATTGGGACGTCTTGGCGGCTTTGCCACCTACTTGATGCATGCCCTGAGCATAATAGTAGATTCCGTAGAAGAAAAACCGTTCATTGGTTTGCGGCGGATGCTGTAGCAACCACTCCGCCGCGCCGGAAACCATCGGGGAATCGTACAAACCACACACCTGCATCGCGAGCAAGCCGGCGGACGTCATGGTGAACGTGGGTTGGTGCGACCCCGGTGTGTAGGTGAACCCGCTCACCTCGGGAACCTCATTGCTGCGCCCCCGGCGACCTGCGTAGGAAGCTTTCAAGTAACCGATCGCAGCATCGATCGCTTCGCCGGGAATATCCAAACCGTCGTTCTTTGCACTCCGCAGCGCCATCAGTTGCCATACGGATACGCTTAAGTCCGAATCGTGGCTGGTCGGAGTGTATCGCCATCCACCTCGATGCGATTCGGGCTTAGGCTCTTGCTGGGCGGCCAAAATGAGTTGCAATGCTGGGACCAGTGAAGCGTGAATGCGAGTGTTCTGTTGGACGGTCGCTCCCATCCCGAGCACTTCGGTCAGCATCAAGGTGATGATTCCGTGGCCATACATTCGCGATCCATCCGATTCTCCGAAGTAGCCCTTCGCATCTTGGTGATTCGGCAGCAGGACGAAATCGATCGCTCTTTGCATCGCCTTGCCCAGCGCCGATGCATCACCCGGTTGAGTTCCAATCGACGCCATCGCCATGATCGCCAATGCGGTCATCGCGACATGGTGACTGCGATCGGCAATGGCTCCGTCGTCCCGCTGGCTGGCGGCCAAGTGGTTTGCCCCTTGCTGCACCGCTCGGTCCACTCCATCAGCAATGTACAGCGTGCTGAGGGGTTCTTGAGCCTTGACGGGGGAATGACCGATCCAAAACGCTCTTGCGCAACTCGCAGCGACCACGGATTGAAGGACATGCCGACGATTGAAGGTTGAATGCGTCATGGATCACTCTTGTGCCGCAGCACGTTGGGCAACGGCCTTGAAATAAGCTTCGATCTGCGATTGATATTCCGGTGGCCCGAGCGAGGCCTCGCTTTCAATCGCATCATCCGTTCGTCGCTCGCGTAGCTGTCCCCATGGAGTTCCTTGACGGTCAACGCCGCGTGCATCCAGCATACCACTGTCGCCAGCGATCGTGGTCGATGTCGACCGCGTGGTTGGGTCGGGCAATGGTGAGGATTGCCGAGCGGCATTGGAGTCGCGGTCCTGTGCTGACGATAGGGAGGAGGCGTCGATCTGACGCTGACGCTCTCGGGCCAGTTGTTGATTCTGTTGATTCATCGCGGAGGCAAGCGTCTGCGATTTGTCTGCAGCGCTGGGTTGCTGGCCGGGCTGTCCCTCGCCGGACGAGTCACCTTGTTGACTCGATTGGCCGTTTTGAGCTTGCTGCGGCTGGCCGTTTTGAGAGTTGTCCGCTTGCGAGTTTTGAGCAAACAGGGATCGGTCGAGATCATCGAGCGTTTCTGCCAATTGTCGGGCCCGCTGTTGGAGAGTGTCGTCGGATGATGTCTTCATGCCTTGGGCGGCGTCTTGAGATTGAGCCTCGGTCGGCGATCCCATCGCCGACAATTGATCGGCCTCTGCTTGCAATTTTTGGGTTGTTTCCGCGATCTGTCGATCGGCGATCGGCGATGCTTCGGCATCCTGCGCTGCCGCAGCGATGCTCGCCTCGGCCTTTTCGGAGCTTGCCACCGCGTTGGTCTTGACCGACTCAGCCGCTTGTCTCAACCTTTGCTGCATTTCAGGCTTCTCGAGTCTTCCCTCGTGTCGCGCCGCCCGGGCTAGCTGCTCCGTTACCGCTTCGGTTTGTTCGGTAATGAAGGCTTGCTGCTGCTGTGCGGATGTGGCCGATGGAGTACTCACGCGAAAGGAATCAATGTCTTCTGCTTGCGTGGCAATTGTGGCGATCTCATCCTGAATCTCTGCCAACTCTTCCTCAACCTGATCCACTAATCTGGCCGCCACTTCTGCCGGTGGGTTCTCGCTCGGTAGCGGCTCAATCCGCTGCTGTTCGATCTCGCGTTTGCGACGATCAGCATCGAGCTGCATTTGTTTTGCGAAGTCTTGCGATTCTCTTGCTGCCTGTTCTGCGTCTTCTGCTTGTTGCAGTCGCTGGTTCGCACGAACGAGTTCGTCCCGATGCCATGGGTTATCGCTATTCTTTTCGAGTTGCTTTTGCGAGTTTTGGATGCTTTGTTTCGCTTCACGCTGCTCACGTTGTGTGTCGCTGATACGTCGTCTTGCATCATTCTGATGTCGCGACCACCGGCTGGCTTCGTTTTGGGCTTCACGACTGCGTTGGTTGCGAGACTCCGTTTGTACTTGTTTGGCATCGCGTTCGGCGCGATCCCGAGCCTCCGGACGCTCGTGAACAGGCTCCGCCGCAGATTCTTGTGCCTGTTCTTTAATACCGGCCATCGTTTCCCTGGTGGCATCAATCGCATCACTTGCTTCCAGCGCTGCCTGCTCGATCTCGGACAGCAGCCGATCCCCCGACGTTTCACGTCGCATCGTTTGCGTGGTTTGTTGAAGCGTTTCTCTGGCATCGATCACTCGTCGGCGAAGTGCGTCCTGCTTGGCCATTGCTGTCGCTCGATCCGCGCGATTGAGCAGTGCATCTTGAACGGTGCCAAGCCGAGAGGCGAGTGCCTCGAGTCGTTGCTGCATCCGCGTTTTTCGCTCTCGCAGTAGTGGATCCGATTTCTCAAATTCATTGTTGAGCGTTTTCTCTTGTTGTGCTGCGTTGCCGAGGGTTCTGGCGGCATTTTGGACAGCCTGCTCGGCGATTCCTGATAACTCTTCCTGCATCGGCACATTGCGTTTGAGTTCATCCTCGAGTCGCTTGAGCAGTTCCTCCGGCGAGCTACTGGCCGTTTTGGCCATCGCCTCTGCTTGGTCGAACTTCTGTTGCAACTCCTGATCACTCTGCAATGCATCGGCCGCTTCTCGGATTGTTTGACGAGACCGCGTAACATCTTCGCCAGCATCGGCACGTTCGAAATGTTCTGCCGTCTGCTCCAATGATCGCTTCAGTTGTTCGAGTGCGGCGGAGGCCTTGTCCAGATTCTGATGACGCTGTGTGTCTTGTGGTGATTGCTGTGCCGCTGCCATGCTTTGCTCGGCTTGTTGAAGAGCGTCACCGATTTGTGCCGATGCGGCATCCGCGTCGCGAGCGAGTTCCCGTTCGGAGGTTTCGGTCATGTCTGTGCGGTTGGCTCGGTCGGCAAGCGCCTGCATCGTTTCGGCAGCAGCTTGCTCGGCGGCCTGCTGTTCACTGGAAAGCTGCTGCACCGTCTGTGGCGAATCGTCTGGCCGGTCGTCGGTGCGTTGCTTGGCTTCGGCTGCCTGTTCGGCGGCACGGCGAGCTTGTTCGGCGAGCGTCGGAACGTACCGCATGATCGTATCACGAGCGTTGACGGCCGCCGGTTCCAAGTCCTTGACGGCTTCGGCCAAATCATCCGCAATGGTGTTGAGCCAGAGTTCGGCGGAAAGCGGGGGGTCTCCCGACCATCGACGCTGCGTGATTTGATGGTTTGCCTGGTTGTAAGCGCCACTGTTACGAATGCGATTGACCGCTTCTGCCAAGGATGGATCGACGCCATTGTGCCGCATCCGCTGCGATCCATCTTCTAGCCCAATACGAATCCGTTCGATCCAATGCGGATGTTCGATGCGTGCGTCCGCGTAAGCCGCTAAACGCCGTTCCGCTGCGAGCAGCAGGCTCAATTCATCGTGCCATATTTTTGCATCATGAACGCTCTGTATTAAGGCGAACGCCTTGGCAAGTTCGTCGTGAATCGGAGCCAAAGCATTCCCGCGATAATCGACAAACCCGTTCTCGTTCACATTCTTCAATGCGCGTTGCATCAATTCGCTATCGGCAGCATACGGGAGATCAACATTGGGTCGCGACCGATGCAGTCTCTCATTCTGCTCAAGCCGACTAAGGTAATCCGTGAGCTGAAATTGATACAACTCGCGTTCCTGATTCGCTTTTCGAGAGAGAACTGCAATTTGCTCGGCATCGTCAGACAACTTGATTTGATCGCTTGCCGACATCGATTCTCTCCCGGCCTCATTGAATCGATTGACCAAGTCGCGTGTGGAGGCAATCTGCCGGTTGACATCGCGGATCTCGTTGCGAAGCCTTGATGACAAGTCGCCATCAATGATGCTGTCGTCGCGACGATCTTCCAATTGCTCGAGGAAATCTTTCACCAGAGCTCGTAGGTTTTCGTCGCCGGGCGGGTTGCTTAAAGCGTGGCGAAACTGGATCTGCCACGAATCGGAGTGATCGAACCACGTACCGAGCCGATCCAAAGTAAAATCGGGTAATTCCTCACGATATTGATCGATGAAGCGATCGATCGATTCAAGTCGAGCTTGAGCCAATTTGACGTATCGAGGAAGACGTTTCGTCGAAATGGAGGTTTCATCATCGACGATTGGCAATAGACTCTGGTACAACGACGCAACGTCGGTGAGTGTGCCCACAGCGACTTGCTGGGCTAACAGATAGCGAGCGAGATTCTCGAGCCGAGTCAACTCGTTACTGATTCGTTTCGGTTGTCCTGCAAGATCAGTCCGCCGCTTCTCGGAACGCTCGTCCGACTGTGACGCTTCTTGTTTCGATTGGAACGTCGCCAACCTGAATTTTGATTCCAAATCGATCACGGCACGACCGAGGAGTTCCAGATTGGTGGCTTCTGCATCATGGACGCTGCCAAGAAGTGCGGTTTTCAAATTGCCCAGTAGAGCCTCTTTACTTTGTCTCCACTGGTCGAATGGCTTGGCGTCGGTTTCCCCGTCGATCAACGCGTCCTTGGTTGGTTGTCGACCAGACGGCAGCAACCCTTGCGAAGCAAGCTGTTTCCCGCTGTTGGCCCATGCGATTGTCTGCTTGACAAGGTCATGTAGCGCATCAACTCGTGCATGACGATCTTTGTCAAAGGTCTCGTCGAGAATCAGAATCTGAACTAAGCTCGAGACGCCGCGTTGGCCACGGCGATCCATTGCGGCAAGACGAAATTGAATCAAATCGCCATGTTTGAATTTCTCCGATTCTTGAATCGGATCGTCACGATGCAACAGGTCCCATTTCCACTCGACCGTCAATGCCATCGCTGCCTCGCTCACTGCAAGTCGCTGTTCTGTAAACAGCCCCGCGTTGACCGAGTATTCTTGTTGAACTTGATCGATCGGTACGTCGTCCTGAACCGACGCAGCAAACGTTAATACATCAAGAGGCGACACCAGCATTGTTGATGGGGTTGGCTCCTTCCATCGCACGATCGGGGGCGAGTCCATGACGGGGGTGATCGTGTATTGAGGGCTAAAGGGGTTGTCGAGTTCCGATTCGATACTGATAGCATCCACTTGGTACTGCGCCGGCGTCTTGATGGGCAGTGAGCCCGTAAACGTTTGATTGGACGAGTCGAGGGATTCCAACTCGACGATCACGCCTCGGTTTCCAAATCGAAAGCTCGCATCACGAACAGGCTGATCAAAATGGACGGTCAGATGGGCTGTCGTTCCCGCGAGTGATTTCAGGTCACCGTGCTCACTTGTCTCTAGTACATCTTCGATCTTAGTGTACGAAGGAAACTCATACCGTTTTTCAAATCGTGTCACTCGAGGCCGAGGCAGTGGCTTGAGCGTATGCCACAAGGTCACGGCATCACCAGCGAGCACACGATAGCGAACTTCGCTGGAGCCGACTCCAACATTCGCGGCGAACTGGGCGTTTCGGTTCGAGTTACCTTCCGTTTCCGTGGCACCTTGTTCGCGATTCTGGGTCGATGCGTCCGTTGTCGAAGTGATCGATCGAAGACGCGATTGGCGGGACAACATGGGAGCATCGAAGGAATCGTCCTCAGTCTCCCACTGCAACGTTACCTCATTTGTTGTTCTGCCACCAATCTGAACGACGATTGCAACGGCATCACCTTGGGCCACATAGCGACTCGGTGGCGAGGGCTCGAGGATCGTGACTCGCGTTTGCGAGGCACGCTCGATCGCAGCGATCGGCAATGCGGCGCGAGCCAAGCGACGGCTGAATTGCAGCGACGGCACCGACATTAGTAGAAAACAGACAGCGAACACGCCGCCGCCAACCAAGAGCCATCGTCGAACGAGCTGCATCGGCAACAGCTTCTTGATATCCAGCAGCAATAACCGCCGTGCCACGATGGATTGCAATCGATCTCGCAGTTGGGCCGACCCATTTGCGAACTGCGGATCCGCCAACTCGACGGCAGACAACAAGTCATCGCGCACGCGTGGCTCCGTTGCTTCGAATTGCCTCGCCAGGTCACTTGGACTAGGACGCCGCAAGTAGCGAAGTCCGAAAAACCATAGCATGGTGGCGGTGAAAGCATACGCAGCAAGGCTCAACAGAAATCGAGCATAACCAGGAACCAACCACAGGTAATCGCACAAGGCCACAACGAGGATGGAAGAAAAAAACGCGAGAACCGCGACTGCGAAGCATCGAATTGCGACCAACCATCGCCGGCGCCTTGCAAATTCATCAAGCGTATCTGCCGTGATCGGATCCAGATCGGTGTGATCATCAATGAGACGTTCTACGGTTGACATCTTGGTTAAACTAACCCCACCCGTTTGCGTAATAGCCATTCCATCGTCAACAGGGATACGATCAGCCAAAACCAGTAAAAAGATTGCCAGACCAAAATATCGGATTCGACAATGGAACCGCTCGAAAGCGGCTTGAGGCGATCGAGCAACTCCTCCGCCGAGGATTCATGGAAGTACTGGCCGTTGCCCCTTTCGGCGATTTGCATCAGCGAGTTTCGATCAAGGCTAACGCGAGTCAACTCGCGAGTGTCAGCCGTGCCGACCCAAATCGGAGCGGATGCTTGCAGGGCGGTGGAGTCAAAGCCGCTCGCGCGAATGCGGATTTCATACTCACCTGCTTGCAGTGGCCCGGTCTGACCTTGGTACGTTCCACGCGATGGGTTGTCGCTGACCAAGGGGACGGTCATCACGATCTGCTCACCAGAAATCAACAAGGCATCAACCGTCGAATCGCCCATCGGTTTGCCTGCGGGGTCTTGCAAACGCACTCGGATCGTTGACGATTCCCCTGTTCCATATTCAACCTTGTCGGTCCCAAGAGCCACAAAAGCATCGCTGGCAGAGTAGGGAGGCTGCATCACCGCGGCGAATAATTGGTTCCAAAACCTGGCGTGCAATTGGTCCGCTACCTTGTATCGCCACCGCCACGTTTGGTCCGAGGAGAGGTAGACAACTCGTCCGGCTCCGAACAACCGCGTGACCAACCAGGGCGAGGGCGAGTTGTCGGAAAGAATCACGCTGGCCCAAACTTCGGCACCCGCCTGAGCCCTCACGGGTGTAGCGTATTGTGGCGCCGGCAAATGATCCCACAAGGTTGACGCCTCGAAAGGTGAATTGACAAGGTTGAGCACGGGGCTCTCGATCCCGACGCCGGTTGGAACGACCTTTGTCGCACGTCGTGTCGCAGGACCAAGTTCAAAATTGACGGGAATCAGGTCCTGCAACTTCGTTTGTGCCAATTCTCGTACTCGGCCATATCGACCATCGATGATCACCAACCCACCACCGCGTGTGACAAATTGCCGGATCAAGTCTACGTCTGCATCACGGACTTGATCGGTCGGCAGCTCACCCAACACAATCGCGTCATAAGCCGAGATCGCTTCGATCGTCGACGGGAACTCGCCGGCACCTTCGCCTCGGTTGAGCGTGGGCGTATCCGTCCCCGGTCCAAAAATCAACGTATCCACTTTCCAAGCAGGATCGCGTTCGAACAGGTTGCGAATGTAACGGATTTCCCAACGACTTGACCCGTCGAGAATCAACAAACGACGGTCACGCGTTGACGCCGCAACGCGAAACGCCATCGCGTTGTTCTTGGAGAGGATCTGCGGGCTGCTTTCCGGCCCCACAACGAGCCGTGGGCTTACACCCGCCGCATCGACGATCGCTCGCAAGTCCAACGGGACCGCACCACGACTGACGCCGCGAGGCACATCCCCTCTCGCTGCCTTGACGAGCGGTTCAACATCCAGTGTAAACGGCACTTCCTGGTCACCGTCCACATCCGGTGTGATCTGTTGCGACCAAACGACCTCCCCTAAGTGTTCAATTCGAATATCAAGGGGCTTACCGGAGAGCCCAACGTGTTTGACGAGGATGTGTCCCGCCAACTGCCCGTCGGCAGCCACCGAATCAGGCCGGATCACTTGAGCGATTCCTGCGTCAGCGGGTTCATCTTCGGATCCCATCCCCAACGTCATGACCTGCATCTGACTCGACGCCAAACGCTGTGCTGCATCGCTTGGCGACGCTCCCGTATTGTGGCGGCCATCACTGATGATCACGATGGCGGATTGCACAACGGATGGATCGGAGCGATTGGCGTCTCGATTGATCTTTCTCGACGAAGACTCAAGTGGGGAAGCCAGATTCGTACGGGTTCCGGAAGCGTTAAGACTGATCGCCGATTCCAACGGTTCGCGATCCATCATGGTCGACCAAACCGATGCAACACGCGACTCGTCGAACGTGACCAGTTCGACGTCGTGTGTTCGCCTCAGTGCTTCGACCAAACCAGGGTACTGCTCATTGCCAACCAACAACCGGATCGCCCGATCCAGCCGCGAAGGTGAAGACGCGGTTGCAACGCTGTCGGTCACCGACATGCTCTCGGAGGTGTCGATGGCAAAAACCACTTTTCCCAATGTTCCAACAATCTGGCGCCGGTGCCAAATTGGACCTGTCAGAATGAAGATCACCAAGGCAACCGCAGCCCCTCGCAACGCAGGCAATAGATAGGAATGGGGGGCAGCGAGGTGGCGCGTTTCGCGTAGGTAGAACGCCATCACGGCGGCTGCAGCAAGAAGTGCGACGCAAACGACTCCCGCGACAGGCAGGTCACCAGCAAACCGAAGCGATCCGAGCGGCAACGGGAAAAATAGCAAGATCATGCCAGCTCTCCAACCCGAAGCGGATCATTGGGGCCGGCCGATGGCGGCTTGGGGGGCAAACGCTTGGGTGTCGAAACCTGTTGAATCACCATCTCCAAGATCATGGCAATCAACAGCGCGACCAACAAGCCGCGCCAGATCTCGCGTCCAAAACGACGCGTCTGTTCAGCCGATTGGATTTCATCTGCTCTTTCGTAGACTGTCGCTGAAACTCGTTCCGCGAGCGCCGATAATTGCGCCGGCGCAATCGCTCTCAAACGGGACTCTGCCGCTGTGATTTCTGCCACTCGCACCGTGGACGTCATGTTCACTTCGGCCTCGCTCGGCTTCGCGAATTGACGGAACCGGTACACGCCGGGGGCCGAGGTTTGTTTCCAGACGATTTCCTTATCTGTCTCGATGACCTCCACGGCAAACTCCGAAGAGTTGGGGGGTTGGACGGTAAAGCGTCGCTGATGGAGTGGCGGTATTCTGCGATGGTCGCCCGGGGTGTCCCCGCTGGCGAGAGTTTCACCAGCAAACTCGTTGAGCGGAACCACCATGGGTTGTCCCGTCATGACGGTCATCAATTTACTGCTTCCAATTAGATCCAGCACCAGCTGTTGCATCATCGGCAGGTAAACGCGACGCAGTGGAAGCGACGACCAACTGGCATCCGCGGGGATCGCGAACTGCACGATTCGCCCGCGTCCTCGGCGAGCCGAAACGACCAACGGGTCACCATTGTTCATCGACAGCAGCACCGTGCTGGATTCTTTTTCTGCTTCAGACGACCGGCCGTTCAACGTTAATTTCCGATACGCATAGACGTCCACTCCGCTGAGAGGACGCTGATTCCCTACGGCGAGCCGTTGCCACGGTTGATACTTTGAGTTTACGGCTCCGATTCGCATCGGATGGTCCTTCCCCGAAATCCGGTCGCCGACGATTTTTCCGATTTCGGCAGGAAGAACCAACGCTGGAGGATCACGATCCACGTTGCTCCGATCGTCCGCTTGGTTCAGGTTTTCGCCATCGAATAGGACCAGGGACCCGCCGGCGAAGACAAAGTCGGCGATCCTTTTCTGTAGCGCGGCATCAAGCGGAGCGACATTTGCCAACATCAAGATGTCTGGCGGTTGGTTTCGCATTTGCTCGGACAACTGGTCGACCCGAACGACCGTTGCTTTGACCGTATCCACCTGGTCTTGTTGAGCAAAAGCAAAGGGGCTCAGCGCAATCGCCAAGAAATCAGTTTCACTCCCAAGCGACGCCTTGCTCGGTTGCCCATCCGCCAACAAGACCTCGATCTCCTCGATAGCCTCGACCGCAATGCTGCGTCGATTATCCTCGACCAAGGCGTCGGCGAACTCAACCGCAACGGCGACTTCATGCGTTCCCGCCTCAGAAATCGAATGAACGAAATTCGTCAGAGCTGTCGATCGAGCTGGAAGTGAAATCGATCGTGATGGTTGTTCCTGTCCGTCGACTGACCAAGTGACACGCAGGTCATTCAGCATCTGATCGCTGGCGTTGCGCACGCGTGCGGCAAACTGAGATTGGCGATTGGGAACGATTGCGGGGGACAGTGCTTCGACCGAGTCAACCGAAACGTTGGAAAGCGATTCCAGATCAGCACCGACATTCCAAAACTGAATGGTCGGTGATGCAGGATTGTCGCGAAGCTCAACGGCAAATGCACTTAGCATCTCGCTCGAAGCAGCATCAAAATTCGCGTCCTGGAAATCGGAAATGATCAAGACGCGACGCTGCGGGTGCGAAGCCTGCTCGGCGGCAGCCACCGCGGTTCGAATCGTCTGCGCGACATCAAACGGGCCGTTTGTGTTCTGCAAACTCTTGACCCGTTGAATCGCATCCTCGATTCCCATAGTCGCCGGTAAGCGATCGATTTGGCTTGTCTGGATCCAAACAATTTCGTCTCGTCGCGACAGACGAGATAGCAACGCCGTGAGTTCGTTTCGGAGTCGATCGATTCGAGACAATCCCGACTCATCGCGCGCGGACATACTAAGGGTATCGTCGACAACAATCACAAGCGACTGTGGGGCGTCACCGGGCAAGGCTTGAAAGTGCGTCAGGACGGGGCGTGCTAAACAGAATGCCAGCAGAATGGGTAGTAAACAGCGCATCAGCAAAAGCAGTAGCTGTGTCCATTGCAATCGGCGTCGATTGATTCGGACCACGGGCTCAAGCAAATGCATTGCGCCCCACGAAACCGTTTTGAAACGACTTCGGTAAAACAGGTGAATGACTAGCGGGATGGTGAATGCAGCTGCACCCAACGCAAGTACGCTGTTAATCAACGTCATCCAATTCGTCTCCGCAGGGCAACGTATTGATGCAATGCATCATCGAAGGATTGGTCCGTACGCAGTGGCACCAAGTCAACTCGATTGCGCCGACACAAATCGCGAAGTTGAGTGAGGTGGGTGTCAAGCCGATCGAGGTAGGCCGATCGGATCGACGCGGCATCGACGGTTTGGTCCTCAGCGGTTTGTTCCAAGTCGCGAAACTGAATCCGTCCCGAGAACGGAAAATCAACTTCATCAGGATCGAGAACTTGAAAGAACACGACTTCGTGTTTTCGTGAACGAATCTGTGCGAGCGAACGGCCGAGCGATTCAAGGTCACCCATCGCGTCCGACAAGATCACCACCAATCCACGTCGCCCCATTTTGGGGACGACCGTCGCCAAGGCACCACCGAGATCCGTTTCAATGCCTTCGGGAGTACCGACGAGCGCCGCCAACACCGCTTTCAAATGAGACGCTCGACTACGTGTTGCGACGATGTTGCGTGGGATGCTGTCGAAGGTGATCACACCAACGCCGTCTTGTTGCCCAAGCATCAAATAGGCGAGTGAGGCGGCGAGCCGTTGGGTGTAGTCATCTTTGCTTAACCCGCCGCCACGGTCACCTCGGTACAACATCGATCCGCTCCGATCGACCAACAGGGTGCACCGCAGATTCGTTTCTTCTTCGTGTTCTCGAATGTAGAGTCGATCGCTCTTGGCAAACGCTTTCCAGTCAATGTTCTTCAGTTCGTCACCACGAACATAGGGGCGGTGTTCCTTGAATTCGACACTGAACCCCCTATGGGGCGAACGGTGCCTACCCGAGCAGAATCCTTCGACAATCCCACGCGCAAGCAATTGCAGCGACGCGACTCGCGAGAGTTGTTTCGGTGAGACAAGGTCAAGGATTCGCATGAACAGGGAGCGCCATGGGTGACGGGACAAGCAAGGGGGGCAAGTGGCGGTGCAAACCGAACGATTATGGTACTTTGTTTATCGCGGCTGAAGTGGCTACGGGCGAGCAGACCCCGACGGGGGGTGTGCACAAACAGTACGCTCCGCAATAGGACAGGGCTTTTCAGCGCGTTGCTGTCACAAGAAAGGTATGGCCTTGGGGATCGAGTTGAGGCTATCGCTATTGTAGCGAAATCGCGATACTTTTGGACCGCGAGGTTCGGTTTACCCGGTGTTCGAAAACAAAAATCATGCTTCAGAAATATCGTGTTGTCCTGATGATCGAGACCTCAAGCAGTTACGGTCGTGACCTGCTTGAAGGCATCATTCGTTTTTTGAAGACGCATCACAACTGGTCGGTGTTTCTAGAGCAGCGAGATCTGGCTCGGAAGCCGCCCGCTTGGTTGCTGGATTGGAAAGGGCACGGGATCATTTCTCGGCAAACGACGGCGGAACTCGCTGCAGCGGCGAAAGCGTCTGGGGTTGCCGTTGTTGAGTTGACCGACCGAGGTGAAGACTTTGGTTTTCCCTTGATTCGGTCCAACGACAAAATGGTAGGCCGGATGGCTGCCGATCATTTGCTGAGTCGCGGTTTTCGCAATTTTGCGTTCTGTGGATTCGATAACGAGGGATGGTCGAGTCGTCGCGAGGAGGCCTTTATCGAGACCGTCAAGGCAAAACCCAAGGTCAAAGACTGCGCGGTCTATCGATCAACCTGGTACGGCGATGATTCGCGGTCTTGGGAAGACGAGCAAACGGCGCTGGTGCAGTGGTTGAAAAAGTTGCCCAAGCCGGTTGGGGTCTTTTGTTGTAACGACGGTCGTGGACAACATGTACTCGACGCGTGTGCACGAGCCGATTTTTCGATTCCCGAGGAGGTCGCGGTGATCGGCGTCGACAACGATCCACTACTCGGCCAATTATCGGACCCCCCCTTATCGAGTGTTCGTGTCGACCCCGAGGAAATCGGTTTTCGTGCCGCTACGCTGCTGACGCAACTGATGTCGGGCGGCAAAGCTGAAAGCATGGTCAACACGGTGCCGCCCCTCGGTGTGGAAACCCGTCAATCGACCGATGTGATGGCCATTGACGATCCATCGATTGCGGCAGCGCTTTCGTACATTCGCGAACATGCTTGCAGTGACATTACGGTACAAGACGTCATGAAACATTGCGGGTTGTCTCGCAGTACTTTGGAACGGCAATTGCGAAAGCTGCTTGGCCGTTCGCCCCAGCAAGAGATCCGGCACGTTCAAATCAAGCGAGCTCGCAATTTGCTTACGGAAACCGATCTGCCCATGGATCAAATCGCGTCGCTCTGCGGCTTCGATCACCCCGAGTACATGCATGTGGTCTTCCGGCGAGAAACCGACATGACGCCTGGTCAATATCGCCGACGATCCAAAGCAAACCTATAACCTGAGAAGCTAGAAAAATGTCCGTTGCCATTCAATCGGTTTATCTCGGCGAACTTCGTGTCCAATCCACCCACGGTCCAAGCCAGCGTGTCTTGACGACCGATGCGCCGGTTGACAACGGTGGCAGAGGATCCGACTTTTCACCCACCGATTTAGTCGCGACCGCCCTTGGAAGCTGTTTGTTGACGATCCTTGCACTGGTGGCAGAACGTCACCAAATTGATTTGTCGGGATCGACAGTGAGCGTCACCAAGGAAATGGTCGCCCAACCCGTTCGCCGTATCGGACGACTCGAATCGATCGTGACAATTCCTGCCGCACGCGTCGACGATCTACAGATGCGTGAACGATTGGAAGCCGCTGCACGAAAATGCCCGGTGCACCAAAGTCTGCATCCTAGCATCGATGCACCCATTTCGTTCGTTTACGAAGTCGAGTGACAGTCACAACGGAGGGGTTTAGGCTTTGACCACTTTGGTCTTCGTTTCGATACCCGACATGGCATTGCGAGTGTCAATGATCAAATGCGACCAGTCGGCGAGTTGTTTGTAGTTGACATTGGCGTGCGCGGTCGCAATGATCGCCGCATCAAAGCTTGCGATCGTTTTCTTGTCAAAGCCAATTGACTGAGTTCCTGCCCAATGAGCGTGCTCGCGGGTCGGTCGAATCACAGGGATGTACGGATCATAGAAGGCGACGTCCGCACCGGCTTCCTTTAGCATTTCCAGCAGCAAGTAGCCTGGCGATTCGCGATCGTCATCGACGTTCGCTTTGTAGGCCAATCCGACAAGCAAGATTTTGCTGCCATTGATCGGCTTTTTGTCGAGATTGAGTGCGTCGGCAACCTTGCGAACGACATGCTGGGGCATGGACGTGTTGATCTCGCCCGCCAGTTCGATAAACCGAGTGGCTTGGCCGTATTCGCGAGCTTTCCAAGTCAGGTAAAACGGGTCAATCGGGATACAATGCCCGCCGAGTCCCGGGCCGGGATAAAATGGCATGTACCCGAAGGGTTTGGTTTTTGCTGCTTCGATCACTTCCCAAACATCAATCCCCATCGCTTCGTAAACAACTTTTAGCTCATTGACGAGGGCAATGTTGATGCTGCGAAAGATGTTTTCGAGCAACTTGGTGGCCTCCGCCGCACGGCAGCTTGATACCGGCACCACTTGCTGGACCGCTCGTGAATAGAGTTCGGTTGCTTTCTTTAAACACGACGGGGTCAGCCCACCGACGACTTTCGGAATGATCGCGACCTTGCTGTCGGGGTTGCCTGGATCTTCGCGTTCGGGCGAAAACGCCAAATGGAAGTCTTCGCCAGCAGTAAGTCCCGAGCCTTTTTCCAACACCTGACGCAGATCTTCATCGGTTGTGCCGGGGTAGGTTGTCGATTCGAGCACGACCAACATGCCCGGTTGCAAGTGCGGCGCAATCGCTTCACCGGTCATCAGAATGTACGAAATGTCTGGTTCACGATTCTTGTTTAACGGGCTTGGCACGCAAATGACTACGGCCGCCGCTTCGGCGATGAGCGAAAAGTCGGTGCTTGCCTTAAACCGCCCCGAATCAACCTGTTTCGCAATCGATTCGGACGAAATGTGGTGGATGTAGGATTTTCCCGCATTGATGGCATCCACCTTTTCTGGATCAATGTCCAGTCCGAGAACTTGGCAATCCTTGTTGGCGAATTGAAGCCCAAGGGGCAGTCCAACGTAACCGAGGCCGACAATAGCAAGATCGTTCATGATGTTGAGTTCTTGAAAAAGAACGGGAACCGTGGCAAGAGGGAAAGCAAAAAGAGAACCGAATGACGCATCGTGATTCGGCGAGTCCAGATTGGCAATTGGTTTCAGTTCGACTTTTCACGTTGTAACAAACAAATCGAGCGTACCGGTTCCGATTAAGAGGGCACGTTCGATAGCATGAATTCCCACGGTCCGCCCCGGCCGCTAGGCGTTCTTGGGTGATTTTCGTGGATCCAACCCTTCACAGCAAGGGATGCCATGATTTAAACCTATCTCTTGGCTCTCTTGGCCGAAAATAGCCTGGAACCTCTCCTTCTCGGGAGGCTCCTTTCCCAGGCGGTCAAGTTGGCTGGGCTGCCACCCCACGTCCTGCTCGGACCTTTCCGGGCGGCATCTTCGCCACTCGAAACGCTGCCGCCCCCTTGCTGCTGGGTCCTGACGACTGCATCAACCGGCAATTCCGTCCTAAACCGCCCTTCTTTCCTGGATATACAGGTTTCATTTGTTGATGAATGCTCCGGCTGCGATTATTGTCAAGGGAAAGCTGCGGTGACGCTGCGCTACGATCCACTTTCGCCAAAGACGCTCAACTGGCCGACAGATGAAAAAAACGACTCGTTTCCTTCTCCTGCTGTCTCTTTTCGTTGCGATGACCTGTACGGTCCGCACCGCTTCCGCACAAATTTTCGGGCAACCGATTGCTGGGGTGGACGTGGATGCGACGGGGATTCTGCGGGTTCGCCAATTTGACCCTCGGTTGGCCCAGCAACGATTGGCTGAGGCTCGCATGCGAGTGAACAGCGAGGTGATGCAACCGAGTCCGCTTCGCAAAGTGTCGCTCCAACGGCTTGAAGCCGAATTGGCTCGTCAACTTGAATCGGGCGGCACAATCACCGAGGACATGAAAGCGCTCGCGGGGCTGACCTCAATCGACTACGTCTTTTACTACCCCGACACGAAAGACATCGTGATCGCGGGGCCAGCGGAAGGTTTCGTTGCGGACCCAACTGATCGGTTTGTCGGATTGCGGACGGGCCAACCAACGGTATTGCTCGAGGACTTGGTCACTGCGATGCGTGCATACGCTCCAAATTCGAAACCGACCTCTCTGATCAGTGTTTCGATTGATCCGACGAGCGAAGGTTTGCAGCGGATGCAGCAGTTTTTGACGTCGATTGCTGGGCGGGTACGACCGAATGATGCTCAGGCGGTCGCGATGGGGTTGAAGAACAATCTTGGGTTGCAGACGGTTACGTTTCGAGGAATCCCCAACTCGACTCACTTCGCTCGCGTTTTGGTCGAAGCCGACTATCGAATGAAAATGGTAGGTATTGGACTCGAGCAATTGCCGGTCCGTGTTCGCAGTTATGTTGATCGGGCCAATCCGGGCACGGTTGCCGCGAACGCGTTGACACGGTGGTATTTCCAACCGAATTACGACGCCATTTCGGTAAGCGAGGATGGCTTGGCGATGAAAATCAATGACCGTGGCGTTGAGTTGGTGGGGGAAAACGAGCGAGTCATCGATGGTGTGCGGACGCGAGCCGTTGGGCGACCCAATCACGCCAGCGAAGCGTTCTGTAACGATTTCACACGGGCGTTTCCAGCGATCGCCAAACAGGTTCGCGTCTATGCGGAACTAGGTCAATTGATCGATGTCGCGGTCGTAGCGGCTTATATCCAAGAGCAAGATTTCTACGGTCAATCGGACTGGTCGATGCCCGTGTTCTCGGATGAATCGAGGGTGGCTGTCGAAACCTATACCGCTCCTGAACAAGTGGAATCGGCGGTCAACGCGATTTGGCGAGGCACTACGTTGATGACGCCACTGGGAGGTGGTGTTCACATCCATCCCACGATGGCACTTCAAGACGAGCATGTGACTCGGGACACCGATGGCATGGTCGTCAAAGCGAAAAGCGAAGCCGGGCCCACGCAACTAGGCAGTGGTCAATGGTGGTGGGACTGAGTTTCGGTTGCTGAGCAGAGATTTGCATCGCGACGGTGATGCCGGCCGACGTTAGGATAGTGACGTATCTGTTTTCCTGCGTAGCGTCTGTGGATTGCCATGAGTCGGCCGACTGAGTTTCGATTGCCAAACGACGAGTGTCGCTTGGTCGTCATTCAGGACCAAACGCAGCCTTGTCCCTATCGCGAGGGTGTCGTCGCGAGAATGCCGCTGAGGTTGCCAATTGGCAATGTCACGCCAGAAATCATGGACAAAATGCTTGCGATGGGTTTTCGCCGCAGCGGCGATTTCGTGTATCGAACGGAGTGCCCCGAATGTCGTGAGTGTCAGCCGACTCGCGTCAAAGTGGCCGAATTTGAATGGACCCGGTCGCTACGCCGTGTTCTTAAACGCGGCGACCGGGACCTCAATTGTCGCTGGGGCCACCCAAGTGTCGACTCGAATCGAGTTGAAATGTTCAATGACCATCGCCAGGTGAGAAGCTTGGGGGGCTTCGACGAACCCGTCGACCAGGATGGCTATCGAGCATTTCTCTGTAACACCTGTTGCGACACTCGCGAACTGGCGATCTACCGTGGAGAAAAACTTGTCGCCTTGTCGATTGTCGACGTTGGCCGTGAGAGCACCTCGGCGGTCTACACGCACTTTCGACCGGAGGAAAGCGTCTATAGCCTGGGGACCTACGCGGTTTTGAAGCAAATCCAATGGGCGAACGAAACCGATCGCCCCTTCGTTTATCTGGGGATGTTTGTCGCCGAGAATCGTCATCTGAATTACAAAGCCCGCTATCGGCACCAACAACGGTTTGTTGCGGAGCAGTGGGGTGACGTTGGTGATTGACCGGCACGAAAATCGCCTCTCGTCTTGAACGCTTGGTCGCCGCATTCCCCTCGTTGCAACTTGCGAAAACGAGTGCTTTAGATGTACCAGCGCTGTGAGCTGGGTTTGCTTTCGCCCGATACCCGAGTGGCGTCGATGGGATGATGTTTCGTTTCCAAAATCGGCTTGGACGGTTGATGTTCGGACGTTTTGGTGCCCCTTTCGAGCTGACGTAGCCAGTGCGATTTCATCGTTCCAAGACTGTCAAATCCAACTCGCGGGAACATTCTCAAAACGCTATCGGCAACCCGCTGGTTTGACCTTGGTAGCGCCGGGCGGTTGGTCGTTCGTCGCATCAACATGTCGTGCATGGCGATGTTGAATAGCCAGCATGCCGTTTCCCGTTCCGGCAGAGGCTCCCAACCGCTGCATTCTTCGGCATAGGCGTTGGCGCGGTTGGTATCGATGGTGTAACGCGCAGCGGTGCTGCAACGAGGTATCATTCGGCCAAGCAATGCGTCGGTCCAACGCTCGACCCCCTTCCGTAATCGATTCAACCGGACGGCGTTGCGGACGGTGCTGCCGCGGCCAAATAGCATCAAATGATGGACCCTGGCGCGAACTTCAAGGTGGGACTGAAAGACGGTTTCGGTGATCGGCGCGACATCATCCCGACCGTTTTTTTCGTCGAGAGCTTTGCCGACGGCCGCAATGACCCGGCAAAGTGTTTCGCTTACGAGGATCTCCTCGAGAACCGTCATGTGCAGATTCCACCATTGACTCATCGTGATGCTGTCCCCAACTGACTCGGCACGGCGGTAACGCGCGATCACCTGATGCCAGAGTTCCAACCGGCTCCGAGTGCTGGTCCAATAGTGGGTGACCGAATCCGCCATTTCCTGGTCGTCGCCTAGCGAAATCGCATCGGCGTGCTGGGAAACAAGGGCGGCCAAATCGGCAAGCAGGACGCAATGCATGAAACAGGTTCCAAAAGGGTGGAAAAGAGTAACGATTCCATCCAATGCACTTGTCGTTCCTGCTTGGGAAGGATTTGGGACCTACCTTGCCGAAATAGACCTAAGTTGTTTATTGCCAAGGGCTTACCGACAGACATTGATCGCCAAGTAACGATTAAAACGCTGGGCGATGTTGAATTGCGGCAACATCATGTCGAACCGAGACAACACGACGGAATGTCCGCAAGCCTCCGTGAAGACCCTGTCTTTCACGAGTTTGCAGACGGAGCAAGAAAGAAGCCTTAGAACCTATCCGAAAAGGGGTCTGACCCTTTGTCGACCGACGTTTCGATTGCTCAAAAACTCGCTGTTTTCCAATCGAATCGCTACCGATACGCTCAGACCCCGTTTCGGACAGGTTCTTAACGCTGCTCGCGGTAAGTGCTCCAACTCAACCATACCATGATCGCTCCGATGACCACAAAGGTGATATCCATCAGCAAACTGGCAGAGCGCAGCGGAGCGATGTCCTGCATCCCGAGAAGTCCCATCGCAGCGTCAGCGAGAAACAAAACCAGGATCAGGATCGACGCAACAAGGCTGATCAAGCAGAGAGCCTTGGGCATCGAAAACCTCGCAATAGGAGACAGGGGGTGGTAATCAAAGTAGTAAAACTAGCGTGGGTGCCTCAGAGTATAGTTGCTCTTTGCCTAATCCCCCAGACCTGTGCCCCATAGCAAAATGGACGTTTTGCGAACAACAATGGGGGCTGTGCAGGTTAGAACGAGAATGAGGACGAAGTCCCACAGTCTATTTCGTTGTCCTCGTAAACGTACCCCATAGGTTGTTGAAAAAGTGAAAAATTGGCAAAGCGGCGTCGAAACGGCTCCTTGGACCTGGTGGCGGGGGCTGATGCCGGTAACCGACCCGTGGGCGTATTTTGACCATGCGGCCGTAGCACCCCTTAGCCAACCAGCAGCGTCCGCGATCGCGAAATTCGCCGAACAAGCGGCTCAGGTTGGCGACACGGTGTGGCCGCAGTGGGCCGCTCGGAACGAGCAACTACGGAAAAGCACGGCAAAAATGATCGGCTGTCTCGATCGTGAAGTCTGCTTGATCCCCAACACGTCAACCGGCATCAACTACGTCGCGGAGGGCTGGCCGTGGCAACCCGGCGATAATGTGGTGATCCCTGAGGGAGAATTTCCAAGCAACTTGTTCCCTTGGATGAATCAGCGAGTCAAAGGCGTCGAACTGCGAGTCGTCCCAAGACGAATTTCCGACAACGGGCGGTCTCAGGAGGTCCATGTCAGCGACTTGATCGATGCGGTGGATGGTTCGACGCGCATGATCGCCGCCAGTTGGGTGGGATACGCTAGCGGTTTTCGGCTGGATGTTGCCGAATTAGTCGAACAAGCTCATCGGCGGGGGGTCCTCGTTTTCCTGGACGCGATTCAAGGTTTAGGGATGTACCCGTTGGACCTTCAGCGCGTCCCGGTCGATTTTCTCGCCGCCGACGGCCACAAATGGCTACTCGGGCCCGAGGGCGCCGGGGTTGCGATGATCCGAACGGAGCATTTAAGTAAATTGCGGCTTGGGAATATCGGCTGGGGGTCGGTCAAGAACGCACACAACTATACCGAACCCAAAATGGAACTGCGGAATGAAGCGGCGCGTTACGAATCGGGCTCAGCCAACATGGTCGGTTTGACGGGGCTGGCCGCCAGCATGGAGATCTTTCTGACGGTGGCAGAGCATCATGGCCCCGCTGCAATTGAACAACGGGTCGTTGGGCTGGCAGGCTTGTTAGATCGCCAATTGCGAGCGGCTGGCGCAACAACGACACTCGCAACATCCGAGGCAAACCGCAGCGGAATCGTCACCTTTTTTGTCGAAGGTGTCGATCCAGTACGGATTCGCGAACGTGGCCTTGAGCAGCACGTTGCGGTCAGTTGTCGAGGCGGCGGGGTACGCGCGAGCGTCCATGCCTACAACAACGAGGAAGACATCGAACGACTTGCCGCAGTGGTCAAGTCGTTCGGTTCTCTGCAGCGGTCTTGAGCGTGGGGCGCGGGAATTCAACCTGCCTCAACAAAACGCGTCCCCGGCTGCGGATCCCCCACCGAGTGCCCTAAGTCGCTGGGGTCGGCTCGTAGGGGATATCTTCGATCAAGTCCATTGGTAGCGGTGCGACAGGAATGCCCGCGTCTTTCGAAATCGAATCAATGGCCTCTTGAGCCTGCTGAACGGTACTTTCGCGAGTCTGGCCTTTGTATCGCGACGAGGAGGCCGTCGGGCTCATCGGTCCGTTGTAACTAATCGATTGCAAGTGTTTGATCACTTCAACATGGTTCAACAGCCCTTCTTTGGCCGGCAACACGCGGTCGAGTGTCTTTGCCGTGGACGCTTCGGCATCCGAGGCAACCGAGCCGAGTCGCAATCCTACGATCTTGTCGGCGGGAATTTCCGTCAACTGGTCCATTGATCCCGATCCAACGACCCAATCGAATGTATCGATGATGAAGCCCACGTTTGCCGCCGGAATGCTGGTGACCAGAGCCTTGAAGCCTTCGACATCGCGGACAAAAGGAAACTGCTTGCCCTCTTCAAGCTCTTTTCCTGCCGCGAACGTAACGCCAAGCTTAATTTCACGGGGCACGAGCACTTCGGCAACTTGATTTAAGCGAGCTCGCTGGATCTCGAAATACTCGTGGTAGGGCAGGCGATCAGTTGCTGCCGGCAACTTCACGTACGCTCGTTGGGTCCCAAGTTCCTTGGCAATATCGGCCATCGGATGCAGCGTAGCCACTTGAGTCGTGAATGCCTCGTCGTCCGCATCCAAGTTGATTCCCAGGTCAAAACCACCAATTTTGATTTCAGCAGCACGCAAATACTTCGTCGCATCCTCCAAACTCGTTCGCTGTGAACGGCGAAGCATGTCAGCCATATCGACGTCCATGCCTCGGAAGCCGTAGGTCAATGCCAATTCGATCAGCTCGCTTTGGCGGCCGTTGATACCGAGCAGCCATGGAGAAAAATTCTTGAACATTCAGTCTTCCTGCGTTTTTTGACGTTTCTTAATTGTTTCGTTGCCTGCCCGACTGGAGCACTGGGCTCGCCAAATGGGGCATCCCGCAAGCTCGCCGCAGCACTTTGCGGCCCAAGAGTATCGCAGAATGACCCGGTTTGAGCCAAGGGGCTTAATCCGAGTTTCTGCCGTCTCGAGAAATGTGAGGGCATTGTCGAAACGCTCCCCGACGATTGTTGCTACACTTAAGCGACTCCGATCGGAGCGACTGTTCGTGCCACCCCCGCCAGGCGCCTTTTCAAACCAGAAATTCTCAGCGGCTGATCAAATCGATCCATGACTCATCCGTCTCAACCGAATCATCATGCCGAGGTGGTCTTTTTGGGGACGGGAACCAGTGTAGGGGTGCCGGTGTTGGGGTGCGACTGTGACGTCTGTCAGAGCGTGAACCCTCGGAACCATCGGATGCGGTGTGCCATCGTGTTGAGGCGAGGCGCCGAGAGGCTGCTGGTTGACACGCCGCCCGATTTGCGGACCCAGCTGCTTCGTGAGCGGATTCCGTTGATACACGCCGTATTGTTCACCCACGAGCACGCTGACCATCTGTTCGGGCTCGACGACCTGCGGTTGTTTCCCTTTCGGCTGGGGCATCCCGTCCCGCTGTACTGCCAACGGAGAGTGGAGGAGCGGATCCGAAAATCGTTTGATTACGCCTTCGTCGAACGGAAAGCGACACACGCGGGATCGGTGCCACAGTTGACGTTTTCGAGAATCGACGACGATCCATTTGAGGTGTTAGGGATTCCTGTGACACCGATTCCGATGAAACATGGGCCGAACTTTGATGTTCTTGGTTTTCGTTTCGGTGATTTCGCCTACTGTACTGATACCAACCATATTCCTCCTTCGTCACTCGAGCGACTTCGCGGCGTGAAGACGCTGGTCTTGGGAGCCCTGCGGAAAACGCCTCATCCGACGCACTTCAATCTCGAACAAGCGATTGAGGTTGCCCACTCGGTCGGAGCTCAGCAGACATTCCTTACCCATCTGTCGCATGATTTGGAATATGAGGAAACATCGAAGGAACTGCCAACGGGAGTGGCGTTGGCGTACGATGGATTGCGAGTCGTGGCACTTCTCGACTGCTAAAGCCTACCCGGTTTTCTTTTGCATTCTTGAGACCGTTTAGCGACAATCAGACGTTCTCCCCTGGTTGTTCCTAAGTACGCCATTGCACAAAGCTATCCTCCATGCCCTTTCGATTCCGATGCAACGAATCGGTAACCAAGAACGTTCGACGAATTGCAACCGAGCAGATCAAGGGTGCGATCGCTGATCTGTCAGACCCTGCCTCGGATCGTGTCGAGGCGATTCATCAAGCTCGTAAACGTTGTAAGCAGATACGAGGATTGATTCGCCTGGTTCGCCCCTCGATGCGGGATGTCTACGACCTTGAGAACGCTCATTTTCGTGATGCTTCGAGAAAGCTATCTGGATTGAGAGACGCCGATGCAATGCTCGAAGCGTGGCATGCTTTCCGCGAATACGGAGGGAGTGAAATGAACGCGTCGGTCACTGATTCGGTAACCGACAACTTGACGAAGTATCGCGAAACCGTAGCGGAGGAAGGATTCGATCTCGACCCTCGAATCGATGCATTTGTGTTTGAGATGCGTGTTGCTCTCGAACGTGTTCCTCACTGGAAGCTTCAGAAGAAAGGGGCAAAAGCGATTCAAGCGGGCTTCTACAACACGTACCATCGCGGTGAGTTGGCGATGACGGCCGCATGCAAACTGCGGACCGATGAAAACTTTCACGAATGGCGGAAACGAGTCAAGTATCACGGGTACCATCTTCGTCTGTTGCGAGACCTTCACGAAAAGAAGTTTAGGAAACGGGCCATGCGCTTGAAGGAGTTGTCTGATTTACTCGGCGATGATCACGACCTCGCTGTACTGCGAAAGCTGCTTATGGAACATCCCGATTGGACCGGCAGCCCCTCTGGATTGTTTGAAGCCATTCACGCGATCGATCATCGGCGGTTCGGGATGCAGCATGACGCCATTTGGTTGGGAGTCGATTGCTACACGTATCTCGCCAAGCCGTATCGAGATTCCGTAGCAAAACGATTGGCTGCGTGGCTGCAATAGGAGGTTAGCTCAAGAATGACAATCCTCGCTGGTCAGTTGCTGTTGGCGGATGATCGCCGTCGAACGGTCGTGCTCGAAAGCGGCTTCGTTCGGCTCCAACACGGCCGAATCGCAGAAGTGGTTACGGGTGTCGTGCCGTCAACAGCTGACATCTCGAATCGCCATGCGATTATCTGTCCTGGGTTTATCGATGCACACCTGCACCTCCCCCAATTTTCGATGATTGGCGCACATGGCATGAATCTGCTCGATTGGCTAGATCGTGTCACCTTTCCGTCCGAGCAGAAATGGGAAGACCCGCGGTTTGCAAGGCAGATGACCCGCTCAGCACTGAGTCAATGTTTGTCGGTTGGCACGACCAGTTTCTGTGCTTACGCATCGGTCCACCACCTATCCACGATCGAATCGCTACGTGTCGCTGACGAAATGGGATTTCGTGGCGTGATCGGCCAGGTGCTTATGGACCAGAATGCTCCGGCGACCTTGTGTCGTGAGCCCAACCAACTGCTTGATGAAGCTTCGCGAACACTTGAACGGTTCCCACCATCGGCATCGATGGCTGCAGCGGTCACTCCGCGATTTGCAATCAGTTGCTCGCGCGAGCTATTGGCCGGAGCGGGGGCACTTGCCAATGGCGTCGGCGCAATCGTGCAGACCCACTTGGCCGAAACGAAAGACGAATGTGCTCAGGTTTCGCGGCTGTTTGATGGGCAGCGTTATGTTGACGTCTATCGCGACACCAATCTATTGACACCTCGAACGGTCCTAGGTCATGGCATCCATCTTGATGACAACGATTGTCGGGTGCTCGCCGAGCATCAGTCACGCGTCGCTCATTGTCCAGTTGCAAACACGTTTCTTGGCTCGGGCACGATGAATCGTCATCGATTGGTTCAGCAGGGCGTCGACGTGATCTTGGGAAGTGACATCGGAGCGGGCTACGAAACGAGCATGGCGAGGGTTGCCCGGTCGATGATTGAAGCGGCCTCGGTCATCGGCAAGGGGGTGCCAACCGCAGCGCAGGCTTTGTACGACATCACTGCCGGGGCGGCCGATGCCCTCGAGTGGGACGATGTTGGACGAATCCGCGAAGACGGTCGTGCCGATTTGTTTGTGATCGAACCCAACATGCCATTGGATCCCTTTGTTGAGCCCCATGCAACAATCAACGCCAACCCGCTTGTCGATCCACTCTCAAAGCTCTTGTTTTCATGGGACGATCGCTGGATCAAGCGAACGTACCTAGCTGGCAAGCAGGTTTACCCCTGAAAACGAAAAACCGCACTGCGGCCTTGTGGTCACAGTGCGGTTCCACTTTCTGTAGGACGTTTGATTCGACGGGACTAGTTGCTTCGAATCAGTTCGGTCAATCCGTAGGTGAAGAAGGTTGCAATACCGAAGTTCAACAATTCCTCTTCACAGCGGTACTGCAGCAGGATCGTGTCCCCGGCCATGATCAGCGGTCGGCTCTTCGGATCGTTGATTGCCTTGGTCAGGTCCACCTCGATTGCTACCTGTCCGTTGCAGCGAGTTTTGCGAAGGATGTACACGCGTCCTGGTGGGATTGCTGACGATCCGCGACCGAGGATGCCTCCGGCACCGCCACTGTTCGTCGTGGACCCCACGCCCTGACCCGCAATCGCCATAGCTCCGAGCACGTCAAGGTCATAGTCACGAGGCAGAGGGAATTCACCACCGGGCAGCAAGCCACCGGTATAGAAGACTTCAGTTTCGCGAGATTCAATGTAGACGATGTCTCCGTCTTGCAAAGTGACCTGATCCGGAGTGATGTTCGGAATGATACCCGGTTTGAGTCGCAGAGGAATTCGCAAAATCGTAGGATCATCTGGAAGTTCCGGAGGGCAAGCACAAGGGTCGAGCATCGCGGCACGCTGCTGAGCGTAGAACTGCTGCATGAACTGTGAACGCTTGCGTTGGTCCGCTTCGCTGGCCCTCAGCACTTTCACTTCGTTCTTGGCGTTCAAACCAGGAAGCCCACCGGTTTCGACGAGAGCATGCAGCACATCGTTTTGATACGCCGGCAACTGGATCATCGCACCACTGGCACTCTTGTCGCTGGTACCGCGAATGTAATCCGCTGCGATGTTCTGGGTAAGCAAATTCCCACCATCCTCACGAACGACGATCACGTCGTAGGTTCGCTCTTTGATGATCGTGACGATCGGGCGAGCCTTTTCTGGACGTAAGATTTCTTCTTCAATGTAGGCGTCGCGAATCGCTTCGCGGATCTGCTCAAGTGTCAAGCCTTCAACGTCCAGCGGTTCGATCAGCGGCAGGGCTAACGTTCCATCATCTTGCACCGCGATCGGGTATCCAATCGAAGGTGGAAGTGTGCTGTCGGCATCCGGGAAATTCACGGGCGGTGGTTCTGGCGGGGCATTCGGTGGATTGAATGGCAACACGCCTTCGATGTAAACACCGAGGATATCGCCGCCCGAGATTTGATAGTCGCGTGGCGGTTCGAGTGAAAGTAGCGAAATGTCGACTGGGACCAAATCATTCTTTGGCTCGGCAAAGAACGTATTGGGCAATCGGTTCGCAGGTACACCATTGATCGGTTGCGTCAAAGCAGTGCAACCTGTCATCGCGGTGGAAAGAAGACCGGCAGCGACTACGGTCGTGAAGGACCGAAGCACGCGTGACGCCCGTTTTCCGGCTGGCAAAGATTTCCTGTTCATCCCTGAACTCTCTAACTAAGGACAATGCGTATGCGTAATTGGGGCGCTGTTGGGCGTCGCCAGATGACTTACAAAGTCGTCGCGAGGCACCTTGCATCGCGACCATCGTTTCGAATCAGCGAGACTACTGGAAGCTGAACGGTAGCTCCGTCACCGACGACTCTCTCGCCGACTTCGCTGCCGGATTACTCGCTTCGATCACTCGTTGCGAAGAAGCTTCCACTTCCGCTGGGCCAACTCCGAAGATACTGTCAATGACATCATCGATGTCCCTTGCTGCAAGCTGCTCGGTTGCTGCGGGTGCAGCAGATTTGCGTTTCAGTTCCGGAACATCGGAGGCGGAATCCGAGAAAGAGAACCCGCCGTTGTTATGAAACAACGCGGCATCACCCTCGTCTTGGAACTCCAGTGCATCTTCGAGCCCCGAATCGATCGGGTTCGTCTCGACGTCATTGCTGTTCTCGGGAGCCGCTTTGCTGTCGACCGGTTGGTCATCAACAAAGGGACTGCCAAGATCTTCGTCGTGATCGATGAGCGTAGGCGCCATGGCAGCAGGCATCAGAGCTGGATTAGCCATTGGCGGTCCGTACATCGGTGATTGAGTGGTCTGCACTTGGCTCCAATGCCCGACTCCATCCTGTTCGGCCGCTTTCACGCCCATCGGGTAGCCTGCGAACCAATCGTTGACGGCGGTTTGGCCGTTTGCAGATTGATAAGCCCATCCCCAGTACTTCGACGGAGCAACCGAAGGGATGCATCCGTTGCCGCCATTTGCGACATCCATATAGCCTTCGTAAAAGCCCTCTTTGAAAGCACTCGACGGATTGCAGAAGGTGTGCTTCTGGCAATGCCAAGCCTTTGCGGCCATCACTTTGTTGCGATGGCCAATCATAAAGTCGTCTAACGCTTCATGCTGGCTCATCGAACTGCACAGACCACTAAACATGGTGCATCCAGTCGATCCCAACATGACGAGCGACAATCCGGCGAGCATCACGGCGCGAGCGACGCGACGGCTTCGACGAGATTTTCGTTTTGCAGTGTCTGAACCCGCTCTCCAGGACGCTGCTTCACCGCTAGGTAAAACCGTGCGATCCGTCAGGGACGCATTCAATACATGTTCCAGGTCCGCGACGCCTTGATCGGCGCTGATTCGTGTTTGCGGCAAAATCATTGAACGAATCGCCATTTGGCCCCCCTTTTGGCAGCAAAGGCATTCCGTGTTCTAGTCCTACAGGTTGTGAGGGTTGTGCGTGTAAGGCACCACCGCTCAGGGCTATTTATCGCCGAAACAGGGGTTCAGGATTAACCAAATATCTCGGAAAAAGCATTTGTGACGGCAGAATCGGTATTAACGAGTCGTTCGATTGTGCGTGTTTTTCGTTGTCGCCCCCGTTAAAGCGAACGGTTTATGCGGGTTCTAAGCAAAAAAGATTCTCGTTTTTTGCATTACACCCATTCGGAACAGCTGCTCCATTTTTATACTAGGTTGCTGGCTGCCTGCTGTTTCATTCCGGCCGATGAACGACACCTTTGACTTTTCCCCAGGCGATTCTTATGAGTTGGTTGCTGCTAGCGAGTCTAGTGATTTCAACCGCTGCTGCTTTGATCCTCGTTCCACTCGTGCGTGAAATCGCGGTTCGGATTGGGATGATCGACAAGCCCGATTTGCAACGAAAACTACACACCAAACCGATTGCTCTCGGCGGCGGGTTGGCGGTTTTTGCCGCGTTGTTGGTTGGATTCGGCACGACGATGTTGATCGATCACCACTTTGCGCACTCGACCCTCGAGCCGTTCCTGGGACGATGGAAAACGCTGTTTGCTGCAGCAGCAGCGATCCTCGTGGTTGGATTGGTTGATGACCGCTGGGCCCTACGGGGTCGCCAGAAATTGCTGCTGCAGTGTTTGATTGTTGCCATCGTGGTCGGCCGCGGTACCGTGATCACGCAACTCAGTGTGCTGGGATACGAGTTTCAGCTTGGGCATTTGGAATTTCCTGTTACGATGCTTTGGCTGCTGGTCGCCATCAATGCTCTCAATTTGATCGATGGTGCCGATGGAATGGCAACTACCGTCGGTTGCATCATTTGTGCTGGCCTTGGCATTTTGAGTTGCCGCAGCGGGGTTTCTCTTAACGGTGTGATTTGCTTTGCCCTGTCCGGAGCACTGCTCGGTTTCTTAGCCTACAATCGGCCTCCCGCCAGTATTTTCCTTGGCGATGCCGGCAGCATGATGATCGGCTTCTTTGTCGGAGTGCTGGCGATTTGGAGCAGTGTTAAGGAATCAACGATTCTTGCTTCAGCACCTGTGGCGATCCTTGCGATTCCGTTGTTCGATTCGAGTGCCGCAATCTTGCGTCGCTGGCTTACCGGACGCAGCATCTATGCAACGGATCGTGCCCATTTGCACCATCTGCTTCAGTCTAAATTTGGCAGCCGGGGCATGCTGGTCGTGGTCGCCGCCTTGTGTTTGATTACAACAGCGTTGTCTGTCGTATCGACCTACTATGACTTGCCGTGGTTGGCAGCCATTGGAGTACTTTTCGTCTTGGGACTGTTGGTGGTGACACGATCGTTTGGCTACGCCGAGTTTCGGCTTGTCGCCAGTCGTGTTTACAACTTCAGCCGTTCCTTTTCGACGCCGGTTGCTCAGTGTGACACGAAGAAACTGCAGCGTCGCCATCTGCTGCAGGGCACGGGGGCTTGGGAAACCATTTGGGAACCGCTCGTCGAGTTCGCTCGTTCTCACGAGCTGGCCAGCATTAAAATCGACTTGAATTTAGCCTGGATCCATGAAGGCTACCATGCTTCATGGCAAAGCGTTCGGCTTCCTGAGAAAGCCAACCAGTTAACGATGTGCGTGCCGCTGTTCACTCGACAGACGGTAGATGGCAGCGAGTTGCCGATCGGAAAGTTGGACATCATCGCGTCAGCAAGTGCGCCTGAAATTTACACGAGAATCGCGGAGTTTGTGGAACATCTGGCAGAATTGAATCCACAGATCGATTGGGTGATTGAGCAGTTGGAGCAGCAACCCAAACGAAAACCCGCCGCTTTTCCGTGGCCAAGACAAAAAGCCGAAGTCACACTGGCAGAGAAACCAAACGGTGCGGCACCTTCCTCGGAATGGGCGAAGGTGTCGGCGAAGCTTTCAAGCGACTCCGAGGCTTCGTACAAGCTGAAATAGCGTGACCTCCTCCGCTTGAGTTTGGTGCGAATGCTCCAAAATTCCCCGTTTTAACGACACGGCACTCGGAGGACTCACAAGAAATGCCAGTGGTTCTACGCGGGATTCTGCTTGGTAAGCGGGATTCTGCTTGGTAAGACGTCACTGGGCGACTATGATAAGAGTCGTGTCGATTGACAAAAAAATCGTTCGCATTTGCTGGGGAAGCGGGACCGGTTCGGATTGATGGCTAGTAGCCGCGACAAATCGGTCTTGTTGGAAATGCGTTCTGGTTCGCCTCATTTGTCGCTCGGCAACGGATCCCATACTCCTTCGTACCAAAGAGGCGAATCGATGAAGAGGAAAATCGGCGTGACTAAATTCTTTCGATGCTCGGCAATGTTGCTGATCCCAACCTGCGTATGCCTGTTGTCGCTCGCTCCGGTGACCGGACGATGCGAGGAAGGCCTTGCCGACTTGCTGCCCAAGGACGGATCGATTACCGCAGAGCTTTTCGCAGCGATCGATGCCGGCCAAGTGGATGTGAAGTTCATCCCGCTGGGCACGGAAAAGGCAAACTTGATTGTCAAGAACTTGACCGACAAGCCAATGCACCTGCAAATGCCCTCGGCATTCGCTGGCCTTCCAATCCTTGCCCAAATGGGTGGCATGGGCGGCGGCATGGGTGGCATGGGCGGCGGCATGGGTGGTATGGGCGGCGGCATGGGCGGCATGGGTGGCGGTGGTGGTCAGGCCATGGGCGGAGGAATGGGCGGCGGCATGGGCGGCGGCGGCATGGGCGGTATGGGCGGCGGCATGGGCGGTATGGGCGGCGGCATGGGCGGTATGATGAGAATCCCCCCGGAACGTGTCAAGAAAATCTCCGTTGCGACCGTTTGCTTGGAACATGGAAAACCCGACCCACATCCTCAGATGGCTTACAAAATTGTTCCCATCGAACAATTTACGAAAAACGCAAGTGTCCGCTTGGTTTGCGAAGCACTTGGCAACTCGCTCGTGACTCAAAACTCGGCGCAAGCAGCAGCATGGCATTTGATGGACAAAATGTCGTGGCAAGAGCTTGCTTCGAAGAATCGTGTCGAAAGCAAGTACACAGGCAACCAGCGTTGGTTCTCGCCAATCGAGCTGAAGACAGCGATGATGTTGGTGGTCGAAGCCGAGCGGCTTGCCAAAGAGAAAGATGCCTACCAAAGCGATTACGGTGACGAATACAGCAGCGACGAATCGGCATCACCGACCGACGCCACCGACAGCTAGTTCGCTACCGTTTTCATCTTCCTAACGAAGCATTCAACGCGAGATTTTGGTCTCGCGTTTTTTTATTGCGGCGAGAGGAAGTCACGAAGCGGCGTGGGCAAAAAACGAAAGAAATTTGAATTCCTGCAAGGGGGCCTTGATTCACGCTAGGGCTTCCGACCATCAGCAGCCTTGACACAAAACGACTCCGACGCGTTATAACCGGAACGATCGACTCAAGCACTGAGTTGCGGGAAACACGGTGTTTTTATACATTTTGACCGTCCGCTGCCTCTCTTCGCGCGGAGTCTCTCACATGCAAAGCTCTCTATGAATCAGCTGGACCCCAGCCCCACTTCGTTTTCGGACCTGCCACTCGCGGACGCCGTTCAACAAGCCGTCGAGAAGTCAGGGTACGACACCCCTTCAGCGATCCAATCGGCGGTCATTCCGCTGCTGTTGGATGGGCGTGATGTGATTGGCCAAGCCCAGACCGGGACCGGCAAGACCGCCGCCTTCGCTTTGCCGATTCTGTCGCGACTTGATCCGAGCCAAACCACGGTCCAAGTACTGGTGCTGACTCCGACGCGTGAGCTTGCAATCCAAGTCGCAAAGTCGTTTTCTACCTATGGCGCCTTTATGGAACGACTGTCGGTTGCCGCGATTTATGGTGGTCAAGATTATGAGCCTCAACTGAAACAACTTCGTCGTGGTGTTCAGATCGTCGTTGGCACACCTGGTCGGGTGATTGACCACATCAAACGGGGCTCTTTGGTCGTCAACTCGCTGAATTGTCTCGTTCTCGATGAAGCCGACGAGATGTTGAACATGGGGTTCCTTGAAGATGTGCAATTCGTCCTGAACGAGACGCCGGCTGACACCCAGATTGCGCTGTTCTCGGCCACGCTTCCGGAACCGATTCGGCGGATCGCGAACAAACACTTGAAGCAGCCTGAGTGCGTTCAGATTCAACAAAAGACCATGACGGCTGATAACATCCGTCAACGAGCGCTGTATGTGACGCCACGCGAGAAACCGGAACTGCTGATGCGGTTGCTCGAAGCGGAGGAAACAGACGGCGTGATTGTGTTTACCAAGACAAAAGAAGCAACAACGACATTGGCGGATCAGTTGACCCGCTGGGGATACGCTGCGGCTGCCCTCAATGGTGATATGCCTCAGGGACTGCGCGAGCGAACGGTTGAGAAGTTAAAGTCTGGTCATCTCGACGTCTTGGTTGCAACCGATGTCGCGGCTCGCGGGCTCGATGTCTCGCGAATCAGTCATGTGATCAATTTTGATGCCCCCTTCGATAACGAATCGTACATCCACCGAATCGGTCGAACGGGTCGGGCTGGACGAAGTGGAGAAGCGATCTTGTTGTTGTCGCGGGGACAAACCGGACGTTTGCGATCCATCGAGCGATTGACGCGGCAAGCGATTGAAATCGTCAGCCCTCCATCGACCGAGCAGATCAACCTGAAACGCGTCAACGCATTCAAGGCAAAGATCACGGAGACGATTGGACAGCGCGATGTGTCGTTTTTCAAGGAACTGATCAACGATTACGCGACGGAAACGGGACAGCCCATCGAGATGGTGGCCGCCGCATTGGCTGACATTTGTCAGAATGGTCGACCGCTTCTACTCAAGGACGCGCCAAAAACCAAACGATCAAAGGATCGTGACTTTGATAGTCGCCGTGATTTCTCTGCAGATCGGCAGGATCGGTTTAGCGACGGGCACCGAGGTGGCAACCGACGGAGCGGTCCGGTGCGTGAAGGGATGCAACGATTCCGTGTCGAGGTGGGACACGTCGATGGGTTGAAGCCAGGTAATTTGGTTGGTGCCATTGCGAACGAAGCGGGCATCGCCGGCCAATGCATTGGCCCGATTGATATCCAAAACCACTATACGACGGTCGACCTTCCAGAGGGCATGCCGAACGATGTCTTCGAAACGCTTCGCCGCACCTGGGTCGTAGGCAAACCGCTGAATATCCGCGGATTCGACGAAAAGTCGTCACATGGCGGCAAGCGGAAACCGTTTGCTGGAAAAGGCGGCTCGAAACGATTTGGGAAGAAGTCGCAAGGTGGTCCCGTGGCAATCAAGCCGGGGAAGAAGAAGGGAAAAAAATCTGGGAAACGCAAAGCCGCAGCCATCGCAGCCTCTTAGTTCGGCTCATCCGACGGAAGCGCGCGGAACCCAGACTCGAGGTTTTTTGGAGGTATGGCTCCGGTGCCCAATGATCTCTTAGAAAAGAGTCCCCGACGGACGGTCGTCCGCCGGGAACCGGTAGCACCCTTGGCGCACCGTCGACCGGGATATCCCTTGTCAAGTTGCACCTCTGCAGAGCTCGACTCCGTTTCTACCGGCAACTGCACGATAACAAGTGAAAATAGCTCCTGCCAGCAATGATGGGACACCGGAGAGATGCCTCGAAAACCTCCTGCGCACGCTTCCGCCGGATGAGCCTCTTAGTTCTTAGGCGAGCGGCAGATGTCAAGTTACCAGTTGCACCACGGACATGCTTGTCCGTCGCGGCTTTGAACGGACTTGGAAGTCCGTCGTACGGGAAGAACTCTTTTGCCTCTCGCCTTATCCGATTTGAGACACACGAGGCCGAAAACTAACCTAACGAATATCCAATAGTTCGATTTTAAAATGCAGCGTGGCACCAGGTGGGATGCGTCCTGTACCCTGGTCTCCGTAGCCGAGTTCCGGCGGGATTTCCAACTCGATCATTCCTTTTTCGCCGATCAATTGGACCCCTTCGGTCCACCCCGCAACGACTCCATTGAGTTGAAACGTGGCCGGTTCCCGTCGGCTGTAAGAACTGTCGAATTCCGAACCGTCGTCAAGCCAACCAGCGTAATCGACGACGACCTGATCGGTCGCTTTGGGTTTTGGCCCATCCGATTTCCGAAGAATTCGGTATTTCAGTCCTGATTCGGTTGTTGTGAATTCGGTCGCCGCGTCTGGATCGATTCGATTGGGTCCGGTTGCATTGCTGCCGCATCCAGAGACGAGCAGCAGGAGGAAGATAAGGAAGCGTTTCATGTTTTTTTCGAACAAGTTGTGTTCTTTGCCTTTGTGACAACAGAGGGAAGCGACAAGTGCCTATCCGACCAATTTGATCGAACGCGTATCGAGTATACCGTGCTAGAAGAGAGGTTTCGCGGCGCCGAGCCGCCTGCGAAGGTCGTTTCACAAACCAAGATCGGTCGATTGCCTTCGAAGCCTCCTCCGGAACGAGCTAAGGATCCACGATGCACACTGACGGCCGGCTTAGGGACAGCCGCACAACCTTAACCAAAAGACCGTTTACGTATTCTTGTTCGCCCCAGCATTTCGATTCGATTAACGAGAAGCACTGGCCGATCGGCTAAAATGCCAGCGGACCTGATACCGCTATCCGACAAAGCAAAAAAGAGAGGGGCGATCGTGCCGACTTCAAGACATGATGACCGATTAAGAGACGAAATCGCCTTTCTGGGTGAGATGCTTGGTGACACCATTCGCCAAATCGCGGGAGATCACGCTTTTGAGCAACTCGAAAGATTGCGGAAGCTGTCCTGGGAACGACGCACCGGGGCCAGCGAGGCGGAACGTCGGATGGCCGAGTTGATTGCGTCCCTTGACCAGGATACCCTCCGCGTTGTGATTCGTGGGTTCAGCGTTTTCTTGGACTTGTTGAATCTTTCTGAAGACCGACAGCGAGTTCGAGTACTCCGCAATCGTGCTCGCGACAGCTTTCCAGAACCGCGAAGTGAGTCGATTCGCAAAGCAGTCGTCGAGTGGAAGGCGTTGGGAAAGTCGCCGACCGAGGTACAGCAGTTAATCGATCAACTGCGAGTCGAGCTTGTATTCACGGCGCACCCAACCGAAGCAAAACGACGCAGCGTTCGCGAAAAATTGCGGCGAATGCGTGAACTGCTCTCCGACTATGATCGCGACCAATTGCCAACCGAGCGGGCGCGAACAGAACGCCAAATTCGTGGGGAAATTGCCAAGCTTTGGCAAACCGACTTCATCCGACCGTGGCGTCCATCGGTCATGCAAGAGGTTGGTCGCGGGTTGTCCTTCAAACCGGTCCTTTGGAATGAAGTCCCTCAGATCATGCACGAGATCCGCAAGTCGCTTACTTTGAGCTATGGAGAAGCCGTCAAGGTGCACGAACCTTGCTTGACGTTTGGCTCTTGGATCGGTGGCGACCGCGACGGGCACCCGGGGGTCACGGCAGAGGTAACACGGGAAACCTTCGAATGGCTCCGGCATGCCGCGTTTGAGTTCCATTTAGCTGCTTGCGATGAGCTCTCTAACTCGCTCAGCCTCTCCCAGCGACAGGTAAAATTTGCGGCAACGTTGTCTGATGCGATTCAGTCGGCAATCAACAAGTGGCCGCATTTCGAAACGTTGCTTGCCGCAATCCCCCCCGGCGAACTGTGTCGCCGATGGCTGGCGGTCATCCGATGGCGATTGCAGCAGACCCAAGCGCTGACGCTTGACGAGAGCCCCTGCGATGAACACGACGACGCTGATTCTGCGACGAGTGCCGATGATGCGAAGTTCGGTTCCTACGATTCGCCAGCGGCGTTGTCGGCCGATCTGGACGTTCTGCTTGATGCGATCCATCATTGCCCCAGTGGTTTGTATGTTGCGGATGAGGTGCAAATGTGGCACGACCGTATCGCGACCTTCGGTTTCCATTTGGCAAAGCTCGACGTGCGTCAAGACTCCCGTCAATATGCGGAAGTCATGAACGAGATTCTGCGGGTCACAGGCATTTGTGAATCTGCCGAGCATCTTGAGGAGAGTGAGCGTCAACAGGTGTTGCGAGACTCATTGAAGCAACAGGTCCCTCTTGAGATGCAAGCGTTGTCCTCACAAGCTTGCGAAACGCTTGAATTGTTTCGGCTATTGCACCGGGTTGTCGACGATTTCGGTCCAGATGCTCTCGGAGGCCACGTGATTAGCATGACGCGTTGGCCGAGTGACGTGTTGACCGTGCTGTGGTTGTGGGAGCATACCGGCGAATCGGACCAAATGGTTCCGGCGGAGGGGGAGTACTGTTTGCCGATCATTCCTCTGTTCGAGACGATCGATGATCTGCAGAGAGCTCCAGAGATTCTCTCAGGGATGCTTCGTATCGATGCGTATCGCAGCCAGGTTCGTCGACAGAATGATCACCAAACGGTCATGCTTGGCTACTCGGATAGCACCAAAGACGGCGGTTATCTGTCCGCATGCTGGTCGCTTCAGAAAGCGCAGCAGCAACTGGTTAAAATCGCCGAAGCCGAGGGAGTTCAATTGACATTCTTCCATGGCCGGGGGGGATCCCTTGGCCGGGGTGGCGGACCGACCGCGCGCAGTATCTTGTCGTTACCATCGGGAACGTTTGGCGGATCGCTGCGGTTGACCGAGCAAGGGGAAGTCCTGGCAGATCGGTACGACGACGCTGCGATTGCTCACCGACATCTCGAGCAGGTACTTTGGTCCTCGCTTGTTTCCAGCGGGCGAGCGGTGGCGAATGAACGCGAACAATGGAGCGACACGATGGAACAGCTAGCCGAGGCATCGTTCAATCACTATCGCGAATTGGTTCAACAACCTGATTTCGTCGCCTTCTTTCGTCGAGCAACTCCGGTTTCGGGGATCGAGCAATTACCGATTGGCTCGCGTCCCTCACGTCGCCGCGGCGGGAACAGCTTGAGTGATTTGCGGGCGATCCCGTGGGTATTTTCCTGGACACAGTGCCGGTTATTGATTCCGGCATGGTATGGACTTGGTTGGGCGGTCGGAGTGATGGCGCAAGAACAGGCTGCTGCCGAATGGCTGAAATCGATGTACCAGGATTGGCCGTTTTTCCGCGCGACAATCGACAATGCGGAATTGGCGTTGGCAAAGACAGACCTTGGTATCGCGCGCCAATATGAAAAGTTGGCCGATGATACGGAGTCCTTGAGAGAAATTGCGGAGTTAATTTCCGACGAGTTTGTTCGCTCGCGAGACGCCGTCTACATGTTGACAGGCAAGCAAGAATTGCTCGATAGTACACCCTGGTTAAAAGAGTCCATTCGAGTTCGTAACCGTTACATCGATCCGCTGAACATGATTCAGGTCGAGTTGCTGCGTCGGTCGCGTGAGTTTGATGAAGAAGACACAGGGGAAGACGCAGAGGAGATCCGGCATTTGACACGGTTGACCATCAATGGTTTGGCCTCAGGAATGCGAACCAGTGGATAATTGTCGATTTACCGCCCCCTAAAGCTGCTTCCCCGAAGTAACCTCCATGTCCGAACCCAACGATCTCACGAACCTGCAAGAAGAAACCGTCTTTCAGGCCTTATTGCGAGTCGGAGCCTGCTTAGGCATTTCCATTGAACGAAGTAAGATTGACCTCGGCGATATTGCTTCAGACGACCAGCAGGCTCACACGATGGACTTGTTGGTTCGTGGCGCAAAGCATTTGGGGGTTTCACTCAAGGAAGTGCGATTAGCTCGAGCTGCGGAAGCGTACAGTTTGATTGCCGAGGGCTATCCACTGCTTCTCGTCAGGCCGAATGGTTCGTTTGATGTGTTCGAGCGGTTGTCGGGCCGCAACGTTGAGGTCAGCCATATTGGGCAAGAGGTGACGACATCGACGCTGGCGAGACAGGAGATTCGCTCGCTTGTGACAAACGAAGTTCAAGGAAGAGTTTTTGTCGCGAAGAGCGAGTTGGAGTGTGATTCGCTTTCTGACGCGACCGATCCTGGATTACCGCATGCGCACAGCGAATCCCATCATGGTCATGGTCATGGTCATTTATCCCCTTTGAGCCGCTTCCTCTCGTTGTTGAAACTCGACGCTCGCGACATCTGGACGGTGGTGCTTTTTGCATTTGTCGCAGGCGTGCTGGGGCTTGCCATTCCTTTGGCCGTCGAATCGCTGGTCAACATCGTCAGCTGGGGGACGTACCTACAACCGTTGGTCGTCGTGGCACTGATGCTACTTGGTTGTTTGGGTTTAGCAGGTGTCTTGCGGATCTTGCAGACCCTGCTTGTGGAGATCATCCAGTGTCGGCAATTCGTCCGTATTGTCGGCGACTTGTCGCACCGTTTTCCACGCGTGAATCAGCAGGCTTTGGAAGGTGAGTATCCTCGAGAGATGGCAAATCGCTTGTTCGACATCATGACGATTCAGAAAGCGACCGCCGTCTTGTTGCTCGATGGCATTTCGATCGTGCTCACCACCTTCGTCGGACTGCTGCTTCTGGCGTTTTACCATCCGTTTCTGTTGGGATTTGATGTTGTGCTGCTGATTAGCATGATTTCAATCACGTGGGTTCTTGGCCGCGGCGGGATTCGGACCGCGATCGATGAGTCAATCGTCAAGTATAAAGTCGTGCATTGGTTGCAAGACGTGATCGCATCTCCGGCTGCGTTTAAGGTCAACGGGGGGGAAGAACTTGCAATTGAGCGAGCCAATCGTTTGACCACGGAGTACCTCAATGCACGCAAGAGTCAATTTCGCGTGGTCATTCGACAAGTGATCTTTGCGATTGGATTGCAAATTGTGGCCTCGAGTGTGTTGCTGGGACTTGGGGGATGGTTGGTCATTCAAGAGCAATTGACGCTTGGCCAATTGGTTGCCAGCGAATTGGTCGTCACAACGGTGGTAGGTGCATTCGCGAAAGCAGGGAAATCGCTTGAGAAGTACTACGACTTGATGGCCGGGATCGATAAAGTCGGCCATCTGCTTGATCTCCCCGTCGACCCGCGTTACGAACTCAGTTCGCCGCCCGACGGGCCTGTCGAGGTTCGCTGGGACGAGCTCCACTTCAAGGACGCAACGAGTTCGCTCCACATCCCAGCTGCGGAAATTGAAGCGGGGAACCGTGTTGCGATTATGGGTGATGATTTGCCCAGGAAATCATGGTTGGCTCGGTCACTTGCGGGATTAACCGAGCCGCATCAGGGGTTCGTCCAAGTCGCTGGCTTCGAGGCGAAACAAGCAGCACTTGCGGGCGAAGGCCGTTGGGTCGGTTATGCTGGACGCCCTGAAATCTTCCATTCGACTTTGCAGCAGAATGTGGATTTGGGGCGTCTTGGAATCGGCCACAATCGGATTCGTGAGGTAATGCAGCAATTGGGTCTATGGAACGTCGTGATCCGGTTGCCGGAGGGCTTGCAAACGATGCTGCAAACCGACGGTTACCCCTTGGCAAAGAATCACGTGGCCCAATTGATCCTCGCTCGCGCGATGGTTGGCCAGCCTCGATTGCTGGTGGTTGACGGCCTACTTGACGATTTGAATCCCGATGCGAGAGAGTCCGCTTGGACGGCGCTCAACGCGCCCGATGCGCCGTGGACCCTTGTGCTGGTGACCAACCAACAAGACATTGCAAAGCGATGCGATTCACAGCTTTTCGTCAGATCGAGTTAAAGGGACCATGAAAAACGCATCTGAACTTTCGACTGATTTTCCCGCACTTCAACTGGTGCGAGCAGGACGCTTCATTCGCTTTTTTGCGAGATTGACCTTCGTGATGTTGGTCGTGGCGATCGTTGCAATGGTCTTTGCACCCTGGCGTCAAACGGCTCGCGGTGTTGGCACCGTGGTCGCGTTGGATCCTCAAGACCGACCCCAACCCGTATTGAGTCCAGCCAAGGGAGTCGTCAGTTACGTCAAACCCGGTTTGCGCGAAGGCAGTTATGTTGAAAAGGGTGAATTGTTGCTCCGATTGACGCCGTTTGCAGAAGGCGCCGTGCTGCAACTCGATACCCAAATCGCAATGATTGAATCGAAAATCTCCGCCGCGGAATCGATGCTGGCGGTTGCGGAACAGGCAACAGAATTGCAACAGAGTAGCGGCGAAAGCCTGACTCGATCTTTGAATCAAGATTACCAGGCGGCCAACAAAAAATGGGACCAAGCCAAAAACGAGGTCATTGCGCTGCAGGCAGAGCTGACCGATAAACGCAACCAACTCAGGATCGCAGAAGAGGTTGCGTCGAGAGGTCTGGTATCACGCGAAGAGTTGTTTTCGAAACGGCAGACGGTCGAAGCTCAGCAGGCAAAAGTTCTTAAGGCCGAAGGGGCTGTCGAAGAAGCGTACGCGACCTTGATGTCAAAGGAAGAGGAGATTGAATCGAAGAAACGCGATATCGATATCAAAAACCGAAGTGCCAATCAGAAGGTGTTGGAGAATCTCCAAAAACTGCGAACCACTGAAAAAGAACTCATCGATCTCGAAAACAAACGCGCAGAATACGACCGATTGGATGTCCAAGCGCCTCGCGCCGGATTTATTCAGCAGTGGTTTGGCTTGGAAGGCAGTGACACGATCAAGGAAGGAGACCAGCTGTTTGTGATTGTTCCCGATACGACGGATTTGGCAGTCGAGATGCGAATTAGCGGCAACGATTTGCCGCTCATTCACGAGGGAGACCGGGTAAGAATACAGTTTGAGGGGTGGCCGGCTGTCCAGTTTGTGGGTTGGCCTTCGGTTGCGATCGGGACTTTCGGCGGAAAAGTCAACCGAGTTTTCCCAACTGATGATGGCAAAGGAAATTTTCGAGTTGTTGTGACTCCTGACTTGGGCGAAGAAGGGGAGAAAGGATGGCCGGATGACCGATACCTCCGACAAGGCGTGCGCGCTAATGGATGGGTGCTACTGAAACAGGTTCCGCTTGGTTACGAAATATGGCGTCAGCTAAACGGGTTTCCTCCAACAATTGCCGACAAGGAACCAGAAAAATCGAAGGACAAGGCTGGCACAGTAAAGATGCCCAAGCTCTGATGTCGCATCTGCGTCTAAGCAGCGTTGCTGCGTTGGTGTGGGTTTTCGTCAGCGGCGCGCTGCCCGTGGTGCAGGCTCAGGTGCTCGATGAAGTTCCTCGCGACGTCACGGTTTCTGAGTTTTTTGTTTTGCTGCAAAGCGAGTCGGAACTTTCGGAAACGGCCGAGAGGAGAGATCCGTCCGTCCCAATGCAGAATGGCGTCACGATCCAAATGGTCGAAGCCGATCCGTTAGAGTCGCCGGCGGAGTCAGACGAAGCGTCTCGCGACTCTGCCAACGGGGACCGATTGACCCTCGCCGATGTCGTGGCCAGTTTGTATCGCGCCTATCCCGAAATCGCTCGCGCTCGGCAACAGCCTATTGTCGCAACGGGCGAACTGACGCAAGCCTATGGCAGTTTCGATACCAAGCTATACGGGAATACGATTTCTGAGCCTCTGGGGAACTACGAGAACTACCGAAATGGCATTGGTGTCGCTCGGCAAACGTGGTGGGGCAGTTATCTGGCAGCGGGATATCGAATTGGACGTGGTCATTTCCAGCCTTGGTACAAAGAACGCCAAACCGATGAAGCGGGTGAGTTCAAACTCGCTTTCGTCCATCCCTTGCTTCAAGGTCGAGCGATCGACACGAATCGGCTTGCGGTCTTCCAAGCCTCGTTGGCTCGGCAAGCTGCTGACCCCATCATCCAACAAGCGATACTCGACACGTCTCGCGACGCCATGGGAATCTACTGGCAATGGGTTGCTGCCGGTGCCGTGCTGGAAGCCCAACGCGAGTTGTTGCAAATCGCTGAAAAACGCGGCAAACAGTTTGAGGCAGGCTTTGAGGCAGACAAATTTGCCGAGATTGATCTCATTCTCAACCAACAACTGATTGCGGAACGACGAGCAAAGGTTCTAGAAACGGAGCAGAAATACCGTCAAATCGCCTTCAAGCTCTCGCTGTACTTGCGCGATGAGATGGGGCAACCGATGGTCCCCAGCGACAATTGGCTTCCTGATCACTTTCCCGAAACCCAATTGCCCGAATCAAATTTTGACCAAGACCTTGCCGCTGCACTGATGCGACGGCCTGAGCCACAGCTGCTGCAATTGGAACTGCGCGGCGTTGAACTGGAGCGTCGTGTGGCTTGCAATGACCTCCTGCCAAGGGTGGATTTCATCGCGGAGGCTTCGCAGGACATCGGCAAGGCAGCAACCAAATCGGACGATAAGAGCGAGTTTGAATTGGTGATTGGTTTACAGGGAGAAATGCCGATTCAACGTCGTAAAGCCCGTGGCAAGATTCAATCCACGACGGCAAAGATGGTCCAGATCAATGAGAAACTGCGGCTTCAGCGGGATAAAATCGGGGCTGAATTGATGACAGCCTACAACGCATTGGTGTTGGCAAAGCAAATGGTTGAACAGAACGAGATCTCTCTGCGTGCAGCATTCGAAACGCTTGATCGCTACCGTTTTGCGTTCGATCGAGGGAAGATCGATCTGATCTATCTGAACTTGCTGGAATCCAAGGCGAATGAAACCGAGATCAAATTGGTGGAAGCGCAACAGTTCTGGTTTGCCGCGCTTGCTGACATGCAAGCAGCGTTAGGCCTCGATCCTCTCGATCAAGCCATGGCTGTTTCCGCGCTGCCTGATTCCACACGGCCCGGCCCAGGCGATTTACCCAAGCCAAAGAACCTGGAAGAAACGCAACTTCAAAAGGATTGGGAACTCCACTCGAAAGCAGCGGAATAATTGACTGGGATTCATGTGTCCTCTTTTTGTACGGAGGTCAAAATGACGGTCGATCGGTCTTGGACTCGATAGAAATCACATCCGGCAAGCGACTCGCCAGGACCAATATCATGCGGTGACGGCAAGTCGGTGTCGACGACTCGATTCCATGGCTCAAACGCATCTGGAACGATGGGGATTTGAAACTCCATCGGCTCCCAAAAGGCATTGAAGATCAAATAAAACCATTTTTCCGGTCTCTCGATCGTCAGCGCGACGCTGCGTGACTCGCTTCCCCAATCGGGCTTGCCCAATTCTGATCCGTGCCAACGAACTCGGGAACGCGTCAAGACATCGTTCAGACTGATGTCCTGCTTCGATCGAAGGGGCAGATTCTTACGATACTTGATCAGACCTTTGACAAAGCGATGAAGCCCGGCCTGTTTTTTTAGCAGCGACCAATCCAACCAATTCCATTCGGTATCTTGGCAATACGAATTGTTATTGCCGTTTTGACTGCGTCTCATTTCGTCGCCCATCACGAGCATCGGAACACCAAAGGCAAGCAGATTGATGGTCAAGAAGTTCTTGATCTGCTTCGCCCGAAGCTTTTCAATTTGAGGATCCTCGGTCGGCCCCTCGACACCACAGTTCCAACTGTAGTTGGCGTTGCAGCCATCGCGGTTGTCCTCCAAGTTGGCTTCGTTGTGTTTAACATTGTAGGAAACCAAATCATTGAGCGTGAAACCATCATGAGAGGTCACGAAGTTAATGCTCTGTTCGGGCTCACGATCCTGATGCTCGTAGAGATCGGGGCTTGCCAACAGCCGTTTTGAGAAGACTCCCGCATACCCAGCATCTGATTTGACAAAGGATCGCACATCGTCACGGAATCGACCATTCCACTCTTTCCAGTGATCGCCAAAAAAGCTGCCTACTTGATACAAACCCGATGCATCCCAGGCTTCGGCAATGAGCTTCGTACCGCTCAGCACAGGATCGGTTTCGATATCCCACAAGATCGGCGGGCTTGCTTGAGGACAGCCATTCTCGTCTCGCGATAGAACGGAGGCGAGATCGAACCGGAATCCGTCGACATGCATCTCCTCGACCCAATAGCGCAGGCTGCTAAGAATCATCCGTCGCACGATCGCGTGATTGCCATTGAGTGTATTCCCACAACCACTAAAGTTGGCATAGCGACTGCGATCGTGACGACTTGCAGGATTCCGATCCAAAATATAGTAGGCCGAGTTTTCCAATCCTTTGAAGCAAAAGGTCGGCCCATTCTCACCGCCTTCGGCGGTATGGTTGTAGACAACATCCAAGAGCACTTCGATGTTCGCACGATGAAGTGCCTTGACCATGTCACGAAATTCATCAAGCAACTGCAATGGCGACTTGCTCGCCCCATAACCCGAATGCGGGGCAAAGAAGGATACCGGATTGTAGCCCCAATAATTCGTCAATCCTGCCGGTGCTTCCTGGGGGTCAAACTGGAAGACAGGTAACAACTCGACTGCCGTAATTCCCAAATCCTGTAAGTAGGGGATCTTCTCCACAAGCCCGCTGAAAGTTCCCCGCAGCTCCGGCAACACGTTTGCGCTCGGGTGTTTGGTAAACCCGCCCACATGCATCTCATAGATGATCGTCTTGTTGAAGGGATGACGCAGAGGTAGATCACCTTCCCAATCGTACGTGCTCAGATCAGCAACAACGCTCTTCATGGCATACGGCGTGTTCTCACCTGGTTCAATGGCTGCTTCGCGTCGGTAGTCGTCAGGCACATCAACCACGCGACCATAGGGGTCTAAGAGAATCTTCGTTTTGTCAAAACGCAAGCCATGCGAGGGAAGAAAAGGACCGTCAGCTCGATAGGCATACTTTTGGCCCGCTCGGACGCCTTCGACCAGGACGTGCCAATAATGAAACGTATGATTGCGGTCTTCATCGAGTTGAATCACACGCGTCGGTTTGGCATCATCGACTGAGTCAAACAGCAACAACTCCATGGATGTGCAGCTCTTGGAGTGAATGCTAAAGTTGACCCCGCTGGGCGTAATCGTGGCACCGAGCGGATAAGACGTTCCATTTCCAAGCGGGGACATCATGGATCTCCTCATGATGGCTCATGGTGAATTGTTCATCGCAATTCCATTCTAACACCCATTGCTGGGGCGTGGAGCCTTGCGTTGCGGTATACTGGCGATGCCTTTCCGACTGCAAATGGCAAACTGAATCCGATCGAGTGAAAGGACACGTTTGTGAAAACCATTGACATTGCCGTCCAATCCAATGAATTCAGCTCTCAGGTCCGCGATGTGAGCTTGCCGGTCGAACTGGGGCGACAAGCCACCGGCGAAGAGCTATTGACCGTACACGAACTTGGTGACAAGACGGTCCGGATCCCCGTCGCACCGATCGGTCTACTCTGGATTCCACGTCATGCATTACGATTAGAGGAAGATGACGAAGGTGGCCTGCGAGTGGTCAACATCCATGACCAATCGGTTATCCATGTTGGCGAAGAAAATGCTGTCCTGCGGCCGCGTGAATCGATCTCCACTTCGGGACCGGTTAAGCTGAAACTTCCCCAAGAACTGATGCTGGTGATCAAGCCTCATCAGCCAGGTGCTACCGATTTCTCGCCAGCGAGTGACACGACCTTGCGAACGATCGACGGAGATCGCTCTACATTTGCCATGGGCCATGACGCGGCCAGACTCGGTCAATTGTGCAGCGACACGAGTGAACAGGACGCAGGTGAGGTCGCGGTCAGCCTGGTTCGCCAAGCGTTAACAGTCGTTCAGAAAGCGGCTGGTTCGAACGAATTCTTTGAGGCCGCCGTTCGCGCCACCGCGACAATGATCGAACTTGATTGTGCTTACGTGATCTTGCGAAGTCAAAACCGCTGGGTGGTACGTTCGACGTTCCGTGCTGATACCAATACAGCGATCAATTTCGATAACAATAGCCATGCCGAGCCGTTACCTGTCGGTAGTTCCCGGCTCCTTGAAAATGTGCTTTATTCCAAAAAGACCGTCATCTTTGAACCCGATGGTTCCTTCGAGGCCGTGCGTGCTTCGATGATGATCCTGGACCGTGCCGTTGCTGCCCCCATGCTTGACGATACGGGCGATGTGATCGGAGTGGTCTATGGCGACCGTAAGATTCATCCAACACATGCAAACGAACCGATCGGGGAATTGGAGGGAACGTTGTTGGAAGTGATGGCCAGTGCTGTCGCGTCCGGCTTAGCACGCCAACGCGAAGAGTCTCTTCGTGCCGCGATGACTCAATTCTTCTCTCCGGCGGTAACCGAATCTCTGCGCAAAGATGAGAATTTGTTGGCGGGACGCGATGCGGAAGTGACGGTGCTGTTCTGTGATATCCGCGGATTCAGTGCTGTCTCGGAGCGAATCGGTCCTGCCCGAACGATCGAATGGATCAACGATGTGTTGACCGAACTCAGTCAGTGCGTGATCCAGCATGATGGCGTACTCGTTGACTACATCGGCGATGAACTCATGGCGATGTGGGGGGCTCCTGCGGATCAACCGGATCATGCGATCCGCGCATGTCGGGCTGCCGCCGATATGCTCCTACGCATCGATCCTTTACGTCAGAGATGGAATGAACTGACTCCGGAGGGATTTGGCTTGGGCATCGGCATCAACACTGGCATTGCCCAGGTAGGCAACACCGGTTCAAAGGTCAAATTCAAGTATGGACCGTTAGGAAACACCGTCAACATAGCCAGCCGTATCCAGGGAATGACGAAAGCCTTCGGTGTGACCGCAATCATTGCCTCGTCGACTCAAACCGCGCTTGAGAAAGGGCTGTCAACCGCCAATCATTCTGTTTTCCATACCCGACGCCTTGCCGATGCCAGGCCCGTGGGGATCAAAAGCGTGATCACACTTTACGAATTCCATCCCAATGCCGCTCCGGTCTGGACGCAAATGTGTGAACGTTACGAAAAGGCCCTCCATCATTACAACGAGAGCGACCTCACCGGTGCCGCCAAGGAACTTGCCTCGCTGGTCTATGATCACCCTGACGACGCTCCGAGCGTGTTGTTACTCGGTCGAGTGGTGGAAGCGCTGACGCAGCACAAGTCGGTCGTCGATCCGGTGATGGTGTTCCACCAGAAATGAATCCGCACTCACGCGATGCGACCGGCGATGCGAGGTGCATGGTTGGGATCGACGATCCAGCGTACTTGAAACGGACGTAAGGCGATTTCCCCGAGGGTGCGGAGCGTTTCTTCGGCCAGCACGTCGAACGCAGCCGTATAACCAATCACGGATGCGTCGATCGTCTTCGGTTGATCCGACAAATTTGCGATGACGGCAACCGTTTCACCTGACGCCGATTTACGTAAAAATCCCAGCAAACCATCCACTGGCAGTTCAAGCACGGTTTGACTCGCATTGGGATGAAATGCAACCAGTGTCTTACGGACGTTGAGCAACCGACGGTACCCGTCAAAAACACGCCGCTGTAGCGAGTCAACGTCTGCCAAAGCACCCTCTAGCTCATCGCGTCTGTACTTATGCCGGTTGATGCTTCGGTTTTGCCCAGATTGGCGAACGCCTTCTTCATCGTTCGGTGTCCCCACCAGGCTGTGGAAATAGACGGCTGGGACACCTTGCATCGCTAACATAATTGCTTGGGTCGCCAAGAATCGGCGAGAATGCTCTGCTGGCGAGACGCTGCGGCGGTCTGCAACCGCATCCAAATAGGTGATGTTCAACTCATAGGGAGCATCCGTTCCATCAGCATTGCGGCGCGTGTTGACACGACCACCTGCGTTGCGAACGACTTCAGCCAACGCTCTCACTCGCTCTGGCGCAACGAGGCCTTCGAGGGGACGAACTCCGATGCCATCGTGTGATGCAGTGAAGTTGAAGAACGTCGTGGTGGACGAGGGAGGCGAGAGTGTTTTTAGCCATTGTTGGAGTGCGCTCGTGTCACCGCTATGGATCGCGTCGAGCAACAACGGCGGCAAACTGAACTGGTACACCATGTGGGCTTCGTTGTCGCCACTGCCGAAGTAGCGAATGTTCTCAACATGCGGCACATTGGTTTCAGTCAGCACCAAGGTCCCGGGCACAGCTTGATCCAGGACTGCACGCATCAAGCGAACCGCGGCGTGAGTTTGGGGGAGATGGATGCACGACGTGCCAACGATTTTCCAAAGGTAAGCAATTGCATCGAGTCGAATGATTCGGGCGCCCCGACGGCCATATTCGACCAAGGTTTCAAGCATTCGCAGCATCACATGGGGATTGGCATAATTCAAATCCACTTGGTCGGCACTAAAGGTTGTCCAAATGTGCTTCTCGCCCGTTGAGGATTCAAACGGTGTCAGCAGCGGCAAGCTTCGCGGGCGAGTCACAGCGGACAAATCCATCGACGGATCTTGATCAATGAAGAAGCTCTCATAATCCGGATCGCCATTCAAATATCGTCTAAACCAAGCATGCGATTGCGAGCAGTGGTTCAAGACGAGGTCAAACATCAAATCAAACGACTCACCGATTCGTGCAATCTCATCCCAGTTACCCGAGTCTTGATCGACCTCCAAATAATCGACGACGGAAAATCCATCGTCACTCGTGTATGGAAAGAAGGGCAGCAAATGAACGCAGCGGATTTGGTCGTCAAGCTCATTTTCGATCAAGAAGGACCGTAACGTTTCAAGCGGGCATGCGTCGTCGCTGCGAATCTGATCCGCATAGCTGATCAACACGACATCTTGCTCGGACCACAGTGAGTTCGTACTCATCGTCTCGGAGGGGTTCGAATCGGCCGTAGTTTGCATCAGCGCCTCGATGCCTGATAACAGTTCACCAGGAACGTGACCATAAAGCTCGCGGAGCAGATCTTTGATGGTTTCAGTCGTCATGGGGCTATAGATTGTCTTGTCCTGTAAAATTGGTGACCAAGGCTCGCAGTTTTCGTCTCAGAACGCTGTAGCTGAAGAAGGCTTTGCCAATCTCGTAGTTGAAATCCACCATCTCTTCACGATAGATCGGGTCGTCAATGATGCGGCGAACCTTGGCGACAACTTCACGCGTTAGGTAGCCATCCATGGCAATCACCTTGGCGCCTTTGGGTTCGATGTCAGCAACGTAGATCGAGTAACGGTTGACCAGAACGGGTTTGCGAAAGTAAAACGCTTCAAGTAGCGCGTTGCCGAACCCTTCGTACAAACTGGGGTAGGTGATGAAGTCAGCCTGTGAATAGGCATCTGCGAGCGTGTAGACCTGTTTGCCATCTTCGTTGGTGCATCGTTTATCGTCCACGATCTTGTCACAAAGGATGAGGTCAACGCCCTGGTGTTCGGCCATGTCATTGAGCATCGCCAAATACTCATTTCCTTCGTCGCCGCTGGCATGGGAAATGACGAGTTTGCAACGATCATCATTCAACGAAGCAACCAAAGAGATTGCGTGTTCAATTCCTTTTCGCGGCACCACCCGCGTCGGTTGTAGGAACAGGATGTCATCGTCCGCCAAGCCAATATCCGCGCGAAATCCCTTGGCGTAGTCATCGATCTCGCTCGGTTCTGTCTCAAAGTCGAGGACGTTGGGGACCAAGATTGAAGAAACGCCACGGCGATGAGCAAGATCTTCTTGGGCAAACGAATTGATGGTCACACTTTGGATTTGTGGCAATGCGGGTGGGAAGGCCATCGACAACAAATCGGTTACCGCCGACACGCTGAATCGGTCCCGTTCCCAATAAAAATCATGGTGGTGGGCGATTGTGGGAAATCCCGTTTCTGCGATGAATGAAGTCAAGGCGACACCGAGTGGAATGTTCATCGGAATGCAGAGTGCATTTTGCACGATCAGCAGATCGATATCAAATCGACGCGTGAACTCATACAGCGTCCCCTTCAGATAGTCGGCTAGAGCGTAAATCCGCTGCGTCACGTCGGGTGTTCGGGTTCGGATCCCAAACGCGCGGCGGTTGATCCATTCGATATCGGGGTGTCCAAAGTAGGCATGGGGAACGACCATCGAAATAGCAGGGTCGCGATCACTTAGTCCCGAGTACCAATGGCTGACGTGGCGATGGTCCCAGAGCACCTGGGCCCATTTCGCACTCTCCAACGAAACGCCGTCGGTACCGGAAAAGCGTGTCCCAACAAATCCAATCTGAACGCCCATCGATGTCAATCAGTCCTGTGTGAGCCGGCAAAATGTGTATCTTTTGAATTTCCGTCGTGCGGTACAACCGAAAGCGAAGCGGTCTACCGCTCGAAAAACGTCCGCCCGCTCCCGTGAGTCGCTGGAATCGAGTCGTGATCACATTCCTTTTCAGCGACAACGGATGTAAACCTCTCTGCGACTCCTGAGCTACAGACAATCTAACAACTGTTGCAGATCCGTCAGCACCAGGTCTGCTTGAAGGGATTGACACCTCGTGTCGTCGGTTCGAGTCCGACAACTTCGCTTGTCACCGACAAACCATGCCGTTTTCAAACCTGCGGCGGACGCGGCGTAAACGTCGTTGAGCATGTCATTGCCGACGTAGATGGCCTGATTCGGCGATACTCCACATCGATCGAGATTTTGGACCAGATGGTCGAAAAGCATCGGATCGGGTTTCGCACGCAAGAACCGGTTCGAGAATAGACACAGATTCAAGTCGAATCCAGCTTCATCAAGCGACATTCCCAAAAGATCTTCGACCAACCAGGGTGTGAACACTTGCGCGTTCGAGACGATTCCCAACCTCTTGCCGCGTTGGTGGAGTCCAGGCAGCAATTTCGCAGCGCCCGGCATGGGCCAAGTCGGATTGGCTCGCGCCTCGTACTCGGCCGCGAACCGTAACACACGTCGTGGTTGCAGCGTCTCTTCAGGCTCTCCAAACCGCAGTAGCGTCCTCCGCCAAATGTCCAAAATATCGACTTCCGGTTTCACACACGACTCGCTTTCCCGCTGCTGGTTCGTTTCTTGGATCAATCGCCGCATGCAGGCAATGATCTCTTCAGCCGGACGGTTCAGGGCCATGCCCACCGCTGAAAACGCAGAGGCTGGATCGTTTTGATTTTGAATCGCAGGATGCGATGACTCAACCGAGGTCCCGATGTCACCGCTGCCACTGATCACGAGTGTCCCATAAACGTCAAAAATGACCGATCGGATTTCGGGCATTGGTCGCAGTTTGGCTGCGATGGACGTGGGAATCGGTTGCAAGGGATGACGTTGCGAGATCATGGCATCCATCGCACGATCCGTATCGCCAAATGAGGTCATCAAATCACTTCCGTACGGCAAGGAAAAAAGGGACGAGCGGCCGAGACGAGATCGAGTGCCACACCGGCAGAGCGGGGTGGCTTGACGAGAGTGTCGACGCGGGCATTTAGCAGGGAAAAATAGATTGATTGCAATTGCCGGGATTGCTTTTCCGTGCTGTAGCGGTTTTCGATCGTCACTCGATTTTGTCGGATCGTTTCCGGTGCCAATGGGGTCTTGAGTCGATCGGCGATCCCGAATGACCGTTCTTTCACGGCCGTTTCGAATCCCGGGTCCGATGCCATTCGCTGCAAGACATCCGTTTGGCGATCTGGCGTTAACGAGGCAAAATCAATCTCGCCGCTGGAAGGATCAAAGCTAGGAAAATCGGGACGGAAGGCTTCCGGCAGCGATTTCCAGGCGGCATGAAACGCTTCTCGGGATGTGACGATCGATTCACGCAACCATTGTTCGTCAGCCGGGATCGGAATCGAAGCGTATTGCCCAGGCAACTGAACACCGGAGGCAACAAAATCGCGGGTGACGGTCGGCAAATCTCTCGCGACCACGCCTCGATCAGCAAGCCAAGGCTCGAGCATCGCCATACCAAAGCCCTCGGCAACACTGGTGGAGAGGACTCCGCTTGATGCCGCTAAATTCTCCATGAAAGAAACTTCGCGATGATGGCCGCAATCGAAAACCGCTCGCGGTGCAAGTGCTTGGCCGACGCTGCGCCAACGTTCGTAGGACCGCTTCTCGATTGGTGTCTCAGGACACAACGTGATGCCAGCGATGTCATCGCCAGGTAGAAAACGGCTCAACAGGAGGAATTCACCGACGTTCTTGCGCCGGATCCCACGCACCGGATAAAGCCACCATTGGGCGGAGTCAGCCAGTCCGAATGCCGCAGCAACTTTTTGTCTTGACGTGGCGCTGTCGGGCACCCCTTCGGCAAAGTGAACACAATTGGGGAGGCAATGAACCCGGGCATCGTCAATTCCCAGCCCTGTGATCACCGACCGATCGGCATGACTGAGAGTCGCATAGTGGATGGAATCCGTTGAAGGATACAGATAGTCGTCAATGTCGCTCTGCGTGGTCGCGCCGATGGATCGGATAAGATGCAAGTAATTCTCGGGCCGATTGTCCTCCGCGTAGTCGTGGATTTGAAGCAAAAGGCGCCAACCAAGCTTAGCCAAACGACGGATCGCTCCCGGAGCGGCCGTGTTCTTGCCGAGACCGTGATTGTGCCAGTGCAAAACGGTTTCATCACGATCGATTCCGGCGGCAGCAAACTGGTCCACTAACTCCGTGGCCATTGACTCCGCACGAAGCTCCGCGGGTTGATTGGCAGATTCTGCGGAATCGTAATCAAAGTCCTTCAGCAGAATCGGAGTGATGCGATCGGCGGTCTTTTTCGAAATTCCCGATACTCGGGGCCCCGATACCAAGAAAACCCGGTGGGCACCGCCAAGCTGAACGATCGCCTGCACGTGATTCTCGATGACCTGCGTTACGCCTCCACGCTGCATATGACAGTGTAGAATCACGATATTCAATTCCAGCTCCTTTCGATTCTGGGGGACAACCAGCCCTCATCATGTTTTCGACTCACGCTGATCGTACTGGATCTCGTCAAGTTGCATCACCTCCAATCCCGCCAACAACTCTTTCAGGTTGCGAGGATTCTGCCCCAGATCCCCTATGCCGACGCGTGAGCGGCTCTCCGCGTCGAGTCTCGTTTTGCCGTCGATACCCACCAATGTTACGTGAATATCGTCAACAAAACGGAACAAGGGCGTGGTTCGCGTCAAGTGAAGTCGAATCGAAGCATCCAGCTGCGTTTTCGATTCGACGGCCCAGCCGGAATGTCGGCTGGCCCATCGCGAAATCGACTCGGCAACCGATTCGGGGGACGCCTCCAACAAGCGTGGACGCAGATGGACGTCAGCATTCTCGGAGTCGAGTTCGGCAAAGTTCGTCGTAAAATCGCGACTCCAGTTGTCAACTCCCAGCCAAACGGCCAGGATGAATGTGCCGCCGATTGCCACAGCAATCCATGTCAACATTTTTCTTGCCCTTGTTTGAGCCATTGTCGATGCCTAAAAGCCAATCTTTGTTTTCGGATACCGAAGAAGACAACCTTCGCTCGGCTCAACCGTTGGCCGCCCGCTTGCGACCGCGGACTCTAAGTGAATTTATCGGCCAACACCAGATTCTAGGGGAAGGGAAACTGTTGCGGCGTATGATCGATTCCGGTCGACTCGGTTCGATCATCTTGTTCGGCCCTCCTGGAACCGGCAAGACCACCTTGGCACGACTGTTGGCGTCCGAGACCGGCTGCCGGCTGCAAGGTGTCAGCGCCGTAACCAGCGGCGTCAAGGAGCTCCGCGAGGTTCTGTCTTGGGCCCGGGATCTCGTTTCGGTAGGTGAACCGCGACCGATTTTGTTCGTTGATGAAATTCATCGTTTCAGCAAGAGCCAACAAGATGCTCTTCTGCCCGATGTGGAAGACGGAATCGTTTCACTGATCGGTGCAACTACCAGCAACCCCCATTTTGCCGTTAATGGTGCTTTGTTGTCACGAAGCCAATTGTTTGGACTTCAACCACTGGCACCCGCCGAGATTCGCGTCCTGATCGATCATGCGTTGTCCGATCGCGAACGAGGTTTTGGAAATCAGACGATCGATTTAGAAGAAGAGGCGATCGAATTCCTCTGCGAAGCAAGTGAAGGTGATGCTCGACGGGCGCTGTCGGCGTTGGAGATCGCGGTGTTGAGCGCAAACGATCGTGGGGAAACCATCACACGGGACATCATGGCCGAGTCGATCGGTAGCCGGCTAAGCGGCTATGACGGCAGCGGTGACGATCACTATGATTTGATCAGCGCGCTGATCAAGAGCATCCGTGGCAGCGATGTCGACGCCGGGATGTATTGGCTCGCACGGATGCTCGAAGGGGGCGAGGATGTTCGCTTTCTCTGTCGCCGTTTGGTGATTTTGGCAAGCGAAGATGTGGGCAATGCGGATCCCCGCGCCTTGACGATCGCCGTCTCTGCGATGCAGGCGTGCGAGTTCGTCGGATTGCCCGAGTGTCAACTGACCCTTAGCCAAACGGTCGCCTACCTTGCGTTAGCACCCAAAAGCAATGCAGCGACGCTAGCGATCGGCGCCGCACGGCGTGACGTCCGAGAAAAACAGGTCGTTCCTGTTCCGAAACACCTCCGCTGCACCCACTACGCAGGTGCAAAATCGTTGGGGCACGGTGACGGTTATCAGTACAGTCACGACAACGAGGGTGGCGTCGCAGAACAGGACTATTTGGGAGTCGATCGGACCTACTACGAACCGGTGGATCGCGGATTCGAAAAGCAGCTTCAAGCAAGATTGAACGAACTCAACGAACAGCTCGGAAAAGCTAAACCAACAACACGCTAGCCATACTCAAGACCAAGAAAAATCCGAACATGTCGGTGATGGTGGTGAGAATCGGTCCGGATGCGATCGCAGGGTCAAAACCGAACCGCTTCATCAACAGCGGAACCATCCCGCCAATCGATACGGCGACCATCGTGTTCAAACAGAGTGCTGAACCGACGACGAATCCTAACATCGGATCGCCTTTCCATAAAAATGCCGCCATTCCAACCAGCAGCCCTAGGCAAATGCCGTTGATCGTTCCAACCGAGATCTCTTTGCCCCACACTCGCAGCAGTTCGCTGGGTCGAATCAACCCTAATGACAATTCTCGCATACTGACCGCAACCGCCTGATTGCCGCTGCAGCCACTCATGTCGGAAATGATCGGTAGAAAAACGGCCAACGCAATGACGGACGAAAGCGTGTCTTGAAACATGGCGATCACACTTGCGGCAACGATGTTTAGCAAGATGTTGACACTCAGCCACGACAAACGCCGTCGGGCTCGTTCCGCAACTGGCAAACTGCGAATTTCTTCACCGCCGATGATCCCCTGTGATTTCAAGTAGTCGCTACGGTCATGGGCCGCCAACGCATGCTCCATCGCCGTTCGCTGGACCACACCAACCAGTTCTCCGGCAGGGTTGACCACAGGAATGCCAAGGAAGTGATGGTTATCAAAAACGTCCTCCAACGTGTCCATGTCGGTATCATCACGGACCGCAATCGGGTCCTTGATCATCATCTCTCGAAGAGGAGTCGATCGTTTCGCCAGAAATAGGTCTCTCATCGGTAAGACACCGACGAGTCGATCGTTTTCCACGACAAAGCTGTACTGGACGTCGATGTCACGGTACAAATCCGAGTTTGTCGTCAGATCATCAAAGACGCCTTGCACCGTCGTACTGGACTCGAATGCCAACAGTTCCGTCACCATCAAACCGCCGGCCGATTCCGGATCATAGCGGCTGAGTTCCTTGGTTTCTTCCGCCTCCTCGGGCGACATGACATCCAAAATTTGCGACGCGGAATCGGTGGCCAACTCGGCAATCAAGTCGGCCCGCACATCGCTCGTCAATTCCTCCAAGATCAACGCAGCGACGTTCGGAGCAAGCTGCTCAAGAATCTCGGCGGCCTGCTCTTCCACCAAATGCTCGATCAAGTCCGCCGCCGCTTCGGTCGGCAATCCGGTCACCGCGATCGACCGCTCGTCTTCGGACATTCGGTCCAACACAAGCGCGGCATCGTTGACCGCGTCCGATTCGATCAGTTCACGGAGGTCGTCAACCGAAGTCGGGCCAGGCACAATCGTGTGGGTTTCAGGATCCGGAAGCATAGGGATGAAATCGATCAGTGGCGGACGGGGCGCGGGACTCGAGAGCGATGATCGCTCCCAACAGCAATGTAGAGCGAAGCCACCGACGTGCCGAGTCCACTAGATTGTTTGAATCCAGCAGGGTTCTACTGTCGATCGGTGGTTCCTTGCTAGCAAACCGAAGAGGGTTAGCTGGCCTCGATCGCCGAGACAACTTTGGTACGGACAAGGGTCATCTTCGACGCCCTGATGGCCGATAAGACACGTGTTAGTAGATACGTTTGCAGGTGCGGAGGCCCTGCACGCCGCGCAGTGCCGAAGTATTTTCTATCCATTCTTCTTGATTTACCCAGGCTGCCAGGAGCTGCTTGCCAAAGAAGTGTGATTTGTTGTATCAGGTGGGGCTCGTTGTTCCTTCAACCCACCGCTCAGGGATTTTTTGCTCGTTTTTGCTGTCCAACACCTCGGGTGGGTCTTGAAGTTGATTCAAACGTATTGTCGCAGATCACCGCTTGGATGGATTCTGAGCGTTTGTCTGATGGGCAGCTGGCTGGGCAGCGGATTTTCCGCGCGCGCTGCCGATGACGCGCCGCTGCAAATGCCCACGATTGGCTCCCAGGACGGTGAGCTGGAATTGCTCGGAAGCGGCTTGATGACTGAGGCCGAGACCGTGCAGATGCCTCAACCCGGTCCAGCATTCATCGATGAGGAGGGCCCCGTACCGAATTGGGCTTTGGAGTCTGCCGAGTACTACGAGCAGAGCTCCGAGGTCGTGCCGCTGTACGATAACACGAGCAACCGTAGCGTCCAGAGCTATTTCGACGATACCGGTGCATCCCTCGTTCCGAATGCTTCCTATCCCTACGGCGAGCCGAGTTGTGCGGAGCCTTGGACTTGGACGGCATTGCCAGACGGCTTGCTTTGGCATTCCTATCTGGCGGCACCACACGAACCGAGGATTTCGACGGTCATTTTCGGAGACACCGACCATGGCATTTACTGGGATGCGACTCTCGGTGGCCGCGTAGGACTATTGCGATACGGGACCGGTGATGCCCGAGGCGGACAAGGCTGGCAGTGGGACGTCGAAGGCGCCGCGATGACAAGACTCAACATTCGGGAACAGGAAGACGTTGAATCGGTCGACTTTCGATTTGGCACACTGATCACGACGCGTCAGGGCAATTGGGGGGCAAAGTTCGGCTACTTTCACATCAGTTCCCATGTTGGCGACGAGTACTTGATTCGCAACCCGCTGTTCGAACGAATCAACTATGTAACCGAATCACTGGTACTCGGTGGCAGCCTTTATCCAAACGAACGCGTTCGGATCTATGGTGAATCCGCTTTGGCGGTAAAGCGATCCGGGGGCGCAAAGCCGTGGCAGTTTCAAACAGGTTTCGAGTACACCGGTATCCCGGTGAGCCGAACATCAGGCAATCCATTTTTTGCAGTGAATTTGGATCTCCGTGAAGCGGTCGATTTTGATCCCGCGTGGACTCTGCAAACGGGCTGGCAATGGAAAGGCAGCAAATCTGGAAACCAGTTCCGAACGGGATTGCAGTACCATAACGGTCCCACCAGCCAGTTTGAATTTTTCTACGAAGACGAGCACTATCTTGGCGGTGGCGTCTGGTACGACTACTAGGCAACGATCTTGCTGATGTCGATGAGGTGCAGTTGCCGACCCTCGCCCGTGTGGGGTGAGTCAATCACGACCGATTTGCCGTCGTTGCTGTTCCGTGGATGCGTGTCACAGCGCCATTCGCCACTGTACGGAAGTGGTGAATGAAAATGGCCCAAATCCACTTTGCGGCCGCTTGGCACGTGATACAAATACGGGTTTTGGTTTCGCGATTCATCGGGATAGGTGTCGTTCAAGATCCACTGGTTTTCGGTGTTGGGGACGTAGGTGTTATGGCCATTTTTCACCATCACCCCTTCGCCCACGATTTCAACTTTGTCCGTCTGGTCCGTAAATAGATAAAACCCACTCCGTTTTCCGACAGGCTTTGTCCATGCACACACATGTTGTGGATCTCGCCAGATGAAGTGGGAGGTAAATCCGGAAGGATCCAACACGTAACGCTCCGATCCATCTGCGGCGACCGTAAACATCCGTGTCACAAATCCACCCGTTGGTTCTGCGTCGTCACCCTCACTCGTACTGTCTCGCCAGCGATGCAAGACAATGAATCGCGAGCTATCAGGGCTGACTAACAAGTGATTAAAATAGTTCCACTTGTCCAGCAGCCTGTTTCCGTTGTACTCAATCATCGCGGCATCGGCCAGCGAAAAGACAAGTTCGGATTCGCCCGAGTCCATATTCATCTTCCAGACTCCTGAATCCTCCGGTGCACGCTGCCGAGCACACGGATCAGCCAACCCGACGTACCCGTATCCTGGACGCATTCTTTGGATCCGCGAAAAATCTGCCGTGATCGCATAGCTTCCATCGCCGCTGAGTGCATAGATCGGCCGCGGTAACGTGCGCTGCTTTCGTGTCTTGACATCCATCACACGGCAAACATAACGATCGCCTTCACGATCATTCCAAACGACTTCGGTTGTCGATCCCGGTCGCCACTGCAACATGCATCCTTGTTGCCACCCCCAAGCGTGACTCTTGCCCAGTGGAATCCACTGATCTTTTTCGTGCGTGTCCACCATCCCGACGCGAATTTCGTCATCGGCTTTCGGAGTTCGATGTTCAAATGCCACTTGATTGGACAGGACGTATCGATTGCTAGGATCGAACTGCAATTTGTCGTAGTACCCAAACCAGTGGTGTTGTGGTCCCTGTGTGATGGTCCGAACCGGCAGCAAGGATTTATTGGAGTCCGTAAAGGCGTTTGCCGTGATGGCAGGCATCGCAGTCGCGGCCACCATCGACTTGATGGCTTGACGTCGTGTGGAGTGGGGATTCATGTTATGCGTTCCAATGAATACGTTGTGAATGCATTACCACGCTTCTGATCTGCATGGCGTTCAATGGTACCATATTTGTAGTAAGAAAGTTACGAATGCGATGGGGATTGCGATGCGATCAAAGTCGTCACTCACCAAAACTATACGTTTTACAATCCGCTGTTGCATCCACCATTCACTGATTCGGACGCTTCCATTTTGCTGTTTGAGGCGACCTACACCCACACCTTCGCGAACGATCCGCCCATCACCCCTCGCCACGATTACAACCAAGTGCTGTATCGGCTCGATCTAGATGAAGTGGAGTGACCCCCGGCTTTGTCAATTTCTAAAACTGAATCGCCCACGGCACGACGCCAGTGGTCTTCGGTTCAGCGACGATGCGAACCGTATCGGGTGGATCGTTGGGCATGGCCGATTTGCTGGGCATGGCCCATCGAGGATTGAGCCATCAACACGGTAAAAACGAGAGTCCTGACGTTAATGATCTATCTTCTTCAGAGGCTTTTAGAAGCAATGACATATTCTTCCACCGGTTTGCCATTGGCAAGATGTTCCATCAAAATCCGATCGATGACTGCGGGCGTGCATCCACCGTACCAGATTCCATCGGGCATGATGGCCAGGATCGGACCGCCTCGACAGATGTCGACACAGCTGATTTTGACTCGGACGACGCCACCCCGTTTCTCCAATTTGAGTTCTTTCAGGCGTCGCTTCAGATACTTCCACGACTCGACCATCTGCTTCGAACTCGCGCACTTTTCGGTTCTTTGATCCATGCAAACGAGGATCATCTTCTGGTCACCGCCAAGGCCAAGCTTCTCGCATTGCCGCTGAGCGGATTTGAGTGCGGGTTTTAGAGTGCTCAATTGACTGCCATGGGTTTTCGTCGTGATAGCTTCGTATGCAATAATACAAGAATAGCAATCGCGACCGCGCCCGCATAGAAACCGACGCCCAGGGATTGATAATCCGCAAACAAAAGTGCCCCCATCAACATCCCATAAACCGGTTCCAAATTGTTCGCGAAATTGATCGTGAAAACACTCATTCGCTTCAAGAGCTCGACATACTGGCTGAACGCGTAAACCGTGCAAACGACTGCGAGCACAACCAAGTAGATCGAGTCGAACAAGCCGGGACGGAGGTCGAGGCCGCGTCCTTCGCTGAGCCAGTACGCAGAGACGGGGAAACAAAGGCCGCAAAACAGTGCCGCTCCGATCATCTCGTAAAATGCAATCACGCGATGGTCCAGTCGTTTTGCAAAGGGGCTGTTCAAGATCGAAAAGATCGCTGCAACGATGGCCGAAGCGATCGCGACCGCAAAGCCGAGAGAATGATCAAGCTCGCTGCGGACAATCCCAGCGACGGCCAAAATAATTAGGAAACCAAAAACAAGATCGCCTCGTCGAAATTTGGCCGCGGGTAACATCAAGGGTTCGAGGATCGCGGTCCATAGCGACGTGGTGGCCATGCCGACCATGCAGACGGAGACATTGGAAATCTTGACCGCCAGGAAAAACAAAACCCAGTGCAACCCAATCATCGCCCCAACGCACCCCAGACGAAGTGCATCGCGGCGTTCGATTCGAATCTGAGAACGCAGGATCATTGCCAGGGTGCACGCCGCGAGAACACAGCGAAACCAAACCAATTCGATCGCGGGCAGATCGATCAGTTCGCCTAGCACGCCAGTAAAACCCCACATCAAGATGATGAAGTGGAGTTTCAGGTAATCGCGGGTCGACGCGTCAGGATGATTCATTGATGCAACGAGCGGGAGAGCGAGTCGTCGTGGAGGCCGCAATTGTAGCGGTCGACTGGCTAGGATTACATGCTACGCGATTGCATCGACTCGGTTTTCATCCTTTGCGTCTGACCGGAAAATCGACGGGAAATCAATCAGAGACAAACCGCCGTTGAACCGGTCAAGGGTTCGAAAATACGCTGGCGTAGCTTGACGGCAGCAACGTGTCGGGCCAATAAGCGAGCAGTGCCGTTGCGGCAAGGAAGGCGATCGCAAAAAGGATCAGCACGTAAACAAACAAACGACGACTGCCCAGGATCGCGACCGCGACCGCTTTGAAAACGAGGTTCGACATCGTCGCGATCAAAATCACCCGCCAGGCGATGGTCTCGTCGAGATTGCCATCTTGGAACATCTTGGCCGTCGAAAGCGTGATCGCATCCACGTCGGTCAACCCTGAGATCATGGCAATGACGTACAATGCTTCATTGCCAAAGTGATGTTTGGCGGCGGCAACAATGAAAAGAACGACCGCATAAAGTGCTCCGAACACGATCGCGGGTTTCAGCTGCGACGGATTTTCATGATCGGGCAATTGCGTGTCGGTTCGACGAAGCAACAAGAGCAGCACGATGCATTCGAGAACCATGACGGCCAACACGATTGCAATCGGTGGCAGCGCCGCTTGCAGCAACTTCGGCGCAACCAACGCGATCTCGCCTATCACTCGAACATTGACGATGGTCGACGCAATCACAATGACAAGGGCTGCGATGGAACTGATCGATGGATTGCTCTTGGTCTGCCTTGCGTAACTGACCGTTGTCGCGGTGCTGGAAATGAGCCCGCCCAAGATGCCACCCAGAATGGCACCCACCCCCGCCCCGAGGACCTTGTACAAGACATACGCGACCATGCTGATGCCGACGATCAGGACGACCATCAGCCAGATCTTGTAGGGATTCAGCACTTGATAGGGGCCATACGTCTGATCGGGTAAAAGGGGAAGAATCACCAGCGAGATCAAAACCAAGTTGGTGATCCCGCGCAGGTCGTTTTCACCGATTCGTGAAACCCAGTCGTGCAAAAGTCGCTTCCATTGAAGCAACACGGAAACGACGCCCGTTACGACAATGGCGGGACCATTCATGCCGTAGCCCAATGCAACACCCACCCCAAACATCAACAAAGCAGCCGATTCGGTGGTAATCCCTGGATCGACCTTGCCGGCGTTCACTTTGATCAGATTCGCCATGACCAACAGCGACGCGACGCCGAGCAAACCCGCGCCAATCGGCCATTGAGACTGTCCCCCCGAAACCAACGCCATGATTGCCCCAAGCATCGTGATCAACGGAAATGTCCGAATCCCCGCGACTTCGGATGCTTTCCATTGTCGTTGCAGGCCCACCAGCAGCCCAAGGCCAACCGACAGCGCAATCGCCAGATAGGATTCGGAGTTCGGCATGGGTCCTAGATCAAGGATCGGGCAAATCGACACTTCTCGCTGTCTGACGGCAATCACGTCTCCGTGAGGCAACTCGCTGCTACCAGCCAGACCACTCCATGATAGTCACAAATGGGGGTGGCGACACAGCGAAGTGGCCTCAAGCAATCGCGATTTACTTTTGCTACAATGCGACCTCCTTAAACAACGGTCCATTTGGACCGCGTCCTTTCCATCCCACCAAGAACATTCCCCATGAGATACAGCGCACTCTTGATCCTCTTCACCGCCACCTGGGCTGCGTCGGTTGCAATGGGTCAAACGGTTTCGGAGCGGAACGATGTATCGCCATCCGTCAAGCCCGTAACCTTCGGTCCGTATGATTACGAGGTGAAACCCGATCACGAGGCGTTTGAGATATTCCATCCTCGCCGTGCACCGCAAATCGGGCCTTTGCTGTTAAAGACTGGTGACCGACTTGCGATCTGTGGTGATTCGATTACCGAGCAAAAACGGTACTCACGGATCATGGAGACTTACTTGACCGTTTGTGTTCCACAGCTGAAGGTCACTTGCCGCCAATATGGATGGAGCGGCGAGAAAACCGATGGTTTTTACAACCGAATGGACAAGGATTGCCTGAGCTTCCAACCGACCGTGGCCACGTTGGTCTACGGGATGAACGATTGTCGTTATCGCCCGTTTGATGTGACCAATGGTCAATGGTACGAGGACCACTACACCGCCATTGTCCGCCGCTTCAAACAAGCCGATGTGCGCGTTGTTGTAGGATCGCCTGGCTGTACGGGCAAGGTTCCGCACTGGGTCAAGACACGAAGCGGTACGCTGGATGAACAAAATTTGAATCTCTGCGCCCTACGCGACATTGCGATTGACGTGGCGGAAAAAGAGAACGTGCGTTTCGCAGATATCTTTTGGCCCATGTATCAGGCGCAAGTCTTCGCACCGGGGCAACATAACGCCACGTCCGAAAAGCCCTACGACGTAGCGGGGAGCGATGGAGTGCATCCTAATTGGGCCGGTCATGTCATCATGGCATGGTCGCTGTTGCGATCGCTCGGCCTCAATGGCGACATCGGTACGATCACGATTGATTTGGACAAGCAAGCCGCAGCCGCGAGTGAAGGCCATCAAATCGATAGCTATTTGGGGGGCGTCGCGACCATCACGAGCCAACGATACCCTTTCTGTGCCCGCGGTGATCTTCACAGCGACGCGAGTATCCGCTCGGGAACGACATTGGTGCCCTTCACCGAAGACTTGAATCGCTTTGTCTTGAAAGGGGTTGGCGCGAAACCAGGGCAATACGAAGTGCGATGGGGCGATCAATCCAAAACGTTCTCCGACCAGGAGTTGGCAGCGGGGATTCATTTGCCCGTCGAGTTTCCAGAGAATCCGTTCTGCGAGGCCTTCGATCGTGTTGACGGTGCGGTGGCCGAAAAACAAGCCTTTGAAACCAAGCAAGTCAAAGCCATTTTCCATGGAGCCCCGGGCAAAGCCGACTTCGAGAAAGCGGTTTTGGAGACCGAAGCCGAACGAGCCCCCTTGGCCCAGGCCGTCGCCGACGCAGTCGTGCCCGTCACGCATACGATCAAGATCACCCGCATTGCGGGCTAATCCACGGTGATTGCATCGATCGTACGGTACGCCGAAGCCAGCTTCATTCCGGCATTCGCTAGAGCATTTTTACGAAGGACGTAGGTTCTCGCGCACAAGGAAACGGGGTCAGCCGATCACCGGGGGTGACCAAACAAGCCAGGGGATCAGGCAGATATGCCGCAATCGAGTAACGTCCCCCCCGTTACGAGGTCGTCCGGTTTTTAAGTTGTGACGAATACAGTGTTTCGGTATCCAACCACCCCTGCCCGCGCAGAGCTCGTTGTACCCCACATCCTAATCCGGTGATATTTTTTTGGCTCCTGGTCCGAATGTGTTCCATGCGTTGGACAGGTCGTGGCATCGTTGCATTCCGATCCACAAGGTCCTCGTCGCTTGTCCGATTTTTGCGAAGGTGTAAGCTTGCTGAGGCTCTTGCGCACCTAGGTTTTTTGGCTCATCCGGCGGAAGCGTGCGCAGGAGGTTTTCGAGGCATCTCTCCGGTGTCCCATGATTGCTGGCAGGAGCTATTTTCACTTGTTATCGTGCCGTTGCCGGTAGAAACGGAGTCGAGCTCTGCAGAGGTGCAACTTGACAAGGGATATCCCGGTCGACGGTGCGCCAAGGGTGCTAC